>JBIKUN010000001.1:0-108050 GCA_044347565.1 Vicinamibacterales bacterium | reverse complement strand
GGCGCGGCGCGGCCGTCCACCTTCGCTCGAGACGAAACGCTCGACGTGAATGCGCGCCTCGGGCAGGCCCAGGTCGCGCAGCGTCGCCTGCACGTCGTCAATCATCGCCGCCGGGCCACAGATGAAGGCGTGATCCACACTCGCCGCCGGCACCATCGTGCCGAGCAGCGCCCGCACCTTGGCGCCGTCGAGATGGCCGTTCAGGAGCGGCACGTCCTGCGCCTCGCGCGACAGCACGTGCAGCACGGCCAGACGGTCGAGGAAGCGGTCCTTCAGTTCGGTGAGCGACTCGCGGAACAGGATGTCGGCGGCGCTCTTGTTGCCGTAGAAGAGGAAGAAGCGGCTGGACGGCTCGCGCTGCAGCACGGTACGCACGATCGAGAGCACCGGCGTGATGCCGGAGCCGGCGACGAACGCCACATAGACGCCGCCTGGCGTCGTCGCCCCGGCGCCGAAGCGGCCCGTGGGCGTCATCACCTCGAGCGTATCGCCGGGCCGCAGCGACTGGTTCACCCAGCGCGAGAACAGGCCCTGTTCGACTTCCTTGACCGCCACCCGCAGCTCGCCGTCATCGGCACCGGCGCAGATCGAGTAGGAGCGGCGCACGTCCTCGCCGTCGATGGTCGTGCGCAGCGTCAGGTACTGGCCCGGCGTGAAGGCGTAGTCGTCAGCCAGCGCCGCTGGTACGTCGAAGGCGATCGACACGGCGTGATTCGTCTCGCGGCGCACATCGCGCACGCTGAGGCGGTGGAAGCGGGGGATCGCGCTGGCCATGGGACGGGGTGTCAGTGGCACTTGAAGTAGTCGAACGGCTCACGGCAGGTGGCGCAGCGCCACAGGGCCTTGCACGCCGTCGAGCCGAACGCGGCCAGCTGCGTCGTGTCGGTCGAGCCGCAGCGCGGGCAGGGCACCGTCGTCGTGCCGAAGAGTGCCGTGCGATCGCCGCCGGGCGCGGGCGGCGCGATGCCGTAGTCGTGCAGTTGCCGGCGGCCGGTCTCGGTGATCCAGTCGGTGGTCCAGGCGGGCGAGAGCACGAGCCGCACCTGCACCGGCGCCAGGCCGGCCGTGGCGAAGGCCTGCTCGAGTTCCGACTTGATCATGTGCATCGCCGGGCAGCCCGAGTAGGTGGGGGTGATGCGCACTTCCACGTGATCGCCAGCCACCACGATCTCGCGCAGGATGCCGAGATCGGCGATCGAGATGACCGGGATCTCGGGGTCGACGACGGTGCTCGCGACGCGCCGCACCGCGGCGCAGAGCGCCGTCAGATCGCCCGGCGGCGGTGGGGTCACCACGTGGCTCCAGGGATGGCGCGCTGCAGATACTGCAGGTCGCTCAGCAGGTGGCCCAGGTGTTCGCTGTGGCGGCCCTCGCGGCCGCCGCGCTGCATCCAGCCGTCGGCGGGCAGCGTGAGCGTCGCGCGTTCGACGACGCGGGTCACGGTGGCGCGCCAGGGGGCGCGCAGCGTCTCGGGGTCGACCGCGATGCCCGCGTCGATGAGCGCGCGTTCGCCGGCCGGCACCGTGAAGAGTTCGCCGGTGAAGGGCCACAACTCGTCGAGCGCGCGCTGGGCCCGCGCATGACTCTCCGCCGTGCCATCGCCCAGGCGAACCGTCCACTCCGAGGCGTGGCGCAGATGATAGGCGGATTCCTTCTCGGCCTTGGCGGCAATGGCGGCCAGCGTCGCGTCCGAGCTGGCCATGAGCGCGCGCCAGTACGGATCGATGAAGGCCGAGAAGAGCAACTGCCGCACGATGGTGCGCGCGAAGTCGCCGTTCGGCTGTTCGACGAGCAGCAGGTTGGCGTAGCCGGTGACGTCGCGCAGGTAGGCGTAGGCGTCTTCGTCGCGGCCGGCGCCTTCGACCTCGCCGGCGTAGGTGTAGAGGGCGCGCGCCTGGCCGATGAGGTCGAGCGCCATGTTGCTGAGCGCCATGTCCTCTTCGAGCAGCGGCCCATGGCCGCACCATTCCGAGAGGCGGTGGCCGAGCACGAGCGCGTCGTCGGCGCGGCCGAGCACGCAGCGGAGGAGCGGCGTATCGGCGACGGTGATGGAGCCGGTGTACATCGGCGTCGGCCGTTACATGTGCCCGACCTCGTCGGGCACCTCGTAGAAGGTGGGATGGCGGTAGACCTTCGAGTCGGCCGGCTCGAACATCATTCCCTTGTCGGCGGGGTCCGACGCGGTAATGGCGCTCGACGGCACGACCCACACCGACGTGCCTTCGCCGCGGCGTGTGTAGAGGTCGCGCGCGGCCTGCACGGCGAGCGTGGCGTCGGCCGCGTGCAGCGAGCCCACGTGCTTGTGCGCGAGGCCGGTGCGGCTGCGGATGAACACTTCCCAGAGCGGCGTGGTCGGTGTGGACATGACGGCGTTCCTAGGCGGCGCCAGCCGCGGCAGCGGCGCGGGCGCGTTCCTTGGCGGCGTAGGCGAGCGCGGCATCGCGCACCCATTCGCCGTTCGTGTGCGCGGCGCGGCGGGCCGCCATCCGGTCGCGATTGCAGGGGCCGTTGCCGGCCAGCACCTGCTTGAACTCGTTCCAGTCGATCTCGCCGAACTCCCAGTGGCTCGTCGCCTCGTTGAAGCGCAGGGCCGGGTCGGGCAGCGTGAGGCCCAGGAAGTGCGCCTGCGGCACGGTGGCGTCCACGAACTTCTGCCGCAGCGCGTCGTTCGAGAAGCGCTTGATCTTCCAGCGCGTCGAGGCGTCCGAATGCTGGCTCTGCGCGTCTGGCGGCCCGAACATCATGAGGCACGGCCACCACCAGCGATTGAGCGCGTCCTGCGCCATGGCCTTCTGCGCGGCAGTGCCGCGGGCCAGCGTGAGCATGATCTCGTAGCCCTGGCGCTGGTGGAACGACTCTTCCTTGCAGACGCGGATCATGGCGCGCGAGTACGGGCCATACGAGCAGCGGCAGAGCGGGATCTGATTCATGATCGCCGCGCCGTCCACCAGCCAGCCGATGGCGCCGATGTCGGCCCACGTGAGCGTGGGGTAGTTGAAGATCGACGAGTATTTCGCCTTGCCGGCCAGCAGCTCGTCGACGAGCTGTTCGCGCGTCACGCCGAGCGTCTCGGCGGCGGCGTAGAGGTACATGCCGTGGCCGCATTCGTCCTGCACCTTGGCGATGAGGGCCGCCTTGCGGCGCAGCGACGGGGCACGGGTGATCCAGTTGCCCTCGGGCAGCATGCCGACGATCTCGGAATGGGCGTGCTGCGAGATCTGGCGCACGAGCGTGCGGCGGTAGGCGGCCGGCATCCAGTCGTTCGGCTCGATGCGTTCTTCGGCGTCGATGTGCGCCTGGAAGCGCGCGGCCGCGTCGGCGTCTTCCGGCCCGGTGGTGCTGTCGACCTGCTGGTTGAGGGACTGTGCGTACATCCGGCCTCCCCTGACTGTTTCCAGTTTATGTGACAGGAAGTTGCGCCGCAAACCGTTTCTGTAACATATCGACGCGCCCGGTGCCAGCCGCGGTTCAGCTGGTGAAGCGCCGGTGGAGGTCGCGGGCGCGGGGCAGCGGCGCCCCCTCGTCACTGCGCGCATGCGCGTCGAGCCAGCGTTCGGCGCCCGGGACGACGCGGCTGTAGACCTCGGCGCAGAGCCGACGCGCCGCCGCGCCTGGCCAGTCCGTGGGCAGGATTGCGGCCGGCAGAATCGGATCCCGCAGCACGATACGCCGGTATTCGTGGACGAGCAGCACGCGGGCGGCGAGCGCGTCGAGGTCGCTCAGGCTGCGACCGGCGGTGACGGCGGCATGCAGCGGGCGGAACGCCGTGAGGAAACGCTCGTAGGCCGCCGCCATCTCGGCAATCGGCCAGACGCGTGCCGCGAGCGCGCGCTGCGAGGCGTCGTCGCCCGAGAGCGCCAGCGTGAGGTGGGCGGGCAGGCCGGCGGGCAGGGCCTGCCCGGCCGGCGCCAGCCACATGTCGGGACCGAAGGCGCCGAAGCCGGCCGCCGCCAGGTCGGCCCGCAGGGCGTCGCGGTCGCTCGGTCCCTGCACGATGATGAGGTCGTAGGCGCCGTGCCAGCGGGGCGGCTGCTGCGCATAGATATGGGCGGCGGCATCACGGAAGGTCCGCTGACCGCGGTCGCTGAGGGCGTAGAAGCTCAGTCGTCCGACGCGGCGCCGCGTGAGCCAGCCATCGGCCGCGAGCCGCGACATCGCCGTGCGCACGACGCCGTCGCTGATGCCGAGGTGCGCGCAGAACTGCTGCACGGTGCCCATCCACACCGAGCCGCCGCGCGGCACGATGGCGTCGCCGTAGAGCGAGATGATGATCGACCAGGTGCGCGAGGGCTCGGCGCGCACGTGATCCAGCAGGTGCTCGAGCGGCGTGCGGCGCGCGCGGGCCATCGTCAGGCGCCGGCTGGCGCCGGCCAGGTCTCGATTGCCTGCACGAAGCGCGTCAGCCAGGCGTTGGTCTGCGCGCCGTCGATGACACGGTGGTCGATTGAGAGCGTCACGTAGCTCATCGGCCTCACGAGGATGGCATCGGCGCCGTGCACGTCGCGCACGACCACGCGCTTCTCCACCTTGCCCACGCCGAGGATCGCCGCCTGCGGCTGATTGATGACGATGGGGGCGGCCGTGAGCGAGCCCGATACGCCGTGGTTCGAGATCGTGAAGGTGCCGCCCTGCACGTCGGCCGGCGTGAGCGTGCCGGCGCGCGCCGCCGTGGTGGCCTGGTGCAGCCGCGTGGCCACGCCCATGAGCGAGAGCGACTGGGCGCGCTGCACGACAGGCACCACCAGCCCCTTGTCGCCGAGCGCCGTGCCGACGCCGACGTTGACGTCGTCGAAGACCTCCACGAAGTCGTCGTGCCAGCGGCTGTTCACGATGGGCACGGCCTTCATCGCCTCGACCACCGCCAGCACGATGTAGGCCGTGAGCGTGAGCGGCACGCCGCGCTCGACGAACGCCGCCTTGGTGGCGTCGCGGTGCGCGATGATGGCGCTGAAGTCGGCCTCGAACATCGCCGTGACGTGCGGGGCGGTGGTGAGCGACCGCACCATGTGTTCGGCGATGCGGCGGCGCATCGTGTCGTGCGGGATGCGGCGGCCGGTCAGGGGGCCGGCCGGCAGGGCCGCGGGAGCCGCGCCTGGGCGTGCCGCCGCGAGGGCCGTGCCTGCCGGGCGCGACGGCGGGGCGGCCGGCGCACTCGAGCGTCGCGCGGCGGCCTGCTCGACATCGGTGCTGGTGAGGCGTCCGCCACGTCCCGTGCCATGAATCGTCGCCGGATCGAGTCCCGTTTCGATGAGCAGCCGGCGGACCGCGGGAGACAGACGCAGCGCCGGATCGAACGTGGCGATCGAGCGCGTGAGCGGCTCGCCGGCGGCGGTCGCGGCCGCCACGGTCGAGGCCTGGGTGGCCGGCGTATCGGTGGGCACGGGCGTGCCCGGCGCCGCCGCGTCACCCGCCGCGATGCGGCCGAGCAGCGCGCCCTTTTCGGCCTCGCCGCCATCCTCCACGAGGATCTCGGCGAGCACGCCGGTGGCCGGAGCGGTCACTTCCATCGCCACCTTATCGGTTTCGAGTTCGAGCAGCGGCTCGCCGAGTTCGACGCGGTCGCCCACCTGCTTGAGCCAGGTCTTGACCGAAGCCTTCGTCCCTTCCTGCTCGACCGGAGCCAGGACGTCCACGAGCGCGGCGGCAGGGGCAGGCATCTAGAACTCCAGCAGTTCGACGGCGCGGGCGCGGATGCGCGCCACCGACGGCACGACTGCGTCGAGCAGCACGGCGTTGTGGGGACTGGGCACGTCGGGCATCGTCAGGCGCGCGACCGGCGCGTCGAGGTGCATGAAGGCGTCTTCGGCGATGGTCGCGCCGATTTCCGCGCCGAAGCCCGCCGAGCGCAGATCTTCGTGCACCACGAGGCAGCGGCGCGTCCTGCGCACCGACTCGAGCACGGTCTCGCGGTCCCACGGCATGAGCGTGCGCAGGTCGATGACCTCGACGGACCGGCCATGCTCGGCGGCAATCTGTTTCGCGGCGTCTTCGACGCGCTCCACCATCGCGCCCCACGTCACGATCGTGAGGTCGGTGCCGCGCATCGTCACCTTCGCGCATCCGAAGGGCAGCACGTAGTCGTCGCCCGGATACGGCCGCCGCGCCCACGCCGCATCGAGCATGGCGCGATGTTCGAGGAACATCACCGGGTCGTCACCACGCAGCGCGGCCCGCAGCAGGCCCACCGCGTCTTCGGCGTTCGAGGGCACGGCCACCTTCCAGCCGGGCGCATGCACGAACTGCACCTCGTTGGTCTGGCTGTGCCACGGGTCGCCGCACTTGAAGAAGCCCACCGGCATCCGCAGCACCATCGGCGCCGCGAAGCGATTGTGCGTGCGCCAGCGCAGCGTGCCGCAGTCGTTGATCTGCTCGGCGGCCGGGTCGGCGTACTTACGGAACTGGATCTCGGGCACCGGCAGCAGACCGGCGAGCGCCATGCCGACGGCGCGCCCGACGATGCCTTCTTCCGAGAGACTCGTGTCGAAGACACGCGCGGCGCCGTGTTTGTCCTGCAGGCCCAGGGTGACGGCATGCACGCCGCCCTTGGGACCGACGTCCTCGCCGAAGACGAGCATGCGCGGATTCACCGAGAGCTCGTGGTCGAGCACACGCCGCACCGCCGTCACCATGTTGAGGCGCGGCCCTTCGGGCGCGGCGACCTCGGTGCCGGCCGGCAGCCGCACGCCCTCGGCGCGCAGGCCGCCCTGCTGCTGCGGCTCGGGATCGGAGAAGACAAAGCGCGTCACCGTGGCGGGATCGGCCACCGGACGGGCCTCGGCCGCCTCGCGCGCCCGTTCCACGTCAGCGGCGGCGCGGGCCACCTGTGCGTCCCAGGTGCGTTCGCTCATCCGCGAGGGCACGAGCCACGCCTTCAGCGTCGGCAGCGGATCACGTGCCCATTCGGCCGCGACTACCTCCGGCGACTTGTAGGTCTGCGTGTCCTGAAAGCTGTGGCCTTCGAGTCGCGGTACGCGCAGACGCAGCAGGCACGGACCGTTGCGCGACCGCACGTGCGCGAGCGCGTCGTCGATGAGCCCGGCCGCTTCCGCGGGCTCCGTGCCATCGCCGCTCAACACATGGAGATTGGCGAAACTCGCGAGGTTGGCGGCGATGTCGGCGCCGGGGGTCTGGAACGAGCCCGGCACGGAGATGCCGTAGCCGTTGTCTTCGATGAAGAAGAGCACCGGCAGCTTCTGCGTGGTGGCGATCGTGAGCGCCGACCAGAAGCCGTTGGTGGCGACCGAGGCGTCGCCGCCGAGCACGACCCCGATGGCGCCGGCATAGCCCGCATCGCCGAGCACACGTTCGCGATACTCGACGGCCTGCGCCCAGCCCACCGTGGGTGTGTACTGCGAGCCGACGCCGCCGCACATCGGCAGCGCCGCGGGGCCGCTCGGGTTGGGGTAGTTGAAGACGACGCCGATGTCGCGGCCATCCGAATAGCCGCCGGCGCGGGCCATCGACGAGCCGAGCGCTTCCTCGAGCGGCACGCCGAGCGCCAGCAGCAGCGGGCGCGAGCGGTAGTAGCCGCAGGCGCCGTCGTGGCGGTGGGTCAGACGCTGGCCGAGCAGGATCTGCGCGAGGTCGTGGCCGCGGGCGGAGAACTGGTAGATGACCTTCTTCTGCGGTACCAGCACCTGCTCTTCGAGCTGGTCGAGGCCGCGGGAGACGTGCAGCAGGTGCACGACGGCGGCCCAGTCGCGGGCCGTGCCGGCCGTTGGGGTCGCGTTGCCTGGTGCTGACACCGAAGTTGCCATGTCGAGGGCCTCCGCCGGGTGCTCACGTGCGGCCCGCGCGCCGCAAGAACAACGGTACACCCTGGAACCGGGGCAAGTGTTCCCTGTTTTGTCTGGTTATGGGCCTTATTGAGTCATATGTGGCCTTTAGTGGCCACTTTATGGGAATATTCTACCGTCAGAAGCGGGTTTCGGGACACGCCGAGCCGCGACAACGGGGTAACGCTCATGGCCGAGACGCGGATCACGCTCGACAACTACGAACGCGCCATCCTGGTGGCGCTGCAGGAGAACGGCCGCCTCACCGTGCAGGAACTGGCCGCGCGCATCGGGCTCTCGACCTCGCCCACGTGGCGGCGGCTCAAGAGCCTCGAGCAGCGCGGCGTGATCAAGGACTATGTGGCGCGCATCGACGCCTCGCGCATCGGCTACCACGACACCGTGTTCGCCCACGTCACGCTCAGCCAGCACCACCGCGCCGGCATCAGCGCCTTCGAAGAGACGATGCTGCGGCGTCCCGAAGTGCTCGACGTCTATTCGATGACCGGGGATGCGGACTATCTGATGCGCGTCGTCGCCAGAAGCACGCGCGAGTACGAACACTTTCTGAAGGAAGCCGTGTTCACGAGCACGGCCGTGCAGCAGATCAAGTCGAACTTCGCGCTGCGCGAGATCAAGAGCACCGTCGCCATCCCCGTGAGCGACGAGTAGCGGGGCGCCGTCAGGGCGTGGGGGCGTTGCGGCGCACGGCGCGCGTGCCGAGGTCGTAGACGGCGCCGGCGCGCAGCACGTGCAGGCGCAGGTCCGAGCCGCGCAGCCCGGGGCCGCTGGCGTCGCGCGCGGTCGTGGCGCCCTTCGCATCGAACACGAGCACGGGGCCGTTGCCCACGACCTCGAACGTGCGATCCGGCTTCACCCAGGTGGCCGTCTCTTCGTCAATGGCCACGCCGAGCAGCGCCGGCTGTTCGAGCACGAGGCTGATGAGGCGGTTGTGGCGGCGCCGCCGCACGAAGTGCTGGTCGACCACCACGTCGTCGAGCAGGCCCAGGCCGGGCGCGGTGACGACGTTGCCCGCTTCGATCGTCTGCCAGTCCTGGTCTTTCGTGAGCGGGCGCTGTTCGTCGCCCGTGATCATCACGCGGCTCATCACCGCCGCGCCGGCGCTCGTGCCGGCGATGACCGCGCCGTCGCTATACAGCGCCCGCAGCCGCGCTTCGAGCTTCGTCCCGCGCAGCACGTCCATCAGGCGATTCTGATCGCCGCCAGCGAAATAGACGCCGGTGGCGCCGTCGGTCTGGCGCAGTACCGCGTCGGTGTCGGCAGCGGCGTGGTCCGCGGAGATGACCGTGACGGTGCCCACACCAAGGGCGCGGAACTCCGTCGCGAGTTCGGGCCCCGTCTCCGCCACCGCACTGGCCTGCGGGAAGATGAGCAGCCGGCCCCTGGCGCCACCGGCGAGGCGGGCGATGAGCGTGTTGACCGACGCCGGCCGCGTGCCGCCGCCGATCACCACGAGGTGCCCGCGGGCCTCCTGCGCGACCGCGGCGGAGACGGAGCCGGCCGCGAGCGCGGCGGCGAGCACGAGGATGCGAACGAGCCGGGCGAGCGCCATCGCGTCAGGGCTTCGCCGTGGGGGCCGCCGTCGCGGGCGCTGAAGCTCCGCCGAAGACGCCGCCGAAGAAGTCGCCCGGGTTCCACGTGGGCCGCGCTGTTTCCTCGGCCACGAGCCAGCCGGTCAGGAAGTTGAGCTGCGCGTGTGTCGCGCCGGCGTCGAAGTCGAACGGCTGCGACATGTCGTCGTTGGGCTTATGGTAGACGTCGCGCCGGTAGGCGGCATTGATGGCCGCACCGTCGCGCGCATCGCCGGTCTGGAAGCCGCTCTTGATGAAGAGCGAGGGCACGCCCTGGCGCACGAAGCTGAAGTGATCGCTGCGGATGAAGAGCACCTGCTCAGGAATCGGGTCGGTGCCGATGGCCACGCCGAGCTTCTGCGCGGCCTTCGCGACGGGCGCCGCGAGTGACGAGTGTTGCGCGCCGTAGGGCACGATATCGAGCAGCGGGTGGAAGAGGAACGGCATGTCGAGCGTGAGATCCGCCACGATGCCGTCCTTCGCCACAGTCGGATGACGCGCGAAGTAGTCGGAGCCGAGCAGGCCGCGTTCCTCGGCGGTGACGAAGAGGAACAGCACCGACCGCCGTGGCTTCGTGGGCAGCGCGGCATAGGCGCGCGCCACGTCGAGCACGATGGCCACGCCCGAGGCGTTGTCGTGCGCGCCGTTGTAGATGGCATCGCCGTTCATGGCGACGCCGCGGCCGAAGTGATCGACGTGCGCGATGTAGACCACGTGTTCGTTGCGCAGCGCCGGGTCGCGGCCTTCGAGGCGGGCGACGACGTTCGCGCTCTCCACGTCCGTGTGGGTGGAGGTCGTGGCGATCGACACGCGGGTCGCCAGGTCGAAGGCCTGCGGCGTGCTCTTCGCGGCGGCGGCGAACACGTCCGCGGCCGGGGTCTTCGCGCCGGCGAAGAGCGCGGCGACGCCCGAGTGATTCAGCGAGGCGGCCCCGCGCAGCGCCGGGTCGCCACGATTCGGCCGGCCCTGCGCGTCCACCCACGCGTAGCCGCCCTGCTTGCCGGTGGCGACGCTCACGTCCCAGCGGAAGCGCGGATCGTCGGGCGAGGTGAAGCTGATGATGCCAACGGCGCCACGCTTCACGGCTTCGGCGTCCTTCACGGCGCCCGAGGAGTAGTAGGCGCGTTCGTTGCTCGGCAGCGTCGCCGGCGCGCCGCTCAGGTAGGCCACGACCTTGCCGGTCACGTCGATGCCGGCGCCGTAGTCGTCGTAGCCGAGCGCGGGCGCGCTCACACCGTACCCCACGAACACCACCGGGGCCTCCTCCAGGCGAACCTCGGCGCGCAGCGGATCGGCGCTCAGCAGGAAGTCCTTGCCGTAGACGAGGCGTGTCGTGCCAGCCGGACCTTTCACGCTCATCGCGCTGCCGGATTCGACGACCACGCTGTTGCGCAGCGGCACGCGCTGGCGGAAGCCGCCGTTCTCGCCGGCCGGCGCCAGGCCGAACGACGTCACCGTCTTCTCGACGTACTGCAGCGCCTGCTCGTAGCCGGGCGACCCGAGGCCGCGCCCTTCGAGGGCGTCATCCGCGAGCACGCTCATGTGCTGCTTGATGGCGCTCCCCTGGAAGCCTTTGAGCGCGTCGGCGATCTCCTGGGCCTCGAGCGTGGGCGCCGCCGGCTCTGGCGCGGCTGCCGGGGCCGTCGACGAGCCGCCGCACGCGCCTGCGAGCGTGCCGAGTGTGATGCCCAGAACCAATCGATACGTCGCCAGCCAGCGTCTGCTCATGTGCCGTTGCCCTCGTGGGCCGTAAGGATAACAGCGAACGTGCGGCGGCGGCGCCGGGTGGCCGGGCATCCCATCTGCGCCCGCGCGTTACCCAAACGAGGGAAGTTGCGTGCTCTCCGGAGGGGCGAACGCGCCGGAACCCGCGGCACATCCCTTGCTTTTCCCACACCCGTCGGCCGTGGCCCAGTGGGAGGTCGCGACCGCGCCCACGCCCGGGCACCCAGGAGGCAGACCATGACACGCATCAAGACGACGTCGCGCATCGCCGCGGCTCTCGCGGCGCTCGCCGTTACTGCCGCATGCAGCGACCGTGCGGAACGCGGCGCCGGCGCCGCCGGGCGCGATGCGGCCACCACCGCGGACCGCGCCGGCAACGCCGCGAGCGATGCGGCGAAGAACATCGGCGCCGCCGTGGAGACGATGGACGTGAAGATGGCGCTCGCCGCCGACGCGCGGGTGGATGCGAGCCACATCAACGTCGACACCGACCACGTCACGAAGACCGTCACGCTCAAGGGCCGCGTGCCGTCGGCGGCGCAGAAGTTCTTCGCCGAGGTCATCGCGAACGAGAAAGCCCACGGCTACACAGTGCGCAACACCCTCGTCGTCGTCGCCCCGTAACGCCGGCGCCGCACGCGAAAACTCCGCCACGCGCGACAGCGTAGGCCGGGAGGCGCGCCCGTGATGGGCACCGCTACAATGCACGCGTGCAGCCGCGCCTCTCGTTCATCACCCTCGGCGTCGACGATCTCGAGCGCGCCGTGGCGTTCTACCGCGACGGCCTCGGGCTGCCGACGCGGGGGATCGCCGGCGCCGGGTTCGCGTCCGGCGCCGTGGCGTTCTTCGAACTGCAGCCGGCGCTGACGCTGGCGCTCTGGCCGCGCACGAGCCTGGCGCGCGACACCGGACTCCCGGTGGATACGGCCGCGCCCACGAACATGAGCCTCGCGCACAACGTCCGCACCCGCGACGAGGTGGAGGCACTGCTGGCGCAGGCGTTGGCCGCCGGCGCGCGCATCGTCAAAGCGGCGTCGGACACGTTCTACGGCGGGTACGCCGGTTACTTCCTCGATCCGGACGGGCATCTCTGGGAGATCGCCTGGAATCCGAAGCGGCTGCCGCCCGACTGAGGCGCCTTCGGGACATAATCGCGCCGCGCGGCGCCCCCTCCCCGATGTCCCCGTCAACTCCGCCTCACGATCCCGCGGCCGAGCCTCTGCAGCCGCCGGGCATCGAACTCCACTCGATCGACTACGTGCCGGCGTCCGAGCGCCACGGAACGGTGCGCGACCTGGGCGCGTTCTGGTTCGTGAGCAGCGTGAATCTCACGGGCCTCGCCACTGGTGTGACCACGCTGGCCGCCGGCGCCGGCCTGCTGTGGACGCTCGTGGCCACCGTGACCGGCGCCCTCTTCGGCACGTTCTTCATGGCCTTCCATTCGGCGCAGGGACCGCAGCTCGGCCTGCCGCAACTCGTGCAGTCGCGCCCGCAGTTCGGCTACCTGGGCGCGGCGGTCACCGTGTGGGTGTTCGCGTTCGTGAACTACGTCGCCTTCAACACGTCGGACGCGATCCTCGCGGGCGATGCGCTGCAGGCGCTTGCCGGCCTGCCGCCGGATGCCGGCTACGTGTTCTCCGCGAGTGTGGCGGCAGGAGTAGCGCTCTTCGGCTATCGCTGGATTCACCGCGTGAACCAGTGGCTTACGTGGCCGCTGCTGCTCGTGATGGGAGCCCTGACGGTCGCCGCCGCGCAATCGTCCGCGCTGCCGGCCGATGCGTGGACACCCGGGTCATTTCGTCTCGGCCCGTTCATGACCGTGTTCGCGATCGTCGCCGGCTTCCAGCTCGGCTGGGCGCCGTACGTCTCGGACTACTCGCGCTACCTGCCGGCCGACGTCGGTGTGCGGGCGACGTTCTGGTGGACGTATCTGCCGAGTGCGCTCTCGGCGGTGTGGGTGTTCGGCCTCGGCGCCGTGATGTCGGCCACGGCCGCGCCGGGCGTCTCGCCCGTCGAAGCGTTTCGTGCCGCTGGCGACGGCCTCTGGCCGGGCGTCGGCACGCTGGCCGTGGTCGCGCTGTTCGCCGGCCTGCTGTCCGTGATGGCGGTCAACCAGTATGGCGGCATGATGTCGCTCATCTCGATCGTGGATTCACTGCGTCCGGTGCGGCCGACCCGCACGCTACGCGTGACCGGCATCGCGGCGATGTTCGTCATCGTGTGGGCAACGGCGCGGTTCGTCGGCGTCGAGCGCTTCACCGCGTTCTACGGCAACGTCCTCATCTTCATCGGCTACCTCTTCACGCCGTGGACGGCCATCAACCTCGTGGATTACTTCTTCGTGCGCCGCGGGCGCTACTCGATCCACGAAATCTTCCGGCCCGACGGCATGTACGGCCGCTGGGGCTGGCGCGGTCAGGCGGCGTACGGCCTCGCCCTGGCGGCGATGGTGCCGTTCATGGTCACCGCGCCGTTCACCGGCCCGGCCGCCCGCGCGCTAGGCGGCATCGACGCGACGATCTTCGTGGGACTGCTCGTGGCTGGTGCGGCCTACCAGGTCTTCTGCCGCAGTCTGGACCTCGACGCCGAGTGGCGCGTGGTCGAGACCGAAGGGCTGGTGCGCCACCGCTGAGCGGCGCATCCATCCTGCGCTACGCTGAGAGCGTGACGGACGTCAGCCTCTCAGACGCGCTCGCCAGGCTCGACGCACGGCTCGCCGTGCTCCTGCCGCCGCAGTATCGCGACCGGTATCAGGACATGACGCCGGTGCCGATGCGCTCCGCGCCGTTCGTCTACGACGACGGCGGCCAGGTGGCGTGGGACCGCATGTGGCAGGGCTTCTGCGATCTCGCGATGGCCGGCGGTCCGCCGCACAAGGGCCGCTGGCTGGCGCCGGCCACGGCCGCCGAGGTGGCCGGTGCACCCGAGCGCTACGACGAGGTGGTGACCGAGATTCGGCGCGGCATCGCGCTCGCGACCGGCCTCGACGCGCGCCCGTCGGACACCCCGGGGTGGGTGCCCGTGGCCTGTCATGGCGAGGCGATGGCGGAGTGGATGACGCGGGCGATCGTCATGGAGAATGTGGCGGCCCGTCGTGGACGCCTGCACGTGTCGGTGCCGGCCGCGCCCGAGTTCCGCGTGGAGAAGGAAATCCGCAACGTGATCACCGTCGTGTCGAAGACGTCGCACTACTGGGTGGATCACATGCCGTACAGCCAGCAGGCGGCGATCCGCGCGCTCTTCCACGAGCTGTCACTCGAGGGTGTGGTGGTGCCGCCGGTGGCTGACGTCTCCACGGTCGATCCCGTGGCGGCCGTGGCCCTCGTGCAGGCCTTCGCCGCGCATGGCGAGCTGTCTGCCACGCCCTC
Organism: Vicinamibacterales bacterium; assembly: GCA_044347565.1. Taxonomy (GTDB): domain Bacteria; phylum Acidobacteriota; class Vicinamibacteria; order Vicinamibacterales; family UBA2999; genus CADEFD01. Next base: position 93,590 of record JBIKUN010000001.1, on the reverse strand, counting down.
GGCCGCACCGGGCTGGGTGGGCGTGCCGTGTGCGAGCGCCGAGCACGCCATCTGGATGATGCGCGCGCTCGTCGCATCCAATGTGCTCGCGCGCCGGGAAGAGACCACGCTGCTCGTGCCGGTGAATCCCGTGGCAGACCCCGCCGGCACGATGGTGGCCGCCCGTGTGACGCGTGTGCAGGCCCTGGCGCGTCACGCCGGACGCGCCTGAGCCTGTCGCACACGTGTCAGCCGGTCAGAACCGGATGCGGATGCCGCCCCAGAACTGATAGTTGTTGTCGATGTCGTCGGCGTTGTCGAGGAAGAGCCGCCCTTCGAGCAGGACGTAGATGGGGAAGCGGATCTGGTCGGCCACGGGCAGGCCGACGTGCACCATGGCCACGGGCGTCATCGTGTCGCTGCGCGTCAGATCCCAGAGCCCGACGCCGCCACCCACGAAGCCGCGGCCGATCCAGCGGTTGGCTTCGGCCTCGACGAAGAGCGCGTGCTCGCGCACCTTGTCGTCGTCACGCACGACGCTCAGCGCCACACCGGCCGCCCCCGCCACTTCCCAGTGGTTGTCGAAGCGGCGCGCCACGCCAACCTTGAGGCCGACGAGCGGCGTGCACTGCGCGTACTCACCCTCGCCGGTGCCGACCAGAGCGTCGTCGTCGAGCGGGCGGACACGACGTTCCTTGCCGAAGAGACCGTCCGCGAACACGCGCACGCGGCGCGCGGCAGGCGGCGGCGCCTGCACGGTGATGGCCCGCTCGTCAGCCGGCGGCGCCGTGGGCGCCGCAGGCTCGGGCGGCGGTGGCGGGGTCACGAACGCGGCCGCCGGGGGAGGTGGTGGTGGCGCGGGCGCCGGCGCGGCGGCGACTTCAGCCACCGAGGCGGCGGGCGCCATCGCCTGCGTGCTCAGCAGCGACAGGTTGCCGCAATCTTTCGGCACGAGGAACGTGTACGAGGTGCTGGCGTCAGCCACGCGCACGAGATACGCGCGAAACGGCTGACGTCCCGCCCAGCGCACGTTCCGCACGACGGCCGGGGCGCCGCCGCCGGGGCGGAACACCATCCACTCGAGCGATTCGCCGGGCCGCACGTCGCACTCGACGACGGTGCCAGGCGCGGGGCGCGCGTCCATGCAGGCCACGCCCACGTAGTTCTCCTCGACGCGCCCGAGCGCGGCGAGCAGCGCGTCCGATACGCCCGGCACGCCGGCATCGGCCAGCATCCGCCGCATCGACGCGCCCATGGCTGGATCGGTGGACATGCGGCGCAGACCCGCCGCGGTGGCGAGCGAACCGCGGTAGAAGCGCGTCGTGCCGCCAAGGCGCGTGACGTCGTGCGTCTCGCGCGTGGCCGCGGGCGCCGCGCCGCGCGCGCCAGCCGCCGGCCGGATCGCCGCTGCGGGAGCGCTCGTGCGCGCGGCTACGGCCTGTGCCCGGGCCGGCACGGCGGCCGCGAGCACACAGACTGCCGTTCGAGCCAACTGAGTGGCGCTCAACATATCGATTCCTCCAGATGGGCCCTCGCCCTGCGACGAGCAGCTGCAAGCGCGATGCCCGGCGGGATGACACGCCGCCGCGTCACAGTGAGCGTCTTCCACCTCAGTCTGGGGAAGCCGACGTCCCGTCGGCCGTGGACGTCACGACACACGCGGCCGCACGCCCATGGAATGGATACTGCTTTGCCGTCACTCGTGACGACGTGCCCGTGATGAGACTCGCTGCGCGTGCCTGGTGGATCCTGCGGCTGTTGGGCGGGGCCGTCGTGGCGTGGTGGAACGACAATCTGCTGCGCCTCGGGGCGTCGCTCGCCTTCGGGCTGGGCCTGCTCACGACGATGCTCGCCGCGGGCGGCGTCTTCCTCGAACTGCAGGCCGCCCTCAACATCGTCTGGCGGGTACCCGCGCGCCCCGGCACCCGCATCCGCGAGTACCTGTGGAACCGCGCGCAGGCCTTCGGTGTGGTGCTCGCGATTGGCGTCCTGCTGCTGGTCGCGCTGGCCCTCGGCGCCGCGCTGAGCGCCGTCATCGCCTGGCTCGGCGCCCGGGTGCCGATGCTCGCCGCCGGGCTCGGCGTGCTCAACATGGGACTGGCGCTCGGCCTGAACGCGGTGCTCTTCGCGCTGCTGTTCAAGGTGCTGCCCGACGTCTCGCTCGGCTACCGCACGGTGGCGGCTGGCGGGCTGATGACCGCCGCGCTCTTCGTGGTGGGGCGCACGTTCATCGGCCTCTACATCGGGCAGTCGGGCACGGCGTCCAGTTACGGCGCCGTCGCTTCGGTCGCGGTGCTGCTATTGTGGCTCTACTACTCGTCGCAGATCGTGCTCATCGGCGCCGAGTTCACCCGCCTCCATGCCGTGGCACAATGTCGCCCACGGGAGGCCCGCGACCTGGAACACGCGGCCTCGATGGAGTGGGTATGACGAGTCGAGCTGTGTGGGTAGGGATCGGCGTCGCGATGGCGATCGGTGCAGCGGCTGAAGCGCAGCCGGCCCCGCAGGGGGCGCGTCCGCCGCGCCGCGCCTTCGACCTGACGACGCCGCGTCCCATTCCCGCGCGCGACAGCGTGTGGATCGAAGAGCTCACGTGGATGGAAGTGCGCGACGCGATGGCGGCGGGGAAGACCACCGCCATCATCGCCGCCGGCAGCACCGAACAGAATGGGCCGTACGTGCCCACCGGCAAGCACATCTACGTGCTGCGGGCCACCGCGGAGGCGATTGCGCGCGGCCTCGGCACGGCGCTCGTGGCGCCGCTGATTCCGTTCGAGCCTGGCGCGGCCTCGGCCACTCCAGGCACGCTGCAACTGCGCCCGGAAACCTACGAGGCGATCATCGAAGACGAAGCCGAAGGCCTCAGGGCCAACGGCTTCGCGCACGTGGTGCTCATCGGGGACAGCGGCGGCAACCAGCGCGGACTCGCCAGGGTGGCGAAGAAGCTCGCGGTCGCGTGGGCCGGCAGCCAGACGTCCATCCACTTCATTCCCGAGTACTACGACAGCTGGGAGGCGGCCGATGCCGCGTGGGCGTCACTCGGCGTGCCGAAGACAGTCGACGAGGGCATCCACGACGACTACAGCGTGAATGCCATCATCGCCACCGTGGACCCCGGAAAGATCCGCTTCGAGGAACGGCGCGGCGCCGGCAAGGCGTCGATCAACGGCCAGACGTTGCTGCCGCTCGAGACGACCGTGGCGAATGGGCGAAAGCTCGTCGAGATTCGCGCCCGGCTGGCCGTAGAGGCCATTCGCAAGGCGCTCGCCGCGCGCTGATCGTCCTGGGGGCGAGGTCGCCATCGGGAGTGCGTTCCCACATCAGCTCGATCGCGCGCTGTTCATTCGCGCCCGCCGCGACACCGTCTTCTCGTTCTTCACTGATTCGGCCAGGCGGCCAGCCGGCGGCGAGCCTGGTCACGATCCGGCTGGACGAATACCCGGAGGGCACGATGCTGCACCTCTCGCATGCGTTCGACGATGTGGCTGCTTGCGACGCACACGTCCCGGGCTGGCGCTCTCAGCTGTCGGTGTTCGCGAATCGTGTCAGTGACATCGTGCTGGCCCGGGCATCAACGTGTTCGACTTCGATGCGGACGACCGCATCGCCGCGGTAACCGGCTTCTGGGCCCAGCCGGACACGCCGTGATCCGGTGCAGCCGCCGCGTTGGTCGGTCGTGCCGCACCAGAAGCGGTTCGGGCGCGAGAGTCGCCCGCAGGAACCGAACCGCACCAGCAGGCGGTTGGGGCTACCATACGGGGGCGCCCTGTCCACCGGCTGGCCGCATGTCGAATGGCCAGCATCCTCATCGTGACACGGGGCCTGCCGAGCGTGGTCTACCAGAGCGTGGAACTCGCCAGGCGTGTTGCCGCCGCGGGCCACCGGGTGACGTTTGCCGGCGACGCCGATGCGCGTCCGCTCGTCGAGCACCACGGGCTGGCCTTCCTGGGCCTCGACCCGGACCGCTACGATCCGTTCCTCGAGGAGGATGCCGCGACGCCCGCGATCGTCCGCCTGCGTGACATCGTCCGCCGACGCGCGCGCGCCCGCGAGTCGCTGGCCGTCGGCGCGTTCGCGCAATTCGTGCGCGAGCACTCGCCGGATCTGATCCTCATCAACGGCGAGATGCACGCGCACATCATCACGGCGTCAGCGGCCGGGGCGCGCGTGGCCCTGCTCAACTCCTTCGTGTCGATCTGGCGGCATCCGGGCGTGCCGCCGCCGCACACGCTGGCCCGGCCGGGCACCGGCTGGTCGGGCACGAGGACGGGCGCCGCGTTGTTCTGGCAGGTCCTGCGGCTGCGGAAGCAGTACCGGCGCTGGTCCGAACGCGTGCGCCGGATCGGCTGTGACCGCGTGTCGGTGTACCGCGATCTGGCACGCGCCGTCGGCTTCGCGTTCGAGCGCGACACCGACGCCAGTCAGTGGCTGATGCCGTTCACCTACCGGCATCTGCCCGTCCTGAGCCTGCACGCGCAGGAGTTCGAATTCGCGCAAGAGCCGCCCGCGCACGTGCGCTTCGTCGGCCCGATGGTGCTCGCATCACGCCACGACCAGCCGCAAGGCGCGGCGGACCATGACCGGCTCGAGGCCATCCTCGCGCGGCGGCGCGACGCCGGCCCGGACGGCCGCTTGATCTACGCGGGCTTCGGCTCGGTGTTGTCGACCGACCTCGCCTTCCTGCGCCGCCTGCTCCGCATCGTCGAGGCGCGCGCTGGCTGGGAACTGGTCGTCAGCCTGAGCCACAAGGTGGCGCCCTCCGCCCTGGGGACGTTGCCGGATCGGGTGCACGCGTTTCCCTGGGTGCCGCAGGTGCGCGTGCTGCAGTACGCCGACGTCGCGGTGACGCATGGCGGCATTGGCACCGTGGACGAGTGCGTGGTGAGCGGCGTTCCCGTGCTCGTCTACTGCGGCTGGGAGACGGACATGGCCGGTACGACGGCCCGTGTCGTGCACCACGGCATCGGCCTTGCCGGCGATCGGCGACGCGATACCACGGCGGACATCCGCGCCCACGTCGATCGTCTCCTGGACGAGCCGGACTTCCGGGAGCGCGTGCGGCGCCTGCAGGGGCGCTACGCCGCGTACATCGACACCCGCGTCGCGGAGCGGACGATCGACGCACTGCTCGAACGCGCCGTGGCTGGCGACGCTCCAGGCGCGGCCGGCGCATCGGGCCGCGGCGGGTGGCGCCAGTGACCGTCACGACCCGCCGGTTCGCGACCGGCGCCGGATGGCTCTATGCCTACCGCTGGCTCGAACGTCTGCTCGATTTCCTGGCCATCGTGGTGCTGGCGCGCCTGCTGGCGCCCGACGACTTCGGCCTGGTGGCCATCGCCGCCTCCTTCGCCACGATCGTCGAAGGCCTCAGCGCCTTCGACGTCGACAAGGCCCTGATTCGGAACCGGGAGGACGACCGGGCGCTCTACGACACGGCGTGGACCCTGTCCGTGCTGCGGGGCCTGCTCGCCGCCCTCGCCATGTGGGCCGTCGCCCCGTGGGTGGCCGATGCCCGCATGGCGGCGGTACTGCGGGTACTGGCGGTGGGCCCCATCCTGAACGGCCTCAGGAATCCGCGCTTCGTCACCTTCGAACGTGACCTCGTCTACTCGAAGCTCGCGCTGCTCACCATCACGGCCAAGGTGGTCTCCGTGGCGGCCATGCTGGTCGTGGCCGCCGCATTTCGCAGCTACTGGGCGCTCGTGCTCGGGCAACTCGCGTATGCCCTCGTCGGCACCGTGCTCAGCTACCTCCTGCAGCCCTACCGCCCCGCCATCTCCCTGGCCCGCGTCTCGACGCTCGCTGCCTTCAGCGGCTGGCTCACGCTGGCGAGTGTCGTCACGGCGCTGTCGATGGAGACCGACAAGCTCATCGTCGGATGGCTGGTCGGCGTCACCGACGCCGGCCTCTACTTCATGACCCAGCGCGTGGGCGTGCTGCCCACGCAGGAGATGCTCAGCCCGCTGCTGCGGATCCTGTTTCCGGCCTTCAGCGGCCTCGGCGACGATGCGCCGCGGCTGCGTCGCGCGGCCCGCGAGTCGATCAACGTGCTCGGCAGTCTCGGTCTGCCGGCGGGCTTCGGCTTCGCGCTCGTGGCCGCCGAGTTCGTCCCTCTCGTCCTCGGTCGGCAGTGGGCGCCCATTGTCCCGCTGCTCGTCGTGCTCGTGCCCTACCTCGGCCTGCGCTCCACGCTGTCCATGACGCTGCCCTGCGTGCTGGCGCTCGGGCGGACGCGCCTGCTGTTCCGGGTCAGTGCGGCGTACGCGCTCGTCCACGTCCCGGTCTTCGTGGCCGGCACCGCCCTCTTCGGCCTGCCCGGCGCGATTGGCAGCATCGTCGTGGCCGGCGTGCTCTACTGGTCCCTTAACGCCTGGCTGCTGCACACCCTGCTCGGGATCACGCCCGGTCAGATCCTGCGCGAGCTTCGCCGACCGCTGGCGGCCACGGCACTGATGGTGGCGGTGGTGGCCGGCCTGGCGGCGGTCGCGCCGCTCGATGCCCTGGCCGCCGACGCGCCCGCCGTGTCGCTCGTTATCAAGGTGGTGGTGGGCGGGGCGGTATTCGCCGGCGCGTTGTCCGCGGCCTGGAGGCTCGAGGGCCGCCCGGCGGGCCTCGAGCGGCGTGTCGCTCAGCTCTGGTCGCGATGATCCGTCGGCCGCGCGAGCCGATCGATGAGCCCCGCGAGCGCCGACTCCGTCTGCTCGGCAATCGCCGGCCAGGTGTGGCGGGCGGCCACGGCCCGGCCGCCAGCCGCCAGGCGCCGCCGCAGGTCACCGTCGGCCAGCACGCGGATCAATGCCTCGGCCAGCGCTGCTGGCGATTCCGGCGGCACGAGCACTCCGCTCTCGCCGTCGCGCAGCACCTCGGGCAGCGCGCCGACGCGCGTGGCCACCACCGGCAGACCTTCCGCCAGCGCCAGGAAGAGCACGCCCGACTGGCTGACGTGCCGATAGGGCAGCACGAGCACGTCGGCGACGGCGATGTAGGCGGAGACCTCGGAGAAGGGCACGTAGCCGAACCGGTGGACGGCGCCCACCCGCGTCGCCGCGGCGAGCAGCGCCTCTCGTCGCGCGGCGTCGAGCCGGACGGGGTCGCCGGCCACGACGAGGCGCGCCGCCGGTCTCGCCCTCGCCACCGCCGGCCACGCGTCGAGCAGCACGTCGAGCCCTTTGTATTCACGGATGTAGCCGAAGAAGAGCGCGACCTCGTCACCCGGGTCGAGGCCCAGCCGGCGCCGCGCCGCGTCGGGCTCCACGGGCGCCGTGTCGTGCGCGAAGAACCCGTACTCGCCGTGTGGGATCACGGCCACGCGCCGTGGTTCGATCGCGAACTCTTCGATCAGGCGCTGGCGGTCGAATGCGGAGTGGGCGATGATGAGCGGGCTGAGACGATGGATGAAGCGGTGCACGGCGTCCTGGACGCGGCCGCGTTCGTGCGGCGTGACCACGTGTGCGGTCACGGCCACCGGGATGCCGGTGAGCCGCAGCAGGATGAGGTAACCTAAGGCGCTTTGGTTGGTGCAGTGGAGGTGCGCGACGTCCGGACGGACGCGTCGGGCCAGGACCGCGACAGCGACGGCATCCGCCAGCGCCTCGAGCTTCACCGCCATTCCCAGGGCGCGACCCGGCAGCCACGCACGGAGCCGGTGCGTGACGCGGGCAATGGCCTTGACGAGCCTGACGCGCGGCGGCAGGGCCCGGCCCTCGAGTTCGTAGGCCGCGGCGGTCACGAGCGTGACGTCGACTCCACGGTCGGCGAGCGCGCATGAGAGGTTGTAGACGTAGTGGATCAGCCCGCCGCGACCGAAGGTCTCGACTTCGAGAATCCGCATGGGCCGTCGTGCCCCGCTTGTGGTGCGAGCGTCCGCCATCCTGATCCTCATACAGTGCCCCGGAATCGCGGCCGGAGTCGAGCGCATTGCCAATGAGCGGGCCCGGGAAGGCGAGTGACCGGGCCGAGCGGTTGCAGCGGGCCATCCAGTCGAAGAAGGCCGGTGCTCGCGCGCGCGGGCTCGACCTGGTGGCCCGACCCGCCGGCCAGCCCGCCGCACTGGGCGAGATGCAGCGCGGCCTGTGGGTCGTGCACCAGCTGGACCCGGACTCGTCCGCCTACAACCTGTGCAGCGCCTTCCGCGTCCGCGGCGTGCTGGACGTCCCGCGGCTGCAGCAGGCGTTCGCGCGGGTGGTGTCGCGGCACCGGCTGCTGCACTCGACGTTCGAGGCCGACGGCGACACCGCGCGTCAGATCGTCCACGCGGCGACGCCGCTCGTCATCGAGCGGGTCGAGGCCGAGGAGGGGGGCGCGCTGGCGGTGGCCACCCGAGAGGCCCGCCGGCCCTTCGACCTCGCGCACGGGCCGCTGGTCCGCGTCCAGCTCATCGAGGAGCCGTCTGGGCAGACGCGCGTCCTGTTGCTCACGCTGCACCACATCCTGGCCGACGAGCGATCGCTCGCCGTCCTGTGGAAGGAGGTCGCGGCGGCCTACGCGGGGCGGCTCACGGACCCGGCCCCGGGCGCCCAGTATGACGACTACGTCCACTGGCTCGGGCAGACCGGCGCGAGCCGTCGTGACGAGGACCTCGCGTTCTGGCGAGGGCGCCTCGACCCCCTGCCAGACGACCTGCGGCTGCCCTTCGAGCAGCCCGCCAGCCCCGGAGGGCACCGGGGGCGGCTCATCGAGCGGCGACCGCGTGCGTCGACCCAGGCGGGCATCAGGCGCTTCGCCACCGCCACCGGCGCGACGCCGTTCATGATCTACGCGTTCGTGTTCCGGCTGCTGCTGCACCGCTACACCGGCGGCCAGCGGGTGGCCTTCGCCACGCCGGTGACGACGCGCTCGCATCCGGCCACGGCGGACATGATCGGCTACTTCCTCAACCCGCTGGTCGTCGCCACGCCGCTCGACGAGCAGCAGCAGGTCGGAACGTGCGTCGAGCACTTCTGTGCGGAACTGAAGGCCCTGCTCGCTCACGCGTCGGTGCCCTTCGACGTGCTGGCGGCGGCGTTGTCGCCCGCACGTCAGGCGGATCGCCACCCGATCTTCCAGGTGATGTTCGTCTACCAGGAGTCGGACCCCGCCCCGTGGCTCGGAGACGTCGCGCTCGAGCCGATCACGCTCGATCTGGGTGCCGCGAAGTTCGATCTGACGCTCCTCGTGAGCGAAGGCGACGGCGGGTTGCAGCTTGCCGTCGAGTTCCGCGCCGACCGCTTCGATGCCGTCTGGATGGAGGCGCTCCTCGACCACTACGAGGTGCTGCTCGAACACCTGCCCGCCGATCGCGACCGGCCAGTGCGCGAGGTGCCGATGCTCGACGTCGCGGAAATGCAGCGGGTGTCGGCGTGGGAGCGCGGGCCCCGGCTCGACGAACCGGCAATGGACCTGCTGCCGCCGCGGATGCTGGCGCAGGCCCGCCGCCTGCCGCAGGGGCCGGCCGTCACCTGTGGCGGCGTCAGTCTCCGCTACGACGAACTCGAGACCGCGGGGCGGACGATCGCCACCGCGCTGCGAGCCGCAGGTGTGAGGCCCGGCGGTCGCGTGGCGCTGTTCCTGCCGCGCTCCACGCAGATGATCGCCGGCGTGGCCGGCAGCCACCTCGCCGGCGCCGCCTACGTGCCGCTGGACCCCTCCTACCCGGAGGCGCGCAACCGCGATCTGCTCGCCGACGCGGAGGTGGCGGCCGTGGTCACGACCTCGGCGCGCGCCAGCCGCCCGCCGGCAGGCGGCGGGCGATCCATTGCGGTCGATACGCTCCAGCCCGACGCCGCTCCCGCCGCGGCGTCGCCCGACGTCTCACCGGAGTCGGTGGCCTACATTCTCTACACGTCGGGTTCGACCGGCCGTCCGAAGGGTGTCGTCATCACGCACGAACACCTGAGGCGCTCGACTCAGGCGCGTGTGCAGTACTACGGCTCACCGCCGGGGCGCTTCCTGCTCCTGCCGAGTCTGGCCTTCGACAGCTCGGTGGCCGGCATCTTCTGGACGCTCGCCACCGCGGGCACACTCGTCCTGCCGACGGACGAGGAGGCGCGCGACGTGCGGCGGCTGGCGCAGCTCGTGGCCGATCACCACGTGACCAGCCTGCTGTGCGTGCCCTCGCTCTACGCCCAGCTGCTCCAGGCGGGCGGCGATCGGCTGCAGGGGCTCGAGACGGTGATCGTCGCCGGGGAGAGCTGTGCGTCGCGGCTCGCCGACGACCACATCGCGCGCCTGCCCCATGTGCGGCTCTTCAACGAGTACGGCCCCACCGAGGCCACGGTCTGGGCCACGGTGCATGAAGTGACGGCCGCCGACGCGGCGCGCCCGGTGGCCATCGGGCGCCCCATCCCCGGCGTGCGGGTGGAAGTGCTCGATCCGCTCGGCCGTCGCGTGCCGGCCGGAATTCCCGGGCATGGGTTCATCGTCGGGCCGACCGTCGCCGACGGCTACTGGCGGCGCCCCGACCTCACCGGCGAACGGTTCGCCGCCGCCGCGCCGGGGCAGGACGCGACCGGGCGCCGCTATCGCACGGGCGACCGCATGGCCTGGACCGCCGACGGGCGGCTGCTGTTCCTCGGACGCGACGACGAGCAGATCAAGCTGCGCGGGTTCCGCATCGAGCCCGGCGAGATCGAGGCGGCCCTGCTCGAACATCCCGCCATCGAGCAGGCGGCCGTCGTGGCTCGTGGTGCCGGTGGAGGGTCATCCGGCGCCGGCGACGGAGGGCCGCTGCAACTCGTGGCGTTCGTCGTGGCGAAGCGTCCAGGTGGCGTGCGGGACTGGCGACCGGGCCTGGCCGCGCGGCTGCCGGAGCACATGGTGCCGAGCCGGCTGGTGGAGGTGTCCGCGCTGCCGACGCTGCCCAATGGCAAGGTCGACCGCCGAAGTCTGCGGGACACGCCGCTCGCCGCCGAACGCCGGCTGCCCGCCACCGACGCGGTGCTCAGCACGCGCGAGCACGCCCTGCTGTCCCTCTGGGAGGGCCTGCTGGGGCGCACCGGCCTCACAGTGTCCGACAATTTCTTCGAGCTGGGGGGGCACTCGCTGCAGGTGCTGCAGATGGTCACCGCCATCGAGCAGGACTTCGAGGTCACGCTGTCGGCAGCCGACGTGTTCCAGCATCCCACCGTCCGCGATCTCGCCGAGCGGATTGGCGAACGCCGCGGCGCGCAGACGCAGGAGTACCAGCACCTGTTTCCCATCCAGCCCACGGGGCGCAAGGCGCCGCTCGTCATCGCCGTCCCCGACGTCTTCGCACCGGTACTGGCGGCGCGGTTCCGCGGCGAACGGCCCGTGTACGGCCTGCGAGGGGTCAGCCTGCGCCCCGAAGGCAATCGTGGACGCTGGCCGACGATGACCGACCTGGCGGAGGAGCTGGCCGGCGAGATCGCGCGGCGCTTTCCGGAGACCCCTTGCGTCCTGGCCGGCTATTCCTTCGGCGCGTGGCTGGCGATCGAGACCGTGCGGGTGATGGAAGCGCGCGGTCTCCCGGTGGAGCGGCTCTACGCGATCGCGCCGATGCCCCTGGACTTCTACCGCGTCGGCCCGTTCCGCGTGCGCATTGATGGTCTCCGCCGGCCGCTGGCCGAACTCTCGGCCGGACAGATCCTGCGCCTCTACCTGCGCGGCAATCACCCGTTCACCAGAGCGCCGTACCGGCGGGCCAGGCAATGGCTCACCGAGCGCCCGTGGCGGCGGGTGCTGAGCCTCGCCGGCGGCCTGCGGCAGCGGGCCGGGCTGCCGCTCACGCCGCGCCTCCTCCAGGCCGACGTGCGCGTGGAGCGGTTCCGGCTGCATGCGCACTACCAGCCCGGGCCGGTGCGCACGCCCACCGTCTTCTTCAATCCCACCGGCACGTCGAGCGACGCCGCGGCGACGTGGCGGCCCTACTTTCTCGGCCCGCTCACCGTCCACGCCACGCCCGATCCGCATGACGCGGCACACGTGGACGCGGCGCGGGCCGTTGTCCTCCAGCACCTCGAGGCTGACGCCTCGACCTCCTGGTCCATGCCATGACCCCATTGCCCCGTGTGTCGGTGATCGTGCCGTTCTTCAATCGTCAGCGCTACCTTCCGGCGTGCATCGAGGCGCTGCTGGCGCAGGACGAGGTGGGTGGGGCCGTCGAGATCCTCATGGTGGACAACCGGTCGACCGACGAGTCCGCGGCGGTGGTCCGGCGGTATCCGCAGGTGACGCTGCTGCGCGAGGACACGCCGGGGGTCTACGCGGCGCGCAACGCCGGCATCCGGCGGGCGCAGGCGCCGATCATCGCGTTCACCGACGCCGACTGCGTCACCGACCGCAACTGGCTGCGGGCGGTGTGTGACGGCATGCGCGATCCCGCCGTCGCGATCCAGATCGGCCACTGCCGGTATCCGGTCGAGGCGTCGGTGGCCCTGGCCATGCTCGCCGCCTACGAGAACGCCAAGGCCGAGTACGTGGTCACGCAGTGCCCGCCGGCCTACCAGTTCGCCTACGGCAACAACATGGCGGTGCGGGCGTCGGTGTTCGAGGACGTGGGGCCGTTCCGGTTATGGGAGCGCGCCGCCGACACGGAACTCGTGCACCGGCTGGCCGCGATGCGGCCCGATCTCCGGCTGGCGTATGCGCCCGACATGCGGGTAATCCACCGGGAGTTCCTGCGTGCCCGCGACCGTGTGCGGCGCCTCTCGATGTACGCCGGGACCAATGCGCAGATCGGGTCCTTCAGCGAGCTGGGCCTGTCGGGGCGCTTCGCGGTCCTGCTGCACCTGCTGCGGGGGCGCCTGCGGAGCCGGCGCCCGACGACTCAGTCGGAGTGACGCGCACCCGCGGGCCGGCCGGCTCCGTGCCGGGCCCGTCCGCGTCATCCGCGACATCCGCGAGGATCCGGTCCTCCGCGGCCCGCGCCAGCGCGCCGAGCGTCTGGTGGGTGAAAATCGTCGCGAGCGGCAGGGTGATGTCGAACTCGCGGCACAGGCGCACCATCACCTGCATGGCGGTGAGCGAGGTGCCGCCCAGGTCGAAGAAGCTGTCGCCCGTTCCAACGCGCGCCACCGCCAGCTCCTCACGCCAGACGCCCGCCAGGAACTCCTCGACCGGGCCCTCGGGAGCACGGTACGCCGCCTCGGCCGTCCGCTCGGCCAGCAGGCCGGCCAGCGCCTGCTCGTCGACCTTGCCGTTGGCGGTGAGCGGAATCGTGTCCACACGCCGCAGCCGCGCCGGCACGAGCGGCGCGGGCAGGCGCTCGGCCAGCGCCTGCCGCAGGTCGGGCTCGGCGATGTCGCCGGATGCGACGTAGAAGCCCACGAGCGACGTCTGCTCGCCGCTCGCCGCGATCCGCTGCTCGTCGTAGCCGATGCCGGCGAGCAACCGGCGCACAGCGGCGGGGTCGATGTTGTCATCGAGCTCCTCGAGGGCGGCCGCGCGCGTCTTGTGGCCGAGCCGCACGTCCCAGCTGTACGGCAGCGCGTAGTTGTGGTACCCGCGCTCCTTGCGGTGCACGTAGATGCCGAGGTCGTTGATGAGGCAGTTGGTCGAGCGGCCGGTGTCGGCCGGGCGGATCCAGGGCACCGTCCGCCCGAGATAATCGAGCATCGCGTCCATGCCAACGTCGCAATAGCGATAGAAGTCGACGAACTGCACCTGCTCGAAGATGCGATCGTCGTCGAAGGCCCGCACGTCCAGCGTGCGCGACACCTCGTCGGGCGCACGGTGGTAGGCCTTGCGCGCGGCCAGCACCGCCGCGTCGACCTCGTCGGGGCGGATCCGGCCGTCGCGGAACATCTCCTCCGACAGCCGCGTCTCGAACATCTGGCCGCGTGAGAGCCCGGTGACGACGATCGGGACCCCGAGGTCGCGCGCCCGCAGCATGCCGAGCGTGTAGATCGTCTTGAAGCAGCCGTTGCAGACGTTCGAGAAACGCGCCAGGCTGTCGCGGAAGATGGCGTTCATCGCCGGCGTGGTCGCGAACTCGATCGGCACGCCGAGCTGCGTCGTCACCCTGCGGATGTTCTCCTTCGCGCGGTCCGAGATGAAGCCGTTGTCGAGCGTGAAGGCGTAGACCGACAATCCCATCTCCACCAGCCGGCACAGCGCATAGGTGCTGTCCTTGCCGCCGCTGTAGAGCATCAGGCAGTCGTAGCCGGAGGGACACGCGCGTGCCGACGATGCGAACAGCGCCCGCAGGTCGTCCATCGTGCGGAAGTAGGCCCGGGCATGCGGCTCGATGGCGTCGTAGGCGCGGCAGACGTCGCACACGCCCTCGGCGTCGAAGGTCACGCGGGGGAAGTTGGAGGGCAGGCCGCAGCGGGCGCAGTGGCGGACGGCGTCGTCCGCCGCAGGGTCGGCCGCCGGCCGGCGGCGCGCGATAACGGCGCACTGCGTGATCTGCGGCACCGCGAGCAGCGCGGCCTCCACCTCACCGGGTTCGACGCGGAAGCCGGACACTTTGAGCTGGCGGTCGATCCGGCCGAGATAGTCGAGCGTGCCTGGGGCCGCCAGCCGCACGAGATCTCCTGTGCGATACCAGCGCTCGCCGGGTCGCCGCGGGTGCGCCGTGAAGCGCGCGTCGGTCAGGTCCGGGGCCCCGTGATACCCGCGCGCGAGCCCGAAGCGCGACACCCACAGCTCTCCCGCCACGCCCTCGGGGACCGGCGACAGCGCCTGGTTCAGAATCTCCACCTGGACGTGATCGGCCGGGACGCCGATGGGCACGCTGGACCCCGTATCCGCCGTCGGGGCGTAGCGGTGTGCCACGCACCCGACGACGGCCTCGGTCGGCCCGTACTCGTTGTCGATCTCGACCGCGCCGTGCAGTTGCGCGCTGATGGCCGCGGCGAGCGCGGTCTTGAGATCTTCGCCGCCGACCACCATGCGGCGCAGCCGCGAGCCGTCGAGGCCGAGGCGTCGCAGCAGCGACAGATGCGAGGGCGTGAGCTTGATGAAGTCGACCGTGTTGGCGGCGGCCACGTCCATCAGCGCCGCATCGACCGGGCCGTCCGGCTCCGGGTAGACCTCCATCGTCCCGCCGGTGATGAGCGGCAGGAACAGACTGGTGACGGTGAGGTCGAAGGCCAGCGAGGTGAACAGCGGATAGGTGAGACGGTCGCCGCGCACGTAGCGGCGCTCCGCCCAGCACAGATAATCTGCCAGGCCGCCGTGCTCGATGAGGACGCCCTTGGGCCGGCCCGTCGACCCGGACGTGTACATCAGGTAGGCGAGGTCGTCCAGGCCTGGCCCGGGCCGGTCCGGCGTCATCCCGGCGCCGGCGTCAATCGCCTCGGCGATGTCGAGCACGGTGCATCCCGGCCGCGGGGGCACTGACATGCCCTCGCCGGCGAGGAGCAGGCGGGCGCCGGAGTCCTGCAGCACGTAGTCGAGACGCGCCGCTGGCGTCGAGGCGTCGATCGGCACGTACGCCGCGCGCGCGCGCAGCGTGCCGAGAATGGCGACGACCGAGTGCAGAGACCGGCGGCCGGCAATGGCGACGCGATCGCCCGGGGCGATGCCGCGCGCCAGCAGCGTGGCCGCCAGGGCGTCGGCCTGAGCCCGCAGCGCTGCGAAGGTCAGCGACGTCGTCCCCTGGCGGACGGCGATTACGCCCGGATCGCTGGCCGCCCGCGCCTCGAACATCGCGGTCACCGGCTGCTGCGGCAGCGGCCGCGCGTTCGTCGTGTTGAGCGCGGCGAGCGCCTGCCGTTCCTCGTCCACCAGGATGTCGATGGCGGCGATCGGGCGGTCGGGGTCGTCGAGCACGGCGTCGAGCAGCGACTCGAAGTGGCGCAGACTGCGCTGCCACAGCCGCGCCTCGAGCGCGCCGTCGTTGACGTCGAAGTGCAGCACGTAGCGCCCGGCCCCTGCGAAGTCGTGGACCTGGAGCCGCAGGGCATGCACGCTGTCGCCGTGCCCCGGGTGCACCCAGTCGACATCGGCCGGCATCCCCGCGAAGGGGCCGAAGGAGGCGGGCACGACGTTGAGGACGACGGTGCTGGTGGTGGCGCCCGACGGCGCGCTGAGGCCCGGGAGTCCGTGACGCAGCAGGAGGAGCGATTCCTGCAGGCACCGGGCCGCCAGCGTCCGGAACGTGTCGGTGTTGTCGACGGCCACCGCGAACGGAAACATCTCGATGAACACGCCGAGCGCGCGCCGGGACTGCGGTGTCGGTCTTCCGTTGACCGGGGCGTCGAAGCCGAGTTCGCGGGCCCCGCTGATCCGGTGGAGCCAGGTGACGAGCAGTGTCGCGAACAGCGCGAACCGCGACACGCCCTCCGGCACGTGTGCGAGTCCCACCGCGCGGCCGAGGCGATCGAGACCGCGGGATCGGGGTTCGTCGAGGTCGATCGTCAGGCGGGTGCTCGCCGTGCCCACGGGCACCGCGGGGCGGCCGTAGAAGGGCACCGACCGGCCGGGGCGCTCCCGGCGAGCCTGCCAGTGGTCCACGGCGGCCGCGCGCGTGGCCACGCCGGCTGGCAGGGCCGCGATGGTCGGATAGTAGTGGGGGAGGGCTGGCGGTTCGACGCCGCCGGCGCCGCGCAGGGTCTCGTACTCGGCACCGACCTGGCGGTACAGCAGTTGGGTCGCCCGGGCATCGGTGATGACATGGTGCTGGTTGAGATACCACCCGGTTCGCCCGTCACCGAGCCGCACCAGCACGCTGTCGACCAGGTCGCCGCCAGGTGGCAGCGGGCGCGCGCAGCGCTCACGGCACCACTGGCGGAACGCGTCGCCGGGGTCGGGTGACGGGGCGAGGTCGATCACCTCGGTGGCCCGCCCGCGCGCCGTCACGGTGCCCTGCGGATGGCCGCGCTCGTCGTCCACGATCCGCGTCCGGAGCGCGTCGCTGGCGTCGATGACTCGCTGCCAGGCCGCGCAGAACAGGTCGGCGTTCAGCTCCGCGGGGAAGACGAAGGCGAACGCCATATTGTAGAGCGGGCTCGCCGGGGTGAGCCGCTGGCCGACCCAGATCTGCTGCTGGCTGTGCGTCAACGCCGTGGGCTCGGCCGCGGCGTCGCGCGACCGAACCGCCGGTCCGGCATCGCTCATGGCCCGACGTCTCCTGCCGCCTGCGCGGTCAGGGCGCGACCGACATAGCCGGCGAGCACCGCGACGCTCCGGAAGTTCCCGACGACGAAATCGGCGGGCTGCACGCCGATCCGGAATTCCTCGCCGACGAAGGCGGCCAGGCGGAGGACGCCGATCGAGTCGATCACGTCGCCCGACAGCAGGTCGGCGTCGCGGCCAATCGCCACGCCCGGCTCCAGCAGTTCGCGCTGCAGGAAGGCCAGCAGCCGCTGTTCGATGTCGGAGGCCTCGAGCCCCGGTCGCGTATCATTCGCCATCGCTCGGCGTCCTTTCCTCCGCGTGTCCGCCAAGCACTCGCAAGTCGATCTTGCCGGTCGGCGTACGCGGCATGGCCCCGACGACGGCAATCGCCGAGGGCAAGGCGTACAGGGGGAGCACTCTGCGCAGGTCGGCCAGCATCTCCCGTTCCGGCGGCGGTGCCTCGCCGCCCACCACCACCGCGGCCCGCAGCGCCGCGCTGCCCTCGCCGTCCGGCACGGTGAACACCGCGGCCTCCTCGACCGACGGCAGCGAGAGGAGCGCGGCTTCGACCTCCTCGAGCTCGACGCGGTGGCCGCGCACCTTGACCTGGCGATCGGCGCGGGCGACGAACGCGAGGTTGCCGTCGGCGAGCACTCGCGCCCGGTCGCCCGTCTTGAAGTAGACCTCGTCGAGCCCGCCGCCAGCAGGGCGGCGGACGAGCACCTGGCGGTTGCGATCGGGATCGTCCCAGTAGCCGGCCATCACCGTCGACCCGCGCACGAACAGCTCGCCCACCTCGCCGTCCGGCACCGGCTGCAGCGCCGCGTCGGCCACCAGGGTGCGCGCGGTGGCGCAGGCCCGACCGATGGGCAGCGGGCCGCCGGGATCACCGGTCTCCGGGAGATGGTAGTAGGTGCAGACGTTGACCTCGGTCGATCCGTAGACGTGACTGAAGCGGGCGCCGGGCAGCTGCTGACGGATCCGGCGCAGGTGCTTGCCGGGGAAGGTCTCGCCCGCGAAGAGCACCCAGCGGAGGGCCCGCAGGTCCCGCGCCTCGAGATCGCCGCGCAGCGACAGCTGCACCAGCGCGGCCGGCACGGAGTACCACACCGAGACCTGCTCGCGCTCGAGGAGGGCCGCGAGGCTCCCAGGCATCATCAGCACCGCCGGGGTGAGGATGACCGTGGTCGCGCCGGCACGGGCCGCGGCGTAGTAGTCGAAGGTGGCAAAGCAGGTGTGATGCGACGAGTGGTTGGTGAGGCGGTCGTCGCTCCGCAGCGCATAGGTCGACGCCGCCCAGTTCACGAAGCTGGTCGCGGAGTAGTGGGTGTGCAGAATCAGCTTGGGCACGCCGGTCGAGCCCGAGGTGTGGTGGATGTAGGCAGGGTCGAGTTCGATGACCGCGACGTCCGGCGGCCGGTCGCTGGCCTGCTCGAGCACCGTCGCCCACGCGACGCACGGCACCTCTATCGCGTCGTCGGCGGCGACCCCGATCACGTGGGTCACGTCGGGACACGCGGCGAGCGCCCGGCCGACGGCGGCCCGGCGTTCGGGCTCCGACACCAGATGGGTCGCCCCGGTGGCGCGCAGGATGCGGACGGCCTGCTCCACGGGAGCCTTCGGATCGATCGGCACGAGCGTGCCGCCCGCCGCGAACACGCCGTAGAAGCTCACCGGCACGTGCAGCCCCTTGCCGAGCCACACCGCCACGCGGTTGCCGCGCGACAGGCCGGTCTGGAGCAGCACCCGCGCGAGGCCATTGGCCCGCCGCGCGAGCTGCTCGTAGGTGAGCGTCTCGTCGTCGCACCGCACCGCCGGCGCCTCGGGGCGGCTGAGCGCCGCCGCGTCGATCAGCCGGTTCAGCAGTGCGGGCATGCGGATTCGCCTCCTTCTTCGGGGACCACGTTCACGCGAGCCAGGTGCGCACCGCCGAGATGACCATCCCGGGCCTCGGCAACTTGACGTCGAACGACCGCTCGACCACCCACACCAGCGAAATCAGGATCATCGCGGCCGCCGTGAGTGGCAGCGCGAGCTGCCGGTACATCGCCAGCCGGCGCACCAGGAACAGCAGTGGGAACGTCACGACGACGATGGCCAGCTGGCCCAGCTCGACCCCGAGGTTGAACCCGAACAGCGTCAGGCCGATGTGCTCGCGCAGCACGCCAATCTCCTCCATGGCCGCCGCGAAACCGAAGCCGTGGAACAGGCCGAATCCGAAGACGATGAGCCAGATGCGTCCGTGGAACAGCGGATAAAGAATGTCGGCGGCGGCCACCGCGATGGAGCCCGCGATGATCACCTCGACCATCCGGACTGGCAGGTGCAGGATGCCGAGCGAAGCGAGCGAGAGCGTCACGCTGTGCGCCACGGTGAAGGCCGTCACGATCTTCACGACGTTGACGAGCGCCGGTCTGAAGTCCTCGATGGCCCGCCATCCGCCGTCACGGCGCACGAGCACCGCCGGCAGCAGGAGGGCGACCAGGAACATCACGTGATCCACGCCCATCCAGATGTGATCGACACCGAGCCGGACGACGGCGACGAAGCCGCGCCAGCGGCTGCCGGTGGTGATGTCGAACTCCTGATGACGGTTATCGGGGCTGAAGACCAGGGAGATCTGGCCTTCGTTGGCGATGGTGCCCGTCGCCCAGTTGTGCTCGATGAGCAGGAAGCCGCGGTGGCCGGGTTCCTCGTCGAGCAGCACCGCATAGTCGAACATGAGCCGGTCGGGCACGCCGTCGAGCCCGTCCAGGTCGAACGACAGCTGGGCGTAGCCGCCGCGCACGTCGAGCAGGTCGTGCGTCGTGAAGCGGATGCCGAGCGGCCCCCGCGCGTCGGCGATGGTGACGTGCGAGCGGTAGTAGTCGCGCAGGAAACCGATCGTCTGGTCGAAGTTCGACGGCGTGATCTCCCGGTCCGTCCCCGTCAGCCGCAACGCGGCATTGAAGTCGGCCAGCGACACTTCGAAGCGTCCCGTGACGCGGTCCTCGTAGACCTGCAGGTACAGGTAGCTGTCGCCCACGTTGTGGGCGCGCGTCTCGCCTGCCGACACGAGAAGAAGGAGCACGGAGAGCAGACCCACCCTCATCCCAACCCCCTGAGCCCGGCGATGAGATTGCGCTGGATCTCGGATGTGCCCACATACAGCGTGGCGGCGAGCGCGTCGCGCAGTTCCCGCTCGAGTTCGTACTCGACGGTGTACCCGTAGCCGCCGAAGATCTGCACGGCGCTGCGGCAGGTGTCCACGTAGGCCTCACTGACGGCGAGCTTGGCGAGCGCCGAGTCGCGCGTCGCCGTGCCGTGGCGCGTGCGCTGCCAGGCCGCCCGGTACAGCAGCAGCCGGGCCGCCTCCAGCTGCAGTTCCATGTCGGCGATGCGGTGCGCAATCGCCTGGTGCCTGCCGATCGGCACCGATCCGGCCCGGCGCTGCCGGGCGTGCGCGACGCAGCGTTCGAGGATGCGCTGCATCACGCCGATCGCCGGCGCCATCACCAGGAGCCGCTCGGCCTCCATCACCTGGCTGAAGATCATCGCGCCCGAGCCGACGCCGCCCACCACGGCCGAGGCCGGCAGGCGACAGTCGTCGAGGTAGACCATCGACATCGGGCTGGTGCGCAGCCCCATCTTCTCGATCGGCGGGCCGATGACCAGCCCCTCGGTGTGGCGCGGCACGAGGAACGCGGTGGCTCCGCCAAAGCCCGGTCCGGTGCGCGCGTAGACGATGAAGAGATCGGCGACCGGCGCGTTGGTGACGAAGCTCTTGGAGCCGTGCAGCACCCAGCCGTCGCCGTGCGGCACCGCGGTCGTCGCCAGCGAGAGCGCGCTCGACCCGGAGTCCGGCTCTGTGATGGCGGTCGCGCCAATCAGGCGGCCGTCGGCCAGGCCGGGCAGCCACTCGCGCTTCTGGGCCTCGCTGCCGAAGGCGCTCAACGGCCCCTCGCACGAGGCGGCATGGGCGGCGACCGAGAACACCAGCCCGTTGTCGCGCGCGCCGTAGCCGATGCCTTCGAAGACCGTGACCGCCGACAGCAGATCCTGACCGGCACCGTTCCACGCCGCCGGGACGAGCAGGCCCTGCAGCCCGAACTCGGCGCAGGCCTGCCACGCCTCGCGCGAGAAGTCGCACTCGCGGTCGCGGCTGGCCACCCCGTCGACGAGCCGCGCGGCGCCAAACTCCACGGCGCCGCGATGGAGGCGATGATGGTCAGCGGTCCACTCGAAGTCCACCCAGTCTCCCCTCGGACAATCTCGGCACCCCGTAACAGCTGCGACGATGGCGACGTGCGCTGTCGATACTACACGACAAGCGACGCCCGCCAGGCGCGGCGGGTCACGTCGACGGCGCGATCAGTTCGGCGGTATGACCCGCAATTGGCGGATCTGGATCCCGAGGGCACGCGGGTCGCCGTCCGGCTCGACGACCTGGCCGACCTCCAGCGACAGCGTGTTCTCGCCCGCGCGTACGGCCTCTGCGGGCAACGCGATGCGGCCGGGCCCGTGCCAGTCGGTGCGCAGCACGTGGTCGTTCAGGCGCACGGTGATGGCCTGGTCGCCGCTCGCGGTGCGGGCGCCGGTGGCATCCATCGCCAGAATGAGCGGCATCGAAGCGTCGACCTCAAACACGGCGGTGGCCGCGGGACGCGACGTCCACTGCCACACCTGCCCGTACAGCACATCGGCGGCATGCCAGCCGTCGAGCGCCGTCACGGTGAGTTCGCGCGCGGTGTCGTCGTCGACCGGACCGTACTGCCCCTGCAGGAGTGGCTCACCGGCCGCCGCCATCGCGCAGACCGTCGACGTGGCGGCGCCGCGCACCATCCACGCCTCGGGCGCGGTACCGGCGCTCACGGCCACGCGGTCGTGTTCCCAGGGGCCACGCGGTGCCACCACCACTCGTGCCACCCAGCGGGCTCGCGGACGACCTGCGCCGGGGACGTCGTCCTGCGTCTCGAGCGCCTCGAGACGGCCGCGGTCGGACGCGTGTTGCGTGTCGAAGAGCTCGACCCGCCAGGAGGGCCACCGCGCCGCCGGCGCGAGGCCGGCGACGCCGACCGTCGGTCTGTCGGCCGCGGCCAGGTAGAGCACGACCGGCCGCGCCGCCGAGGCGCCAGCCACCGGCACGCTCAACCGGCGGTCGCCGCCGGGCACCGGCGTCCAGCGCCGCGAGGAGGGAACGCAGGCCGCCGCGCCCGCGACGCCGACATGCCGCCAGTCGGCCTGCCGCCGCAGCGAAATCGGCAGCCCGGGTACCGGCTCGCCCACGGCCCGCAGCACGACCGAGTGCGCGCGATCGATGACGGCCAGCGACGCCTGCTGGCCGGCGGCCAGTCGCTCGGGCGTGCTGTCCACGAACGTCTCGCCCGACCGTGCGCTCACCGACACTGGCGCGAACAACCGGCGTCCGCCGACGAGCTCGCCTTCCGGCAGGGACATATCGATGCCCTCGCGTCCGGTGCGGACCGCGCCGCCGCGGTCGGTTCGCGCGACGACGCCCAGCGCCGGGCTGGAGAGCGCGTACGGAGGGACCGCTGCGAGGCGCGCCACGGCGGGTGCGCCCAGCCACTGGAGCGCCGACGGCGAGAGGGCGAGGGCCACCAGCTGGTCGGGGCGCAGATCGTTGAGGACCGCTGCCAGCGGCGCGCGCAATGGCTGCTCGACAACACGGTAGCCCAGGTGCTCGACCGCGCGGACCGTGGCACCGAGCGCGTGCACCGGCCGGCCCGAGGCCAGACACCGGTCGAGTGTGCTGGCGCCGGCGGGGACGATCGCCACGCCCGCCAGGCGCAGCCGGCGCGTCAGGGCCTCGTCGGCGCTCGCGATGACGCCGTCCCGCCAGGCCGGGGCGACCGCCTGCGCGACCGACGGCATGCCGGCCGTCCATGGGTCGGGTACGAGGGTGGCGTGACGCAGCATCGGCGTGGCGAGGGCGAGCACGACACCAAAGGCGAAGGCCGACGGCCGCGCCCGGCCGGACGTGTCGTCGACGAGCGTGGCCAGTCCCCATCCGAACCAGGCGGCCCACCAGGGCAACAGCAGCGCCGCCGTGTGGCTCGGGGGCAGGGCGCCGGTGGACACCGCGAGGCCGGCCAGCGTGATGGCGGCGGCGGTGGCGAATCGCAGGGGACGGGTGCGCTCGGACGCTCGCGCCAGGCCGAGCGCCGCCACGAGCAGGCCGAACGCATGCACATCACCGGCGAGCACGCTCAGCGACTGCTGCACGGCCAGCCACGGCGATGCATCCGCGGAGCTGCCCGGCCGCAGCACGTCGCCGAGCGCCATTGGCCACTCGCCCGGGACCAGGCACGTGATGCCGGCCCACACCTGTCGCAGCAGGGCCACCTGCAGCCCGAGCCCGAGGGCGAGCAACACGACGATCGACACGCCGCGACGGCGCCACGACATCGGCAGCGCGGCCACGGCCGGCGCCGCCAGCCAGGCGGCCGTCGGCGACGCGACGAGGACGCCCAGCGCGGCGGTCGCGGTTACGACTCGGCGCGCCGCCGGCCACGCGACGGCCACGACGGCACACGCCACCACGGCAACCGGCAGCGCGTCCTGCCCTGGCGACACGGTGCTCCAGAGTGAGCGCGTGGCCGCGAGGCCAAGCGCCACCGCGAGCGCCAGGGGCGCGCGGACCCCGATGGCCAGCAGCGTGGCGAGCGTGCACGCCGCCACCGCCAGCAGCACGAGCAGCGAGCCGAGCGGCACATCGGGCGTGAGCGCCGCCTGCGCGTTCACGCGGTCCATGCCCCACGTCGCCGGCGCGAGCGCACGCACCTGGGTGAACCACGGCGTTGCCGCCTCGGGCCACGGCATCGGCTGGCGGGTATCGAGGGCCCACGACCCGACGACGATCAGGGTCAGCAGGATGGGGAAGGGCCACCTCGGCATGCGGAGCGGTGTGAGCGCTGGGCTGGGCGGCACGAGATCGATCATGCGTATCATGGACTGGCCTCGCGCGCGCATGACGTCCGTCCCGCTCCTCAATCGGCTCCCCGACGGTCGCGGCCTCCATCGGGAGGCTTTGATGACCGGCGGCCGGTGCGTGCCCTGGTTCCTGCTCGCGGCGGTGCTGGTCGGCTTCCGCTCGCTACCCTACGCGGTGTGGGGCACGATGGCCTTCGATTCGGATCAGGCCGTCGTGGGGCTGATGGGCAAGCATATCGCCGAGTTCCGGGCGTTGCCTGTCTACCAGTACGGCGCGTCGTATCTGGTGATCGTCTCGGCCTACCTCACCGCGCCGTTCATGTGGCTGCTCGGGCCCACGGTGTTCGCGCTCAAACTGCCGCTGGTGCTCATGAATGTCGGCGTCGGCCTGGCGACGATGCTGGCGATGGTCCGGGCGGGACTGTCGCCGGCGGTCGCGCTGCTCCTGGCGCTGCCCGTACTGGTGCCGGCTCCAGTCAGCGGGGCCGGGCTCATGGATGCCCTCGGCATGACCGTCGAGCCGGCGCTGTTCATCCTGCTGTTGTGGTTTGTCCGCTTCCGCCCGCTGCTGCTCGGCGTCATGGCCTGTCTCGGCTTCCACGTGCGCGAGTTCGTGGCGTACGGGGTGGCCGCGCTTGTGGCGATCGATCTGCTCACCGGCGTCCTGCTGACACGTGATGGACGCCGGCACTGGGTGCGGGTGGCGCTGGCGGTGGCCGGTACGGCCGCGCTGATTGCCGGTGCGGCGCGCTTCGGATCGGTGCGTGGCCCGGACTCCTGGGCGGGTGTCGTGGAGGGGAACCTGGCCACGCTAGGCAGCGCCTTCTGTTTCTCGCCGGCCCAGGCCGCCAGCAACGTGGCCAACCTTGCGACGTCGTTCCTCGGCCTGCTCTGGGGGGCTGCGCCGGCGCCGCTGGCCGACGCCGCCGTGCATACGCAGGTGACCCAGGGTGTGAGCGGTGCGTGGCCGGTTATTGGTCTGCTGCTGGTCGTGGTGCTCGTGCGTACGGTTGGGTGGCACGCCGGAACGTTGTGGCGTCAGCGGGCCACGCCGGTTGTCGGGCTTGGCACCTACCTGATGCTCGTGGGCGCGCAGGCCGTCCTGGTCTACGCCGTGAGCCGCTGCGGCCCGATCTCGACGCTGACCGTGCGCTACAGCCTGCTCGGCCTGTTCCTGCCGACCGGGCTGGCGCTGCTGTACTGGAGCGTCGAGGAGCGCCGGGCGTGGCGCGGCGTGCTGGCCGCCACCTTCGCGCTGCTCCTGCTGTTGAACCTATGGCCGCACGCGCGCCTCTGGCACGAGCAGGCCGGCCAGTTCACGCCGACCAATCGCGTGCTGCTGGTGCGGGCGCTGGAAGCGCGAGGCATCCGCTATGCGCGCAGCGACTACTGGACGGCCTACTACGTCGGCTTCCTGAGTCAGGAACGCATCATCGTGGGCACCACCTCGCAGCCGCGCATCCTCGCCTACGAGCGGGCCCTCGCCTGGCACGCGAGCGAGGTCGTCCGCATCGAGACCACACCCTGTGACGCGTCGCCGCCCATCGTGCCGGGCCATTACGTCTGTCGCTGACACGAGCGTCGATGGTCCCCGCGCCGCGCCGTGACCACGGTGCCGGAGCAATGAGCGAGCCACGATGCCGTGCTCAACTAATGTCGCCTATCGTCCTTCTATCGTGGAAGCGGGCCGAGAATGGCGATGTCATGACGTTCGGCGGCTGCCACCAGCAGTCCCATGTCGGGAGGCACCGGCGGCGCGTCGCTCGGCGTGCTCGTCTCGGCGACGAAGTCGGCGAAATCGCTTCCGGTCGTCATCAGCAGGACTCGCGCGGGCTTCTCACCCTCGATCCGAAAACCGTGCGGAATGCCCCTGGGGCCAAAAGCGAAGTCTCCTGGCTGCAGCAGCGTGCGGCTGCCTTCGAAGATCACCGACATCTGGCCGTCGATGACGTAGAACGACTCGTCCTCCGAACGGTGCATATGCCACGGCGACTCGAAGCCGGGCGGGATGACCTGTTCGATCAGACTGAAGTGACCGCCAGTCAACGCCCGATCCGCCTTGATCCATGTCGGTAGGCCGAGGAAGCGGCGTTCGCTGATGAGGGCCGTGTGGCTCTCGGTGGTGGAAGAAAACGTGTTCATGGCGATCCTCGCTGGACAGGTGGGTTGGTCATCGGCCATATTGGCGGAATATAGATATCGCGGAATTGACTTATCGTCAACATGGGAACACGAACGGCCAGGCGCCGTTATCAGATGAAGGACCGTGCCAGGGCCCAGGCCGAGACACGGGAGCGCATTGTCGGCGCGACGATGCGGCTGCATGACGAGCAGGGAGTCGCGGCCACATCATTCGTGGACGTCGCCCAGCGCGCTGGCGTCGGCGTGGCGACGGTCTATCGCCACTTTCCCACCGTGGGATCGTTGGTTGCGGCCTGCGGTGCACATGTCTGGAAAGAGATGGACCCGCCTGTCCCCGAAAGGGCACCGGAACTCTTCAGGGACGTTGCCAGGCGCGAGGACCGTCTTGAGCGCCTTGTCGACGAAGTCGACCGCTTCTACCAACGCGGTGCGCTTCGACTCACGGGCGCCCAAGCCGACCGACATGTCATCCCCGAACTCGACCTGTTCCTGCGTGCCGTGGAGGCAGGCGTTGGCGCGCTCGTCCACGAAGCCGTCAAGGATGATGCCCTGCCCAACGCGGTGCTTCAGCTTCTGACTGCGCTGACGACTTTTCCCGTCTGGACGTCGCTGCGGCGAATTGCAGGCGACGATACGGAGCGACGACGGCTTTTCACGGGCCTTCTGACCTGTGCGGTCGGCTCAGTGAGGTGACCTGCCTGTCGGAATCCCCACCTGATCCGGCGTGATGCCTGGCACTGGCGGTGGCAGCACGACACCAGGCACCGCACGTGCGACGGTCCTCCGTCTGCCCACGTCGTTGCGCCTCCTCAGAACCGCACTCTGACACCAGCCTGCACCAGGCGGGGCATGCCCGGCAGAATGCCGCGCGTGCGGTCCACGATGTAGAGGGTGTCCGAGGCGTTCTTCACGGCCAGGAAGAACGTGCTGCGCGCCATGGTGTAGTTCACCGCGACGTTCCACACGGTGTTGGCCGGCAGCAATCCCCGCTGGCCATCCGGCGTGGGCACCACGGTGTTGAGGTCATCGCCGAACTGGGCCCCGGTGCGAACCGCCTCCAGTGACACATCGACGCTGTTCACCGCGTACCCGAGGGTGATGGCGGCCATCTGCTCCGGCGCGTAGGGCAGCCGGTTCCCGCTCACGCTGGTGGTGGCGAACCCCGAGATGCTGCTGAATCGTGCGCCGGTGAACTTCGCCGTCGGCAGGTAGGTATAGGCCGCCCGCGCATAGAGATCGTGGATCGACCCGGTCATCGGCGCGGTATCGACCTGTGCCCGCAGCTCGAGGCCCTGGTGCAGGGTTGATCCGCCGTTGGTGAGCGTCGCGCCGACGCCGCCCGCCAGGCTCGCGGGCACCAGCTGGTTCTCGTAGTCCATTCGGAAGAGCGTGGCGTCGAGGCTGAGGCCCGGCCGCATCGTGCTCCGCACGCCCGCCTCGTAGTTCCAGCTGAGCTCGGGATCCAGATCGATCACGCCGCCCGTGTTGGCGATGACATCTTCGGTGCGCGGCGGGGCAAACCCCCGGTGGGCACCGGCGAACAGCGTGACCCGTTCCCCCGCCGTGTGCGAGACGCCGAGGCCGGGAATGACACGTGTGAGGCTCGTGTCGCCCGTCACCCCGAGGCCCGTGTTGGCGAGGCGGTTGGTGCGTTCGAAGCTCACGTGCTCGAGCCGGACACCTGGTGTGACCGTCCAGCCGCCCAGCAGGAAGCGGTTCTCGAGGAAGCCCGAGAAGGCCTGGTTGGTGCGCACGTTGTCCTCGACCACCGCCCCGTTGCGGGCGGCCGGCGAGCTGCCGTTTTCCTGCCGGCGGTCCTGATGCTCGAAATGCGCCCGCACCCCGAACGCCGTCTCGCTCGTGACGCCGAACACACGATGGAAGACCTGCACCCGCGGCTCCACGCCCCAGGCGTGGTACTGGCGCAGGCGCCCCTCGTTGCCGCACGTCGTGTCGAGGTTCGCCATGCCGGCGCACAACGGATCGGAGGCGTCATTGGGCCGCTGCGCCGAGTTGCTCGACTGCCGCCACCAGTCGCGACCGAACGTGCTCCAGTAGAGATTCGTGGTCAGCGCGACGTGGCCGTTCACGGCCAGCGCCTGGGTGGCCGACGCGCCGATGCGATCGGCCTGGAAGACGTCGTTCTTGAACGGGTTGCCCCTGGGGGTGGCGGCATACTCGTCCTGACGCAGCCCTGAGTAGGTGACCGTCGAATCTTCGCCGTAGTAGTTGCCGCGGAACGTCCACTGCTGGTTGTCCCCCACGCCCTGCACGAGCTTCACGGTGATGTCGTTCAGAACGAAGTCGTGGTGGTCGCGCGCCCCGTCGCCCTGCTTGCGCATGTAGTCGACGAGGAGGCCGGTGCGGCCCACCGTGGTGCCGGCCGTGCCGTGACCGTTGACGTAGTCACGGTTGCCGCCGGCGAGGGCCAGCGAGCCGCCGGGCATGGCTGGCGGTTTCGGGGTGACATAGTTGACCGCGCCCCCAATCGTCTGGGGCCCGTGCGCGATCTGGGCGCCGCCCTTCAGCACCTCGATGCGCTCGAAACGGTCCACCGGCGGGTGGTAGTAGCTGGCGTTGTCGCCGTAGACGGCATAGGCCAGCGGGATGCCATCTTCGAGCAGCAGCACCTTGCTGGAACGCGTCGGGTTGACGCCGCGGATCCCGATGTTGGGTCGCAGCCCGAACCCCTCTTCGTCGCGCACGTGCAGACCGGGCACCTTGCGCAGCGCCTCGTTGGTCGTCATCACACGGCTGCGCTCGAGTGTCTCCCTGGAGACGACGTCCACCGCCCCCGGCAGGCGGCGAAGACGTGCGTGGCTGCCGGCCATCTCGCCGGCGACCACGACGACGTCCTCGGTCAGTCCGCCGACGCGGAGGCGCAGCGGCAGGGATCGCGTCTCGCCAGGCTGCAGCATCAGTCGCAGCACGGTGAGGGAGAACCCCTGACCGGCGACCCGGATCTCGTAGTCGCCCGGCGGCAGGTCCGCAACAGAGAAGGCGCCAGTGCCACTCGTCTCGACGCGAGACTCCACGCCTGTTGCGGCGCGGCGAGCGGTGACCGACGCTCCTGCGACGACCGCACCGCTGTCATCCGTGACGGTACCCGTAATCGACCCGTGCGTCGCCTGCCCCGACGCAGGCGACGCACCCGGAAGCGCACCCAGAACGACGACCAGGGCCGCAACGCGCACACCCACATGAATCATTTGATTGCTCCACAGATGAGACTGAGTCTCATTTGCAAGAGCGAAGGTATATCCGACCAGCCAGGTCGGTCAAGACCGTGTCAGGCGCCCCGCCCAAACTGTCGAGGCGAGTCCACTCGTACGCGCCGCGGCGCCGGCTGGTCGTGCGTGCTGTGGCGACGCCGTGAGGGCCACGACGCCGGGGCCGCGCGGCTGAAGCGGCTGCAGTCTGGAGCGCAAACACAGGGGCCGGATCGACTTCCTGTGTCTTCGTGTCGGGGGGGAGGCAAACGACTCAGGTGCGTGAGCGAGGACGGCGTGGTCGTCGACCGTCAGGTCACGCGTGCATCAGGACGACGTCGATCATGTTCCGGAAAGTCCTGCCACAAGCCGGGGGATCTGCTCGCGAAAGCGGAAGAAGCCTGCCGTTGCGTGAGGCCAGGCCTGCTGATCGAAGTCGCGGCGCAGCTGCACCAGGCGAATGCCCTCGCGTTCGAGCGCGACGCCTGCCTGCCCCAGTGCGGCGGCTGCACGGCCGACCGGCGCAAAGGCGGCAGCGACCTCGCTCACGCCGATGGACCGCGCCCATTCCCGGATGCGTGTGGGGGCGATGGGCTCGGCGGGCACGCTGAAGACCCTGGCCGCGCGGTCGAGCGCGTCATCCCCGGCGCCACGCGCAAAGCGCGCCACGGGGCCTTCGGGGTGGGCCATGGGCGGGAGCGTGAGCAGGGCGACAGCGGCGATGCCGGCCCCGAGCGGAAGGCTTTCGGGGTGAAGGTCATCCTCGTGCAGGATGAGGCCCACGCGGTGCGTGGAGAGGCGGCCTGCCGGAGGTAGCGGGCGGAGCGCGGACGGCGGCCCGTCCGCCGGCAAGGGCACGGCCTGCTCGTCCAGCTGGCCTGCGGGATTGAAGCGTCCGAGCGTGTTGTCGCGGATGTTGTCGGCGCGCGCGAGGTAGTGCTTGCCGCGCGTGTGAAGGCCGGCGACCCAGCGCCAGGACAACGTGTTCGACGCCGGGTCTGCATCGAGCAGGTGGCTGAACATGAAGGCGGCGCCCAGTTGCCACGGCAGCTTCAGGGTGAAGATCCAGATCGAGGCGAACCACATGCGTGCATGGTTGTGGAGCCAGCCGGTGGTCACGAGTTCGTCCACCCAGGCATCGAAGGCCTTGATGCCGGTCTGGCCCGCGGTGGCGGTGTCGAGGCGCGCGCGCAGATCCGGATTCGCTGTGGCCTGCGCGGCGGCTTGCGTGCGTTCGACGTCGAAGCGGCGCAGGACATCCGGGCGCTGCTCAAGCCAGCCTTTCCAGTAGGTGCGCCAGAAGACCTCCTGGATGAATGTCCGCGCAGCCTCGAAGGGATGGTGTGCGAGCACGGCCTCGATGACCTCGGTCTCGGTGATCATGCGACGGCGGAGCCAGGGCGACAGTCCCGAGACGTTGGAGCGGTCGGCGGGTCCGCGGTCGACGTTGCGGTCGCGCTCGTAGCTGCGTCCGGCATGCGGCAGGAAGGCTTCGAGCCGGGCGCGGCCCGCGGCCCGGGTCGGGGTCCAGATCGGCGAGGGCAGGTGTGGGTGGTCCATGGCTCTGTGTACAGCATGAGGCCGGCCCGGTCAGCCGGGGGGCGGACCTGCGTTGCGGGTGTCAGGCCGTGCTCCATGCGGGGGCACTGGCGACACTACTGCATCTGCTGCGAACCAGAGTTCGCCTCAGGAGTTGCTCGCGCCGGCGGGGGCGAGCAGCGCCGCGCTGATGCGGGCCGAGAGCGCCCGGGGCGAGAGGCGGGCCGACTGGGCCATGAGCTGGTTCAGCCGGCCGACGATCCGCGTGGGGCTGCGCGCCTCGAGCGCGGCCATCGCCGCGTCGACCACGTCGCCGACGGTGAGCAGCCGACGGAAGAGCGCGGACGAGCGGACGCCGCGTCCCGCGGCGTCGAGGAACGGGGTCTCGACGGGGCCCGGGCAGAGCGCCACCACGTGCAGTCCACGCCCGCGATACTCCGCCCAGAGTGCCTCCGAGAGCGACAGCACGTACGCCTTGGTCGCGCCGTAGGCCGCCATGAACGGGGCAGGCTGAAAGGCGGCCGTCGACGCGATGTTGAGCACCGTCCCCTGCCGTGCGAGCAGGCCTGGGACGAACTGGCGGGTGAGTGCCGTGAGCGCGACGACATTCACCTGCAGCATGTCGTCGAGCTGGTCCGGGGCCTCGGTCTCGAAGCCCCCGTGAAAGCCGACGCCTGCATTGTTGACCAGCAGATCCACTGGCAGGGCGAGGCGCTCGACGTCGAGGTAGAGGCGCCGGGCCGCCCCGGGGGCCGCGAGGTCGGCCGGGACCACCGTGGCGCGGCCGCCCGTCGTCTCGATCCGCGCGCGGAGGGCCTCGAGGCGCGGCACCGAACGCGCGGCGAGGAGTACATGCGTCCCCTGCGCCGCGAGCGCGGCGGCGAGGGCTTCGCCGATGCCGGACGATGCGCCGGTGAGCAGAGCGATGCGATGGCGGGGGAGGCGGGGGGTCATCGCGCACGCCGCCAGGTCTGGGTACGGCCGAGCAGCGCAATGCCGAGATAGGCGCGTACCTGCAGGGTCCGGCCGTCCGGCTCCGGCGTGAGCTTGACGCGGTAGGTCTTGCCGTTATCGGGGTCGAGCAGTTCGCCCCCGCCCCATGTGTCGCCGTCGCGGCGGACGTTGCGGATCATCTCGAGCCCGGTGAGGGGCTGGTTCCGGCGGTCCCCGGGGCACTTGTCGCAGAGGCGTTCGGGCTCGCCCGCGACGAGGGTGCCACGGATGATGCCGGTGAGGACGCCGTTGCGCTCGACGATCTCGACGACGCCGCGCGGCTTGCCGGTCGTATCGTCGTAGGTGTGCCACGTGCCGACGGGGGTAGAGGCGGCCTGAGCGTTCAGCGGGGTGGGGACGGCGGCGGCGAGCAGGAGCAGGCAGGCAATGCGCATCGCGAGAACCTCGAATGGGGGCCGGGAAGCACGGCAACTTGACAACGTCACCTGACAATGTCTATCGCGTGGGGTTGACAATGTCAAGCCCACGCGTCATCGTGCGGCATGACCGCAGACCTCAAGCAGCGCGTGCTCGACGCCAGCGTGCAGTTGATCCACGACGTCGGGCTGGCCGGCCTGTCCATGCGGGAGGTCGCGCGGCGTGCCGGCGTGAGCCACCAGGCGCCGTACCACCATTTCGCGGACAAGGCGGCGATCGTCGCGGCGCTGGTCGAGCACGGCTTCACCATGCTGGCAAGTCGCATGGAGGCGGCAGAGCGCACGGGGCCTCCCGACCAGCGGATGCGGCGGGTGGGGCGCGCCTACGTTGACTTCGCGCTCGAGCAGCCGGTGCATTTTCGGCTCATGTTCCGCCCGGAACTCTCGGATCCCGCACGATTTCCTGCGGCCCATGCCGCGGGCGGGCGGGCGTTCGCCGTCCTCGATCGGCTGGTGGGCGAGATCGCCGGGCCTCGCGCCAGCCGGTCGCGGAAGGACGCGCTGGTGTCCATGCACTGGTCGCTCGTCCACGGGCTCTCGACCCTGTTGCTCGACGGGCCCCTGGCGTCGGAATTGGGCGCCGACGTCGCCAGGGGGCGCCACGTGGACCACGTGCTCACGCTCTTCCTCGAACGGTAACCTGGCGTCTGCCCGGCGGCATTGGCGAGGGCCGCGCATCTGGCATAGACTCTCGGGCCATGCGTCTCGGTGCCCTCGGAACTCTCGCGTTCGCCTCGGTCTTCGCGTCGGCGTGCAGCGGCTCGCCGATGGCATCGCCCACGTCACCGTCGGCGTCGGATTCAGCCGCTAACTCAGCCATGACCGCTCTCAGCGGCACCTGGGCCTCGTCGCCATCGAGCCACGGCGGTGCGGCCGTTTCGGGCGTGTGCAGCAACACACAGTACACCGTGACCCCGGTCGGCACCGACCGCGCGACCGTGACCTACGGCGCCACCTGCATGGGCACCTCCATCCGGGGCACCGGCGAGGGTGTGGCCTCGGGGAACACGATGACCTGGAACACGGCAGGCTCGGCCGGTCCGTGCGGCTTCACGCTCCGTGGCACCGCCACTCCCGTGAACGGCTCGTCGGCGCGCATGACCTACACCGGCACCGTCTGCGGCATGCCGGTCAGCGGCAGCGAGGTCCTGACGCGCTAGGGCGCGTCAGGTTCCATGGAACCGGGGCCAGCTCATTGCGCCGGACACGGCTGTTGAGATACACAAGTCCGATGACCAAGCTCATTCTCCGTGCTTCCCTCCTCGTGTGCGGCTTCCTCGTCCTCGCCCCCATCGTTGCCCAGGCGCAGGAACAGGTCACCATCGTCCGGCGCGGCAACCAGAAGATCGCCGGCCGCTTCGAGGACTGGACTCGCGCGACTGACACCGTGTACGTGCGTGTTACCCAGAACGACCAGCAGAGGTTCCCGATGGCCGACGTGCAGTTGATTGACGTCGGCGGCAATGCCGAGAACCTGCCCGCCGGTGAAGTGCAGCAGGCGCGCGGCGGTGACCATGTCCTCGTGACGCGCGGTGGCGAAGTACTGCGCGGACGCCTGATCAACATCGAGGGCGGCCAGGGATCGGCCAAGGAGAACGAGCCGCGCGTGGTGAGCTTCCAGGCTGGCGGCGAGCGCCGCTTCCGGCTCTCGGAGGTCGCGCGGATCTATCTGGGTGGCTACAACAGGTAAGGACCGGGCACCCGGTCTCAGAGCGAGGGCAGGGGCGGTGGATTTCGTCTACCGAGCCGTTGCGTCGCGCGGGCCCGACGCCGGGCACCGTCTACGTCCGTAACGTCGTCGGACGGACCGGGGTGCAGGCGCACGAAGACGTTCCCGGCGCCGGCGGCCGGTCCGCCCCGCGCCATGGCGTGCCGGCCCAGCCGTCGAAACGGCGCCCGGCGGCCCTGACAGGGAGATTCCACGTGCGTTTCATTCTGGAGCTGGCCCACGAGGGCGCAGCCGACTACTGGCGGGACTTCTCGGCGGCGCTCAAGCGGATGGGCCGGCGCGAGATCGCCATCGACGACGTGTGGTTCGCGCAGTTGCAGGGGATGTCGCGCGACGACCTGGCGAAGCTCGCGGAACGCATGAAGTCGTTCAACGCGTCCAACCCGATCGTCAAGCTGTCGTTCGCCTTCGACGCACTGAACGCCGACTTCGGTGTGAAGGACAGCTACCCGTTCTGGGCGAAAGAGAACATGCTGCGCGGCTACATGACGAGCCGCGAGCAGGCGAGCAATCTGTATCACCTGCTGCGCTCGACCGTGGTCGCCAGGGTGCCCGGCGACGTAGTCGAGCTCGGCTGCCACGAAGGGCTCACGGCTGTGCTGCTGCAGAAGACGCTCGACGAGCAGGGCAGCGACAAGCGCCTGCACGTCTTCGACTCGTTCGCCGGCCTGCCGCCGTCCACCACCGAAGACTTCCGCGACGGCTCGCCGGCCACGGCCGCCGGGGCACTGGCGGTGTCGGAAGAGAGCGTCCGCCGCACGTTCGCGCGCTTCGCTGTTCGCGTGCCCGAGATCCACAAAGGCTGGTTCGACGACACGCTGCCGTCGGGCCTGCCAGAGAAGGTCGCCTTCGCGCACCTTGACGGCGACCTGTATTCGTCGACGATGACGGGGCTCCGCGAGGTCTACCCGCGTCTCTCGCCGGGCTCGGTGGTGGTGCTCGACGACTATCACGACCCCGAGGCCCTGCCCTCGCGCTGGAGCCTCTTTCCCGGCGTGAAGCAGGCCTGCGACGAGTTCCTGGCCGACAAGCCCGAGCGCGTGATTCCGCTCGTCGCCGGGCACGAGTGCCACGGCTACCTCATGAAGCAGTAACGTGAGTGGCGGCGCCTCGCGCCCGCCTGGCCGTAGCGGCGCTCGTGCCGTCGTCGTGGCGTGCGCGCGTCAACGCCGCGGGTAGTTCCAGACCAGCTCGCGTTCGAGGTTGCGGCGCCGGGCTCCCGACTGGGAGTGGTCGGAGAAGAAGAAGTTCACCAGACGGTTCTCCTCGCCGTACTTCTCGAGGAACCGCTGCCAGACGAGCGGCGCCCGCTGGACGTTGAAGCCCGCCTCGTAGGCGTAGCGGAGCCCGACGCGGTCGGCCTGATCCTCGAGGTCGCGTCCGTAGCCGGCGTTGATCGCCGACAGAGCCAGCCCGGCACCGATGACGATGCTCTGCTTGAGGATATCGTTGTCGACCGCCTCGGCCGTCAGTACCGCCGCCAGCGCCCCGAGCTGCGTCCAGATGCCGCGTCGCGCCTGGCGCCGCGAGTGCTCGTGCGTGAAGTGCGCCAGCTCGTGGCCGACGACGATCGCCAGTTCCTCGTCCGACATGTCGCGCATGATGCCCGAGAACACCCAGATGGCGCCGTTACCCATCGCCATCGCGTTCCAGTTGTCGTTATCGATGACGTAGACGCGCAGGCGCGACCGGTCGACATAGGGCGGGGTCAGGCGCGTGACCAGGCGCTGCACCCGGGCGACCAGCGGGCCGTCCTCAAGCACCTTGCCGATGACGTGGACCTTGTCGCCTTCGGTGGGCTCGAACGCCGTGCGCCGCTCCCGCCAGGCGTCCTCGAGCTGCGTGGTGCCGGTGAGAATGTCCCCCTCGAAGAGCGCGTTGGCGCCATTGGGCCGCACGTCGATCTCCGTGGCCAGAATGCGGCCGTCGCTCTGGCGGATGCCGGTCACCCGCACCTCGTGTCCCAGCGGGATGTCGGCGAGGGCTCGCGGGCCGCGCTTCCAGACCGTCGCCTCGTCCACGTAGACGCGCTGGCCGTCGACGACGACGAGGTCGCGATTGCGCCACTCGGCATAACTGTCGAGCTTGATGGTGTTCTGGGCCGCCGTCGCTGCCGCGGGGCGGGACGGTGAGCCGACGACAAGGAGGCTGCAGGCGACCAGCAGGGCAGCGGCAGGGACTCGGCGCATGCCCGTGAGGATAGCTCAGGAGCGGGTTGGCCCGGCAGTCCCGAACCGCGTGGCGCGCCGGACACCGCCGCGTCGCCTCACGGGGCTGCGGCTAGGCATTGACGAACGTCGTGACGCGGCGGCGGGTGCGCTCGCGCATGGCGCACTCGCGCAGCTGGTCCGCGATGTCGACCAGCCCGGGGACGCCGTACAGCGAGGCGTCGGCCATGTCCGGATCGGACGAACGCAGATGCAGCGCCGCCTGGCCGACCAGCCGCATGCCGAGCGGGCGGTGGATGTCGAAGTCGTCCAACCGGAACAGGTCCACGCTCGACTCGATTTTCGAGAACAGGCCGCGCTCGATCCGGATACGCTGCGTCGTGATCACGTAGGTCAGGGCCCGGCTGCGAGCCCAGAAGTACGGCAGGGCCAGCCCGAGGGACAGCACCGCCAGCGCCCAGGCGCCAAGGGTGGGCAGCAGGACCGGGTGGCCCGCGAACAGGATGCGCTCCTGCGCCGCCTCCTGTTCGGCCTGCAAGACCGCCAGGTCGGTGTTGCAGAAGCGGCATTTGAGAGCTGCCGCCTTGATGGTCTCGGCGCACACCGGACAGGCCTTGGTGGCGTCAGGTCCGGACGGCAGCGATACGGGAGATGACATGCGCGTGCCCCTTGTCAGGAAGACGCGGCCGCAGCGGCGCGTCGACCGTCATTGTGCGCGATCCCGCCCCCGAACGTCGCATCCGCGTGGGCGCCGCCGGCGCCGCGCCAGGGCAGCGTGGTGGTCGGCAGTCTGGCCCGGAGCGATCAGCATCGTGGCGGCGACGATCACGCCGCCAACTCCGGGACGGCCGAGGTTCGGGTACACGCCGGCCAGCCCCTTGAGCCGCGCGTGATTGCGGATCGCGTCGGGCCGAACGGCTACACTATCGCCGGCGTGGCTGCGCCGGTCGGTTCCCCGATGGCGGCGGCCGCTGGTGTCCAATGACCGACAACACCCCCTCTGCGTCCAGCCGATCGTGGATCGCCAGGCACTCCGCCTATCTCTTCGTGGGCGGCTTCGGCCTGGTGTTCACCGTCGGCGGCCTGCTCCTGCTGCTGGTCGCCGTGCCCTCTCAGCAGACGGACTCGGCAACGCTCGACGCTCTTGCCGTGGTGTCGCCGCTGACATCGCCCGGCCAGCCGGACGGCACGCGCGTGCTGCTCGAGGCCCGCATCGCGTCCGACACCCCCGAGCGGTTTCGTGACTTCGTGGCCTACCAGCGCCGTGAGTTCAGGGGCTGGAAGGAGGACGGCG
Source organism: Vicinamibacterales bacterium (assembly GCA_044347565.1). Taxonomy (GTDB): domain Bacteria; phylum Acidobacteriota; class Vicinamibacteria; order Vicinamibacterales; family UBA2999; genus CADEFD01. The sequence goes on along the minus strand of JBIKUN010000001.1, from coordinate 56,172 downwards.
CCCGGCGGCGGGAGCAATGGGCCACGACCGAGGTCGTCACGCCGGCGCTCGTGCTGGGCGAGCCCCCCCACCGCGTGACGGTTGCCTCCCCCGACTACGAGTTGGCGCTCCCGCCGCACACATGGCAGAGTGGCGAGAACCTTGTCTACCTGGCGTTCGGCGAGAAGACGCAGGGCGCCGACGGCTTCCGCCGCGGCGACGCCGTGACCGCCGATGGGGTGCTCGAGCGCGGCCCGCAGGGGCGCGCCATCCGCATCACGACCCTCGCCGGTGGCTCGGCGGCGGCCTACCGCGACAGCCGGCGCCGGTCCGTGCAGGACCTGCTCATTGTCGGCCGAATCTTCGCCGCTGTCGGCGCGACCCTCTGCGTGACCGTGCTGGTCGTCGGCTGGCGGCGGGCTCGATGACCGCCGCCCCTGCATTCGTTGTGGGAGAGCAGCCGCAGTAGCAAACGGCGCGGGCATCGGCACCCTTCGCTTCCGGCTCAGGGCGAACGCGCCAGACAGGCGGACGGATTAGACGACTTGGTGGCTATCATCCAGGTGATGTCCGGACCGTTCTGGTCTTCGCCGATCGATGCAGTCATCGCGGCCACCGCCTCGGGCGCCGACGGCCTGACCTCGCGCGACGCCGCCGAACGTCTGGCCCGGTTCGGTCCCAACCGCAGCTCCGCTGCCCGGAACACGCCGCCGCTCGGCCTGCTGCTGAACCAGTTCCGGAGTCCGCTCGTCCTGTTGTTGCTCTTCGCCATGACGCTGTCGGTGTTCCTGGGCGAGACGGCGGATGCGGGCATCGTCCTGGCCATCGTGCTCGGCAGCGCGCTGCTCGGTTTCTCGCAGGAGTTCCGCGCCAGCCATGCCGTGGCCCGGCTGCTGGCGGTGGTGCAGACGCGCGTGACCGTGCGCCGCGACGGCGGCGACGTCGACCTGCCGCAGGACGCACTCGTGCCCGGCGACGTGATCGTGCTGGCGGCGGGCGCGGCCGTGCCGGCCGACTGCCGCATTCTCCGCTCGACCGATCTCTTCGTCGATGAGTCCGTCTTGACCGGCGAAACCTACCCTGCCGAGAAGAGCGCGGGCGACCTCGCCGCCGACACCCCGCTCGCCGAGCGGACGAACGCGCTCTTCAGTGGCTCGCACGTGGTCAGCGGCACGGGCCACGCCGTGGTGGTACATACCGGCGCCAAGACGGTGTTCGGTGAGATCGCGGCGCGGCTGCGGCTGCGGCCGCCGGAGACCGAGTTCGAGCGGGGCCTGCGTCGCTTCGGCGAACTGCTCATCAAGACCACGCTGCTGCTGGTGATCGCGATCTTCGGCATCAATGTCTATCTGCACCGGCCGGTCGTCGACGCGTTCCTGTTCGCGCTGGCGCTGGCCGTCGGCCTCACGCCGGAGCTGCTGCCGGCCATCGTCAGTCTCACGCTGGCCCGCGGCGCCCAGCAGATGGCCGCCGCCCGCGTGATCGTGCGCCGTCTCAATTCCATCGAAGACTTCGGCAGCATGAACGTGCTGTGCTGCGACAAGACCGGCACCATCACCGAGGGCGTCGTGCAGCTGCACGCGGCAGTCGACGCGGAGGGAACGCCGGGCGACGAGGTGCTGCTCTACGCGCAGCTCAACGCCATCTTCGAATCGGGCTTCCCCAATCCGATCGACGACGCGCTGCGCCGCCTGCCGTGCCCCCGACTGCCGGCCTACACCAAGGTGGACGAAGTGCCCTACGACTTCATCCGCAAGCGGCTGAGTGTCGTGGTCGAAGAGACGGCGCCGGCGGCCGGCGGTCACCGGCACACGATGATCACCAAGGGCGCGCTGCGCCACGTGCTCGACGTGTGCGTGACGGCCAGGGTGCGGTCAGCCACCGCACCGGACGGGCTCGTGCCGCTCGACGCGATCCGGGCGTCGCTGCAGGCACGCTTCGAAGCGTGGAGCGACGAGGGCTATCGCGTGCTGGGCGTCGCGACGCGCGACGTCACCGACGACCCGGTCATCAACCGCAACGACGAGCAGCAGATGACCTTCATCGGCTTCCTGTTGCTCGCCGACCCGCCCAAAGCCAGCGCGCTGAGCGCCATCGCGGAGCTGCGGCAGCTCGGCGTGGCGCTCAAGATCATTACCGGCGACAACCGGCTGGTGGCCCGGCGGATGGGGCGGCTCATGGGACTGCCCCAAGCCACGGTGGTCACCGGCGACGAGCTGCGGCTGCTCAGTGACACGGCGCTGCGCCAGCGCGTCGGCGACGTCGACATCTTCGCCGAGACCGAGCCGAACCAGAAGGAGCGGATCCTGGCGGCGCTGCGCCAGGCCGGTCACGTGGTGGGGTACCTCGGCGACGGCATCAATGACGTCAGTGCCCTCCATACGGCTGACGTCGGCATCTCGGTGGAAGGCGCCGTGGACGTCGCCAAGGAGGCCGCCGACATCGTGCTGCTCGACCGTGACCTCGGCGTGCTCGCCCAGGGCGTACGGCTCGGCCGCCAGACCTTCGCCAACACCCTCAAGTACGTCTTCATCACGACGAGCGCGAATTTCGGCAACATGCTGAGCATGGCGGGAGCGTCGTTGTTCCTGCCCTTTCTGCCGCTGCTGCCCAAGCAGATCCTGCTCAACAACTTCCTGTCCGATCTGCCGTCGATGACCATTGCCACCGACGGTGTCGACGCCGAGCAGATCGACCGCCCCCGCCGGTGGGACATCCGGTTCATCCGCAACTTCATGCTGGTGTTCGGGCTGGTGAGTTCGGTGTTCGACTACCTCACCTTCGGCGTGCTCGCGTGGTGGCTGCAGGCGGCGGCGCCCGAGTTCCAGACGGGCTGGTTCATCGAGTCGCTCATGACGGAACTCCTCATCGTGCTCGTCATCAGGACCCGGCGGCCGTTCTTTCGCAGCCGACCCGGCACCGTGCTGCTCACGGCCACTCTCGTGGTGGCCGGCACGACGGTGTTCCTGCCCTATTCGCCGCTCGGCCCGCTCTTTGGCTTCGTGCCGCTGCCGCCGCGGCTCGTGCTCATGCTCGTCGGCATCACCGGCGGCTACCTGCTGGCCAGCGAGCTGGTGAAGCACTGGTTCTTCCGGCGCTCCGCCTGACCCGGCGGCGCCGCCGACGTCACGATCGAGGTGTCGCTGCCGGTGACACCCGGCCGCTGCGCGCTCACGTGCGATGCGGCCTTGCGCGCCTGGGAGTCCGGGCCGGTCAGGCCGCCAGCTGGTCCTCGACGTCCACGTCGACGTCTTCGGGCGCAAGCACGCGCATCACCCGTTCGTGTGCGTCGAGGACGAAGTCGGGCGCGATCGGGGCCGCCTCCTCCCTCGGCGTGGTCGTCAGTGCGCGGCACAGCGGGCGGCGTGGATCGGCCACATTCGGTGAAAGGCTGAGCAGCACGCGGCCGGATTCCATGCGCATCAGCGTGCCGGCCGGGTAGAGCCCCACCGTGTTGACCAGCGCCCACAGCACGGCCCGGTCGAACTGCTCGCACTCCCGCCCGAGCATCAGGCGCAGCGCCTCATGGGCCGTCAATGGGCGCTTCCGATAGGCGCGGTGGGCGGTCATGGCATCGAAGACGTCCGCCACCGCGACGATGCGCGAGAAGGGGCTCATCGCACGGCCACCCCGGACGCCCGGGTAACCCGTCTGGTTCACGTTCATGTGGTGCTCGAATGCCACGCGCATCGCGCTCAGCATCAGCTCGGAGAGTCCCGTCATGCGGCTGATGATGCGCAGGCCCTCGACCGGGTGCCGGCGAATGGCCGCCCACTCCTCCGGGTCCAGCTGGCCCGGCTTGCGCAGCACGTCGGCCGGCACCATGATCTTGCCCGTGTCGTGCAGCAGCGCCGCCACGCCGATGCCGGCAAGCTCCGGGCGCGAAAGCCCGAGCAGTTGTCCCATGCGGACCGAGAGGATGCTCACGTTGACGCAGTGAGCAAACGTGTACTCGTCGTGCCGTTTCAGCGCCGTGAGGCCAACCAGCGAGTCCTCGTCGCGGAGCAGCCGATCCACGATCGGCTGCACCACACGGCGCGCCTGCTGCAGGGCCGGCCTGCCCGTGCGCCGGGTGCGCTGCAACAGGGCGCGCGTGCCCCGCACGGCGCGGCTGAAGACCGCGCGGGCCTCGTGCCGGTCGTCGTCCCCCGGCCGCTCGCCCTCGGTGGGCATCTGCGCGCCCATCTCACGCGGCTGGATCGCGCAGATATTGGCGACACCCGTGCGGGTGGTTGCCGCTCTCAGCGCCGCTGCGGCCTTCTCGTGCCGCTCCCTGAGGAGGACGCGCAGGAAGGACTCCAGCTCCTCCAATCCCAGCTGGGCCGAGAAGCGCAGCCCGCCCAGGCGGCGCGCCTCGAACTCGGCGAGCAGCGTGCGGAAGACCGGCAAGGACGAACCCTCCGGGCGCAGACGGACGCCGTTGACGTAGAAGTACTCACCCATCCCAAGCAGTGAGACCTCGTCGGCCTGGATGGCCTTGACGGCGTCGAGCAGGTCCTGCTGCTGCGCGAGCAGCGCCCGGTTGCCGGCGCCGTAGAAGCGCATGCCGCGCAGCAGGCCGTTCAGGCGCGAGATGACGATGCCGCCGAGCGTGCGGATGCGCAGGGTGTCGTCCTCGCCGGTGGGCTCGTCGCCCGGCATGTCCTCGCGGTCAAGCATGGGCTGTCGTCCTGAGCGCCAGCCGGCAGGCGTCGCGCGTTGCGGCGACGCGCGAACACGCGCCCCGCTCGAGCATCGCCCGCGCCGCCGGCGTGCCGATGCGCATGATGCAGCGCGCGATCATCTGGCAGTGCGGTCCCTCCCCCATGCTGAACCACCTCGGGGCGTACAGCTGCGGCTCGAGGTGGGGCAGCGCCTCGTCGCCCGCGCAGCCGCCCAGTGCAGTCGTCACCGCGCGCACCTCCTCGACCGGTCGCTTGCGGAAGCCTGGGTCGAGCACGATCGCGATGAGCGCCGCGCTTGTCCGCGGGTGGCGCTGCGAGCCCAGCCGACGAAGTACGGCCCGACGGATGGACGCCTCGGAGTCATGGATCAGTGCGAGCAGCAGTGGGCGGGCCGCTTCGATGTCGGTGTTCGCCAGCGCCGCGATCACCTCCTGCCGCACGCACGGTTCCGGGTGGTGCACCAACGGGCGCAACAGCGCCGGGGGCGCGCCGCCTGCCGTGGCGCCCATGATGCAGACGGCGTTGCGCACCACGTGCCATCGTTCATCGGTCAGCCAGGGGGCCAGGAGCTCGGGATGGCCCTCGCAGAACGCGGTCAGCGTCGCCATCAGCGTACGCCGGGTGCGCTCGTGGCTGGCGAGCGCGACGATACTCATGAGCCATCCGACCGCGACCGGCCCGAGCCGGCGCGCGAACTCCACCAATCCCGTGTCATCGGCGACCGTCTGCTCGTCGAGATAGCGCACGAGCGAGCCGGTCACCGGCGAGTCGGCGCGCGCCAGCTGCTCGATCAGCGGGGCCGCGTGCCAGCGGCCCTCGGTCAGCTCGGTCAGGCAGTCGACCACTTCGCGGGCGTCCGGCCAGCCCGCTCCGGCAATTGCGTCCTGCAGTGCACGTTCCAGCAGGTCGGTGAGGTCGGCGCGGTCGCCCTCGAGCAGGCTGGAGCCGAGGGCGTCGCGCACCAGACCGAGCGCGGCCTGCACGAGGCTGCAGCCACGGTCCTGGCGCAGACCGGCCGCGAACCGGTCGAGATCGGCGATGCGGGTCGCATCCAGCGCGAGGTAGCGCTCGTCGAGTTCGCCCGCGGGCTCGCCCGCGAGCCAGTCGTCGCTGCGCAAGCGGACCGACACCGTCGTCGAGTCGGGCAGCTCGACCTCGGCCGCCGCGGCAGGCCATCCGGTCGCGCCGGCGGGCTCGCCGGTCGCCGGGGCAGTTGCGCCGAGGCCCGTGCGCCCCGTGCCGCGCTGGCCCTCCGTGGGCGTGCCTTCTCCCGGCGTGCTCCCGCCGCTGCCTGGCCACGGCAGTACCGGGCTGTTTGCCGGCGTGGGCTCGCCCGGCGAGAAGTCGTCGCTCTCGTCGCCCATGTCCGCATCGGTCTCGGAGTCGACGTAGCTCATGTCGATGTGCGGCAGGCCCGCGGCCCAGAGCAGCGTGACCAGGTCTTCGCCGCCGCTGTCGACGCGACTGGTGACGCGCAGGAGCAGGTCGACGATCACGTCCAGTTCCCACGCCTCGGCGTCCGGGTTGAACGTCAGCGTGCGGAGGCCGTCGCGGTAGAAGGGCATGACGAAGCTGTCTTCGCCGGGCCGCGAGACCATCACCGGGTGCCTGTCGCTGTGAATCTGGTGCGCGGAGAACTCCAGCCGTAACGCGCCGCGGTCCCCGAGCAGGGCCAGCATCGCGGTGCCCAGTTCTTCACGGCACCTGATCGTGTTGTGGCTGCGCGCGTCGTAGAGGCGGCAGGTCTTCAGGACGCGCGAGAACTGCCCGAGCCAGCTCGTAATCCCGGCGATCCTGGCATCGGGGGGGCATCCGCTGATGTCCGCTCCATAGTCCGGCCGAAAAGCGTGTTGAGGAGGCGTTGTGGAGTTCACGGCAGCTGGTGGTTGACGCACCTATCGTGTGGGCAATCGGCACAGCGGACACAGGACTTGACAGTGGGCTGCGCCCGGCGCCTTCCGGTGCGGCCGTTCCCGAACGGCCCAGGGCGGAGAACGCTGACTCTGTCGCCCCCAGACCCTCCTCATGCTGCCTCTCGCCTGTGTCGGCCGCGCATCGAATGCCGTCCGCAATTGCGGCGTGGGGCCGTCCGCAATTGCGGGAGCTCTCGAATCTGGCAAGCGTCAGCCCGGCGATCTGCGGCCAAGGCATTGCGGCAGAAGGATTTGCCGACAGAGGCCGGACAGCCTCAGGCTGGCACGGCTTCTGCTGTCCTTCTCGACAGGAAGGTATCAATCATGAAAGTCAGCCGTATTCGCCGTTTCGTATTCGGGCACCACGCCTGGCTGGCGCTCCTGCTCTCACTGCCGCTGCTGGATGTCGCCGCCGCCGCCCAGCCAGCGAGCGCCGCCAAGCTCGACAAGGCGCTGACGCGGGCCGCCGCGCGGGCCGCGGCCTCGATGCAGCGCGTCATGATCGCGACCACCGACGACGGCACCGCGGTCCGCAGTCACCTGCTGGCGAAGGGTCGGCGTCTGCACGCGGGCGGCGAGCTCCCGAACCTTGTCACCGCCGACGTCTCGGCCGCCGATCTGGCCGAGCTGACGGCCCGGGCCGATGTGCGCCGGGTGTCGACCGATGCCGTGGTGAAGGCCAACGCCCAGTCGGACACGACCGTCGTCCCGCACCTCCTCGGCACGCTCGGGCTGGCATCGGGCCGGTGGACCGGGACGGGAGTCGGCGTGGCAGTCATCGATTCCGGCCTCGCGAACCTCGCGGCATTCGGCAACGCGCGGGACGTCTGGGACTTCACGTTGACCGGCAAGCATGGCAAAGCGCTGCCTCCCAGAAAGGTCACGCCAGCCGACGGCTATGGGCATGGCACCGCCATCGCCTCGCTCATCGCCAACCGGGACGGTTTCAGCAGCAGCGCCTATCGAGGCGTGGCGACCGGGGTCACCCTGCATCCGATGCGGGTCCTCGACGCGACCGGCGCCGGCTATACGAGCAACGTGGTTCGTGCCGTCGATTTCGCCATCGCCAACCGCGCCGCGTTCGGCATCGACATCATCAACCTGTCGCTCGGCCACCCGATTCTCGAGGCGGCCGCCACCGACCCGCTCGTGCAGGCCGTGGAGCGGGCCGTGCAGGCCGGGATCGTCGTGGTGATCTCGGCGGGCAATCTCGGGCGAAATCCCCAGACCGGTACCGTGGGCTACGCCGGCATCACCTCCCCGGGCAACGCCCCGTCGGCCATCACCGTCGGTGCCCTCGACACCCAGCAGACCGACGCGCGCGGCGACGACGTCGTTCCAGACTACTCGTCGCGCGGGCCCACCTACTTTGACGGTCTCGCCAAGCCCGACCTGGTCGCTCCCGGAACGCGCCTGCCATCGGTCATCGACCTGAGCAGCCTGCTGTCCCAGTACACGCAATTCCAGCTCAGCGGTTCTGTCGTGACGGCGAAAAAAGTTAAAGGCGTCAGCACCGCCTACATGCGGTTCAGCGGCACGAGCATGGCGGCCGCTGTGACGACCGCCGTCGTCGCCCAGATGATTGAGGCCCATCGGGAGACGTGGCGCGCTGCAACGACGCCCCGGCCCCGGCTCACCCCGAATGCCATCAAGGCCATCCTGCAGGCCACGGCGCTGCAGGTGGCCAACGCCGATGTGCTCACCCGCGGGGCCGGCAGCCTGAACGGCGAGGGTGCCGTCCGGCTCGCCGCCGCCATCGACTCCGCCGCACCGGGCAGCGCCTGGTGGCTGTCGACCGGTGTCGCGACGTCGTCGATCATCGCCGGCGAGGCGCGGCCGTGGACGGAACTGGTGACGTGGGGCAACCGGCGCGCGGCCCGGGACCAGGTGTACTACAACAGTCCTGCGTGGGCCCTCGGGCAGCGCTGGGGCGTCGGCGCACCCTTCGCCGCTCCGCTGGTCGGCAACGACCTGGTGATGAGCAGCCCGACGTGGGCCAACACGCTCATCTGGGGCGACACCCTGGTCTGGGGCGACACGCTCATCTGGGGCGACACGCTCATCTGGGGCGACACGCTCATCTGGGGCGACACCCTGGTCTGGGGTGACACGCTCATCTGGGGCGACAGCCTGATCTGGTAGGCCGGGGAGTGGTGAGCCCGGAAGGAATCGACGCTTGAGTTCGTCGTTCAGCCAACCGGCTGACGGCGTCGACGTGATTCGACCGGGTTCCTTGAGACATTCTGGAGACGGGCGAGTGGCCTACACTCAGCTCATGTCTGTCTCTGGCTCGGCTGTGCACCGCGGGCTTGCCGCTGGTGGGCTCGACCGTGTGACGGCAGGTCTTCCATCAGCGCCACGACATCCGGAAGGCGTGGGACGGTGTGCCTGGTTGCGTCTCCTTCATGCGGCACACTGGGGCAGCTGACCCTCAGCAGGTCACGTCGGCAGGCGGCTCAGGAAGTCGCGTGGCGTGACGATCTCGACACCGCGACAGCGTTGCAGAACGAGCAGGTCACGGTTTCCGGTGACGATGGCCGTCGCATTGGCGGCGACGGCCGTTGCCAACACCACGTCATCGTCAGGGGCACGCGACGCCGGCGGCGCGAGTGGCGCCGGCACGACGAGATGCACCCGCAAGCGGAGCTGCTCGAGAAACGCCATTGCCGCAGGTCCGATCGTGAACCTGGCGCGTAACGTGCCATCGATCTCATCGAGTAGCGCCGGGGACGTGACCACGGCGCCGGAGCCAAGAGCACGCACCACGACTAGTTCGGCGCGAGCCGAGGCGAGGCTCATGAGCAGCTCGTCCTGTTCGAGCGCGCGACGCACCAGCTGGCTCACCGAGAGCTTCTGCGCCTTGGCGCGCCGCTCCAGACGGCGCCGCGTGCCCCTTGGCAGGCGGATGGTCAGCACTTCTTCCACGTGCATGACTGCGTCATACGAGCTGGCGAGCGTCGGAAAGCGGAGCAGAAGACGCCTTTGAAGAAGCGGCTGGCGGACTCGCTGCTCGAGAACGACGTCACCCGCGAAGCCCTCCGCCGAACGTGGTGACCGCACCAGCGCGCCGCGTCCTCGCGCACCGCGACCGGCAACCCTCGCCGCGGCTCAGCTTTGCGGCCGCGCTTCTCTGCACCACCCGGTCGGCAACTATTGATACCCGGCCTCGCGCTGGTGCCGCACCGCGAGGACCACAACCGTGCCGGCGCGAACGCGATAGAGCGCCACGTAACCGTCGCGGCCGTGCGAAATCACCAACTCGCGCACCTCGCCGCGGATCGGCCGGCCGACGAACGGGTGGTTCTGAAGCAGCGCCACGGCCTCGCCGATCCGCTCTGCAGCGCGCACGGCTGCGTTCGGATCATGGGCGGCGAGGAAATCGAACACGCGGTCGAGGCCAGCGAGCGCACGCGCCGAGTACAGGATCTTCACGCGCGGCGGCGCTTGATCGCCTTCGGCCGGGCTGGCTTCCTGCCACCGCCCCTGCGTGCGGCGCGCGCAAGGATATAGGCGTGAACGTCCTCGGCCGCATATAACGCGCCACCCGCGTCGACTTCTGACGCGGACGCTTCCGCCTCCGCAATGAACTGTTCGCGCATGCCCGCCAGCTCGGCCTGACGCTCGAGCGCGGTCACCATCCACGCATGCGGTGTCTGGCCGGCAGCGCGCGCTAATGGCGCGATTCGTTCCTTGAGATCGTTGGCAAGCTTGATCGTGGTCGTGGCCATGCGCTCATCTCCGAAGGTGTCACGAAAGTAACACCTGGCCTGGCGTGCGTCAAGGCGGCTCGGTTTCCAGGCTCGCGGCCCTTCGGGCGTCAGTGCCCGTGAGCCCCAGGAACATCGAGAATCCGCACCGCCGCGAGCAAGTTCATCTTGTTGTGGGATGTCGCGCTCCAGGCGCAACTCGCGATTGTCGCGGCGGAGCTGTGCCAGTTGCTCGCGCTCCACCGTCGTCAAGCCCGTGTGGCCCTTGGTCCGGTCCGCCTGCGCCCGCTTGACTCACTCGGCGAGCGACGAGGCCGTCAGATCGAGGTCGCGGGCGACGGCGCCGATGGTCTGGCCTTCATCCACGACGAGCCGAATCGCGCCGGCCTTGAACTCGTCCGTGAACCGCCGACGGAGGCGTCGGGCGGGCTTGCTGCTTTCCATGCGGGACATCGTATCCACCTTTCGGAAGATGTCCACGAAACCGGGGCAAGCTCACCGACGCACTTTTGACTTCAACCATGCGACGTCAGGATGGGCTCTCGAAGCGGTGCGGCTGTACGCCGCGACTGTGGACGAAGTGCACGCACCCATGGCACTTCGCCTTCTGTCATGGCAAGGACGTCGCGGGTAGCAAAGTGCGCCACCGCGTGAGTCTCCATCGCTTCGCGGATCGGCCGGCCGGCGACGTGATGTCGCGCAGTGAAGCGCAGGCGCTCGCCGATCGCATTCGGACGGAGGTGCGTGCCGGTGCGTTCGCGCTCCCCGAGGTCTGCACGCAGACAGTCGTTGAGCCCACGTTGGCGAACGTGGCGGAACGTTACCTGCGCGACTACGCGCGGCGTGACACACGGAAGCCGCATGCCGTGCGCCAGTTCGAGATCCACGCGCGCCTCGACGCCGTGAACGAGGCGCTCGCCGCGGCACGGCAGGTTGCGAGGGTGCGGGCCGAGCAGCGCGACGTGCCTGCGGACCTGCTGACGTCCGCCACACTTGCCGGACGCAGCACCAAGGGCGGCCATGTCGGCCTCAACCGATTCAAGGCCCGCGTGCGCCATCTGTTCAACTGGGCGATTGCGCAGGGCTACCGGGACGACACACCGTTCAAGCGGCACGGCGTGAACGTCGTGCGGCTCGACGGCGCCGCCGAAACCGTGCGCACCCGCCGGCTGCTGCCAGGCGAAGAAGACGCGCTCATGACGGTGGCCACGCCGCACCTGCGCGGCCTGCTGATCGCGGCACTGTCGACGGGGTGCCGACTTGGTGAACTGCTGTCGTTGCAGTGGCGCGACGTGCAGTGCGACGCCGGCGGCCGTGCGCGGGCACTGGTGCTGCGCGCGGGGAAGACCAAGACGGGCACGCTGCGGGTCGTTCCGGTGGGGCAGCGCCTGGCCGCCGTGCTCGAGATGTTGCGGACTGACCCAGAGGGTGAGGTGCTACCGCCGGACGCCTATGTGTTCGGCGACGAGGTGGGCGGGCCGATCGCGTCGATCAAGACCACGTGGCGCACCGCGTGCGAGAAGGCCGGCGCTGTTGACCTGCACTTCCACGACCTGCGCCGCGAGTTCGCATGCCGGCTGCTGGAGTCGCGCGCCGAGTTGCACGACGTGCGTGACTTCCTCGGTCACACCAACCTCACGACGACGTCGCGCTACCTGCGTTCCACGGCGATGCGCTTGGAGCGCGCGTTGCGCCTGCTGGAGGACTCGCAGGCGGCAAGCGAACGCACGCCGCCCATGGTGCGCGAGGGGGATTCTTGCTCCAGTGCCACACCAGTGCCACACGGCGCGGTTGGGGCGTACGACGTCGATGACGCGCTCGACGCGGAAACCGTTAATGCGCCTCCAGTTGGAGTGGTGAGCCCGGAAGGAATCGAACCTTCAACCAACAGATCAAGAGACGTCGGAAGAGCCATCGCACGACGTCGCAGGTCGCGATTTACTGAATGAATCGACGACTCGTGGTGGCCCCAGATGACGCTACGCACGGAAGCAGTGCCACACAGTGCCACACGGCGATGCCAGCCTGGGGCCTTGTCGTCAGGCGCGAGGCGGTCGGCCGAGCCGCACCCGCCCGGGCTCGACGACGGCGAAGCTGCCGACCAATCGCACGCCGAACCTGCTCACCGCCTGCGCCACGACTACCCCGACCGTGCGCCGCGCCCCGGCCGGAAAGCGAATCAGGATCACTCGCGCTTCACTGACCGCAAGGCCGGCGACGACCGTATCGTCCGCACGCCCACGAGGTCTGCAGCGGTCGTCACGTCGTGACACCTGGCGCGGCCCGTGGTGGCGCGTTCGATGACGTGAGGCATGTGTGATCTCCGGGAGCGGCGCCGTCCGGGCCTTAGCGCCAGGCGGCCAGCGCCGGGGCCGCCGGCAGGCGCGTGCCAGCGTAGCGGGCGCGATCCGGCGTGAGATGCGCGCCATCGTACGACAGGAGGGCGCCGTCCGGCGTGAAGAGCCGGCACGTCGTGCCGTCGCCGCCGCAGAGCAGGTCCTGGACGTCCACGAAAATTCAGGCGGCAACGACCGTGCGCATCGCCGTGATGACGTTCGGAGTGTCCAACGCGCTCGCCGCAGACCTGCCGCTGCCTTCGTGTTACTGGGGCGAGCTCTCGGGCATCCACTGTCTCGACACCGCCGTCGCACAGCTGGTCGCACGCGGCTACAGCCACCACATCCAGCGGCTGATGGCACTGTCGAACATCGCGACGCTGCTCGGTGTCGACCCGCAAGCGCTCTATCGTTGGTTCTGGGAAATGTACGTGGATGCCTACGAGTGGGTGGTCGCACCCAATGTGGCCGGCATGGCAACGTGGGCTGACGGCGGCATCGTGGGCAGCAAGCCCCACGTGTCGTCGGGAAAGTACATCCAGCGGCTGGGGCCGAGTCTATGCGCGGGCTGCCAGTTCGATCCCGCCACGACGAGCGGAGCGGCGGCGTGTCCCCTAAACCATCTCTACTGGAACTTCCTGGAGCGTCATCGCGCGCGCTTCGCGGCCAACGTCCGAATGGCGGTGCCGCTTGCGGCGCCGAAGAAGCTGCCACAGGCGGTGATGGCCGACCACCGCGAGCACGCGGCGGCGTGGCAAGCCCGGGCGGCTGGTGTCATCCACGGGCCTCGCACGGGATGAGCGAGGTAACCGCGGCGGATCTCTGCCGTGCTCCCGGTCGTACGGGCAGTGCACGGGACGCGTACACAGATCGAGGGGCCGCCGGACGCTCCGGTAGGACCCCTCGATGCATCTCCGTCGATGCCGCTACTTCGGCATCATCACCGTGTCGATCACGTGAATCACGCCGTTCGACGTCACGATATCCGTCTTCGTGACGTGCGATGCATCGATCATCACGCCGCCGCCCATCGTCGAGACCTTGGCCGATCCGCCCTGCACGGTCTTGGCAGAGGTCAGTTTCACGACGTCGGCTGCCATCACCTTGCCAGCGACCACGTGATACGTGAGGATCGCGGTGAGCTTGGCCTTGTTCTCGGGCTTCAACAGGTCTTCGACCGTACCTTTCGGCAGCTTCGCGAACGCCTCGTCGGTCGGCGCGAACACCGTGAACGGCCCGGCACCCTTCAGCGTCGGCACGAGGCCGGCCGCGGTCAGGGCCGCCGCGAGCGTCTTGAACTGTCCGGCCGCCACGGCCGTGTCAACAATGTCCTTGCCCTGTGCACGAACGGTCGTTCCCGCCGACAGAGCCATGGTCGCCACGACGGCGCCGCACACGAGAGTCTTGAGTATCTGCATGTCGATATACCCTCTGAAACACTGCTGTGAATCGTCACGATGTGCGAGGGTGCGTTCCGTTCGCACCATCGTGCCTACGTAGGTAGGACGTCGCGGTCCGAGTGACGGATCCCGACGCGGAGGCGTGTTCACGTCGTCAGGAGCGGCTCTCTGTCTTGCTGCGGGTCTTCAATGTGGCCAGCCCGCCATCAACGCCGATGACCTGGCCCGTGACCCAGGAGCTTTGCGGGCCGAGCAGCCAGCATACGGCCTCGGCGATGTCGTCAGGCGTGCCGAGCCGGCCAAGCGGATGCATGGCCACCGATGCCTTGCGCGCGAGATCGTTCGACGTGATCGGGCGACTCATCGGAGTGTCGACGAGACCGGGAGCCACAGCGTTCACGCGAATGCCATAGGGCGCGTAGGTCGCCGCCGCCGAACGCATCAGCCCCGACACGCCGGCCTTCGCGGCGGCGATCGCCTCGTGGTTGGGCAGACCGATGGCGGCGGCCGCCGAGCTCATCAGCACGATCGAGCCGCCAGACGGCCGCATCACGTTCGACGCGGCGCGCACGGTGGCAAACGCCGAGACGAGATTGGCCGAGAGCACGTCCTGCAACTCCTGTTCAGAGGTGAGGTGCGCGGACTTCAGAAGAATCGAGCCGGCGCAGTTGACGATGCCGTCCAGGCGGCCGGTCGTGGCCGCGGCGTCGCCGACGCAGCGCTCAAGGTCTGAGAAGCGGGTGGCGTCGGCTGTCACCACGCGGCCGCCGACGTCTGCGGCGAGCGGAGCGAGCACGGCGGCATCGCGGCCTGCCAGCACCAGGCGCGCGCCTCGCGCAGCCAGCATCTGCGCCACGCGCACGGCCACGCTGCTTGCCGCCGCAACCACGACGAAGGTCGAATCACGCAGGTCGTCCCGGCTCATCGCTCGGGGCGCGGCTCGAGAGCCGGCGGATCTCGACGATCGTGAACCACAACCCGAACCCGCACAGAGCGGTCACGAAGAGCCCGACCGCGAGAATCGTCATGGCGGACATCAGCGCTTCCTCGCCTGGGCCGTCAGCGTCGCGAACGACAGGATCGACGGCACCCAGATGCCCACGAACATGCCTTCGTCGCGCTGCCCGCTGAACCAGAGGTACACCGAGAACACGAATGACAGGAAGGCGGCCACAAGAAAGACGGCATCGCTGCGATGAAACACGGTGAGGATCTTTCGATACAGTCGCGCGGACCGGCGCGTCGGACTTCGTGTCCCGTAAGACGCCCTCGGTCGCCGGATTGGTCCCACTGGCGGCCGCGTGATCTGACGCCCGTTCAGGTCGCCGGCTGCGACGCCACCAAGATGTAGCCGTCGGCGAACATCAGGATCAACGCCGGAAGCATATCGACGAGGCGATCGTTGACGGTGATACGAACGACCACGCCACACCGAGTCCCGTCGCGCGCATCTGGCTCCCAAGCCGAGGTGTGGGGACGGCGCGGGTTCGTCGCCCGCGCCGTTCCGGAGTCCACGAGTCAGGCCTTCGGCATGATCACGGTATCGATCACGTGGATGACGCCATTGGTTGCCACGATATCGGTCGCCGTGACCGTCGCGTTGTTGACCTTGACGCCCGCAGTCGTATCGATGGCGATCATGCTGCCCTGAACCGACTGCGCCTCCTTCATCGTCACGACGTCGGCCGCCATGACCTTGCCTGCCACAACGTGGTAGGTCAGCACCTTCGTCAGCGCAGCGTTGTCCGCCAGCAGTGCCTTCAAATCGTCCGCCGGGATCTTCGCAAACGCGTTGTTTGTCGGCGCGAACACCGTGAAGGGCCCAGCGCCATTCAACGTGTCGACCAACCCCGCGGCTGTCAGAGCCGTCGCCAGGGTGCTGAACGTGCCGGCAGCAACGGCGGTGTCGACGATATCGGCCGTTGGCGCGGCCACGGTCGTCGCAGTCATGGCCATGTCTATCTCTCTTTGTCGTATGTGAACGACAGCTGGAAAGCGGATGTGTGATGGCAGCAACGTCCGCCATCCGAGCGTATGGCGCCCGGTGTGCCGGCTCAGGTCCACGACCGAACCGTTGCTGGACAGGCTGCGAGGCGCGGATGGGTATCGGTTGCGTGCCGGCATCCTCGCGGTCGTAGCGTGCGTCCCAAGAGGTGGAGAAGTGGGAACCGAGGCGCTTTCGGCTGCCCGCAGGCTTATGCCGACGCGATGTAGGCGGCCACGCCCGACGGTCATCCCGAGAGCGAGGACATGATGGCCATTGACGCTGCTTCAACCGACACGGCTGCACTCACGCGCGGCCTGAACCAAGTACTCGCTGATTCCTACGCCCTGCTCTCGCTGACTCACCTGGCGCAGTGGAACGGATTCGGGCGCTCGACGCGTACGCCATCGGGGGCCTTGGCACGCTCGCTCACGTGGCGCAGATGACGGAATTCGAGTCGCCGTTGGCACAAGAGCACTACGTTCAGGCCCTCATCGCCGCTCACGGCAAACTCGTGAGCGACGCGGCGCACGCGCGTGACATCGCTGGCGTGGCGAACGACGCGGAAAGCCAGGATCTGATGATCGCCAGACGGAACGAGCACCGGCTCGGCGCAGAACGGGCCCTGCGACCCCGCACTGAGCTTCAGCGAGTCCGCACAGCGCGGCCCCTCGGCGCTCGCCAACAGTGACTTCGCCCCGCCCTCGCCCAGAGTGAGTCGCTCGCTGCGATCGCGCAGCGTCGCGAGGAACGCCGGGTCGGTCGCTTGGCCGTCTTCGAGCCCCTGCAGCGCCAGGACGCGGTCGGACCACCGGCCGGCAAGCCCGCGATCTCGAATCGGCCCGAGGTGTCTGGACGCGCCGGGCGAATGTAGCGCGATTGATACGGCCACTGCACCTCGTCGTCGGGGAACACGACCACCGTCGTGTCGAGCACTGCGTTGCCAGGCTCATCGCGCACGCTCCCCGAGAAGGAGATGACGGGTGAGCGCGCGGGGCGCGCGCTGCGACGCTAGCGGGGACCTCGTATCAGGCCTGCTCGAACGCGGGTGCCATGCGGGGCCAGCCAGCCCGAGTCGCGGCTTCGACGAGAACCATGTGCGGCACGGTGAGCGCGGCGAGACCGACGAAGACCAGCTGCATCATGGCCTGGTCGAGCGACTGGCTCCCCAGCAGTGCCCATCCCAAGACCGCTGCGCCGACGGTGCCGGCCATGGGCCACGCCGCGGCGTACACCAGCGACCGGCCCGGCCGGTCGGCCTGCGTTTGCGCCGCTCGAATCAGATGACGCAGGCTGTGCATCACGCAGAAGAACACCGTGAAGCTGATGAGCGGGGGTGCACAGACCGACAGCAGAACGACGGCCGCCAACTCGAGTCCCACCTGCGTGTTGCGCACCCCTTCGACCAGCGCCCGCCAGATCGCCACCGCCATCAACGGCCCCGCGACGGCCGCGAGCACCGCGACAACCGGGGCCGCGGCGTCTGCGCCGGCGACCAGCCCCAGTAGTCGGCCGGTCTCCGAAGCGTACCGCACGGTCGGCAGGACCACGACCGACGCCCCATATGCCACGCGCGAGACCCAGGAGACGCCGGGTGCCAGGTCCTCGGAGAAATGGACGATGGACACGAGGAGGAATCCGGCGAGAAACAGCATCGGTGCGAACAGCCACACCAGCACGACTGCCAGGGCGACTGCCACATAACTGGCGCCGAACCAGCACCAGTCGGTCGGGCGACGAAGGTCGTAGACTGCCGCGGCCAGCAGTGGGTCAATAGCGCCGTGCGGGATGCCCAGCAAACCGATCAGCACCGTCGATACGAGTAACTCGGTGCGAGGGTCGAAGCGAAGTCCCCCCAACGCCAGTGCGGAGGCGCCGAGACTCGCCAGGAGAAAGAGCGCACTTTGCCACCTCAGCGGACGCGTCATGCGAGCCTCCTGGAGGAGGCAGGCACCAAGGCCCACTGGCCCGGGTGCCTGCCCGCGTGATCGCTTTACCCGCGTTCAGTCTCGGTGACGGCCACCGACCAGATGATGACGCCGAAGGCAATCTTGTTCACCACGTCGGCGAAGTTGTAGACGATGTTGAGCATGCCCATGCTGTCGGCAGGGTCACCGCCCGTCAGGTAACCGACGAAGTAGCCGATGGGATACACCGCCCAGCCGAACGTGACGATGAGACGCATCGCCTTGAAGGCCGACTGAACCGAGGCCGGGGCGTTGGTCGTGGCTGCCTTGGAGGCCTCGCCGGCGAAGATTTCGTAGAGCACGACGAACCAGAACGCCATGCTCACGATGAAAGCCGGCCAGACGTTGACGTAACCGGCCTCACCCAGATAACCCGCGACCAGCATGCCCGTCGTGCTGCCAATGAGACGCCAGAAGATGCCAGGGGAGGCTTTGCCGATCGCAGCCAGAATCAGATGGAACTCCGTGATGAGCAGCGGCACCGTGATGAGCCAGTCGATGTAGCGATACACCGTGGGCGTGCTGCCAGTCGCGATCCAGACGTCGCGCATGTAGAAGTAGTGAGTGGCTGCCACCAGGGTGACGAGACCGGAGACGGTGAGCGACGTTTTCCACTTGCCGGCGACCCGCTGGGTCTCGAGAAAGAAGAACGCCGTGGCGGCCACGAGGGCCATGGAGATGAGCCAGAACGAAATGCCGACGAAATCACCCGACTCCAGCGTCTTGCTGGTCTGAGCCATTGCCGCGGAGGGCATGAGAGTGAGGACCAGTGCCGACGCGACGCGCGAACGTACCATAACCGAACCTCCCAGAATGTGAACTGCAGCGAGCCCACGCAGGAACATCGGCGGATGAACGGGCGCCGGGGGATCGACTTTTCTCTGGGTTGGACGCGGCACTGACGATGTCAGGTGCACTGGAGGCCGCACGATCGCAGGTGAGTCTCTAAGGCCGGGCTGGATCACGCCGGGTCTGTCACCGAGCGCGGCACCCGCTCAGCCGGTCACGCTCTCAAATCCTCTCGATCGCAAGCAGCGACACGTCGTCTCTTAGGTGGCCTTCCGACCAGTCCCGGACCAGGTCGGCGACGATATCGAGCCCTGCCCGCAACGGGCGGTTCCGCTGCCGTTCGATCTCCGCCATCAAACGCTCGTGACCGAACTCCTGCTCCGACGCGTCCAGCGCTTCGACGACCCCGTCGGTGTAGAAGTAGAGCCGATCCCCGGGGTGGAGGATGACGGTCTCGTCGTCGTAGGCCGCATGCTCGATCATGCCGATCGGCAGGCCGCTGCCGGGCAGCGGCGCTGGCGGCCCCGTCCTGGGCAGGAGGATCGGCGCGGGGTGACCCGCCATCACGTAGTGGAATCGCCCGCGCGATGCGTCGAACACCCCGTACACCATCGTGAAGTACTGACGCGTTCGCTCCATCGGGAACTGCCGGTTGAGCCGCTCTGCCACGCGCGATGGCGGAACGACTCCAAGTCCGTCGTCCGTCTCCTCGATGAGGAGCTCGCCCTCGACCGATGACGACAGCAGGTGGTTCAAGGTGAACGACAGAAGGGCCGCCCCTACTCCGTGCCCGCTCACGTCCAGCAGGTAGAGGCCCACCTGGCCGCGCGGGAAGGCCACGACACCCACCGCGTCACCAGCCAGGCCCGTGCAGGGGTGGAACGCGCGCGCGATACGCAATCCACCCAGATGCGATTCCACCGGCGGGAGCAGGGCCTGCTGAACCCGCGCCGCTAGCTCGAGATCGTGCTCGAGCACTTCCTTGGCGCGACGCAGTCCCTGCTCGGCCTCGCGACGGGCGCTGACGTCCGACTGGATGCCGATGTAATGGGTCACCTCGCCGAGGTCGTCGCGAACCGGCGTGATCGAGAGCCGATTCCAGAACGTCGTGCCGTCACGGCGGTAGTTCAGGATCTCGACGATGCACTCGCGTTCCCCGGCGACGGCGGCGCGGATTTCTGCCACCGCGGCCGGATCGGAACCGGGGCCCTGCAGGAACCGGCAGTTCCTGCCCAGCACCTCCGCCACGGAGTAGCCCGTCATGTGCTCGAAGCCCTCGTTCGCGTAGATGAGGGGCCGGTCGGGCAACCGCGCGTCTGCAATGGTGATGCCCTCAGCCGCCACGTCGAGCGCACGATCTTTCAGGGCGAGCTGATCCGCCGGCGCTCGTTCCTGAAGGCGAGCGGCGGCCGACGACTTCGCGTTCTGTTGAGAGGGCTCTGCTGACACGCGCGCATCCTCGGGGTGCGCCGCAATCATACTCGGCGGGTGGGCCACGTCCCGGCCAACGAGCGTCCGTCCCGGACCCTCGAGGGCGGCCTCGCCGTCAATACGAGTGTGGCCAGCCACCCGTCACCAACTCGCCCGGGGCCGACGCCCGGGGGCTGGCGCTACTACGGGCAGGTGCGTCCGCCGTTTGCCGTGGCGCCAGCGCCCGGGCAGGAGTCCGTCTGGGACTACCCGCGGCCTCCAAGCATCGGCGCTGAGCCCAGACAGATCGTCGTCCGCGTCGGAGACGTGGAAGTGGCGCGCACGCGCCGCGCCCTTCGGGTACTCGAGACGGCGAGCCCCCCCACCGTGTACATCCCGCGTGCCGACGTCACGCTCGAATACCTGCAGCCCGCGCCGGGGTCGTCCGTCTGCGAGTGGAAAGGCACGGCGAGATACCGGACCGTGCGTGCCGCGCCGATGGTGCTGAATGCGGTGGGTTGGTCGTACGACGAGCCTTTGCCGGCCTTCGAAGCCCTCCGCGCCCATCTCTCGTTCTACCCCGCCCGGAGCGATTACTACGTGGACGCGGTGAGGATCAAGGGGCAGGCGGGCGGGTTCTACGGCGGCTGGATCACGCCGGAACTCGTTGGTCCCTTCAAGGGAGACCCCGGCACGAGTGGATGGTGAGGCCTCGCGACCTCGGCAACGTATCTCTGACCAGGGGCTACGAGCGCAGGGCGACGATCGCGGCGCTCATCGCCAGCATCAGCACGGCGGGAAGCGACTTCATCAACGGATCGCTGACCTTCACGTGCATGGCAATCGCGCCAATCATGAGCGCAGCCACGAGGGCCGCTGCCTCCCGCACCGGAAGTGCCATCCACACGCCGGCCAGCAGCACGACGGCGGCTCCGATCTTGAGCGCGCCCACGAGATAGAAGGCGAACCCGGGCAGGCCGTAGGCGGCAAACTCCTGCTGCAGCGTCTGCGCCTTACCGCCGCGATAGGATGTAGAGGAACCTCCGCGCACCAGCCAGACATTCAACAGCCCCAGGCCGACTACGATTTGAAGCAGATTCGTCAGTGACAACCACTCCATGAATGCGCTCCCCGCATGACTGACCAGACTGGTCACCGTCGTCGCCGCTTGAAGGTCGGTCAAGCGTGACGTGGCCATATTATGCATCGATCGTCGTGTCTTCCTTGCTGTTCCTGTTCTACGGCATCGCGTCCCTGTTCTTCGAGGGCATGCGGCGTGACTTCGAGCGATTCGGCCTCAGTCGACTCCGGACGCTCGTGGGCACCCTCGAGGTGCTCGGGGCGCTTGGCCTGATCGTGGGTCAACTCTGGCTGCCCCTCGTGCCGTTCAGCGCGGGCGGCCTGGCGCTGATGATGTTCGTGGGCGTGGCAACCCGCATCCGCGTGCTCGACTCGGTCGCACAGACACTGCCGGCCCTGTTGCTGATGTGCATCAACCTGTTCATCGCCTGGGTCGCGCTCGGACACCTCGACGCCGCGACCACGGCAGTAGGGCCGTAGCTGTGCGGGCCGACGCAGGCACCACCGTTCCAGCGCGGACCGCGGGCCTGACGCGGCTCGGCGCTCTGGCTGATGTTGTCGGGAGATACGGCACCGCGCGCAACTACGCCGACGGGCTGACGACGAGTCGGCTGTCCCCGTATCTCCGGCGGCGGCTGGTGCTGGAGGAGGAAGTGCTCGCGTTCGCCCGCACGGTCGGCTCGTTCGAGCGGGTCGAAAAGTTCGTGCAGGAGGTCGTCTGGCGGACCTACTGGAAAGGGTGGCTCGAGGCCCGTCCCGGTGTCTGGCACGCCTACCTCGCGCGGCTTCGGTCGCTCGACGACACGCTCCCGCAGACCGACAGCGACCGTGTCGCCCGTGCGACATCCGGCACCACCGACTTGCCGTATTTCAATGCGTGGTGCGAGGAACTGACCGCCACGGGATACCTGCACAATCACGTGCGGATGTGGTTCGCGAGCGTGTGGATCTTCACGCTGAGGCTCCCGTGGGAACTTGGCGCTCGCTTCTTTCTCGAGCATCTGCTGGACGGCGACCCGGCGTCGAACACCCTGTCGTGGCGCTGGGTGGCGGGCCTTCAGACGCCGGGCAAGCACTACCTGGCCCGCGCCGACAACATCGCCAGGTTCACGAACGGCCGGTGGTCACCGAGGCCGGGTGAGCTCGACGAGTCGGCCCGGCCGCTGCCAGACGATGGTCTCGCCCGAACCTCTGCGGTGAGGCCTGCTCTCGGACCCGCCGCCGGTGACGTGCGGCCGCGGGCGGTGCTCCTGCACGACGAGGACTGCGGGCCTCGACCCGACGACTGGACCCGTGTGCCTGCGGTCCGGTATGCCGTCGCAAAGTGGCGGCACCACTCGCCCGGTGAGCTGGTCGCCACGTGGGTGGCCGGCGCGTGTGCCGATGCCGACACCCGCGTACGGATCGTGACGCACGCCCGGAGCGCCGCCGAGGTCACCGGCTGGTGCCGTGCGAACGGGGCGGACGAGGTGTGGGCCTACAGGCCGCTCATGGGGTTTGTCGCCGCAGCGCTGGCCGAGCTCGCCGTTGAACTCAGGAAGACCGGCGTGACGCTTCGCTACGCCGACCGCGGCCACGACCTGGCATTCTTCCCACTGGCGACCAAGGGGTTCTTCCCCTTCTGGGAGGCTGCACGAGTTCCCCTCCAGGCGCTTCACGAATCACCATAGAGCCGATGTCAACGACACCATCAGGAACGTATGTTTCGTCGGAAGGCCGCGCCCCTGGCTACGGTCGCGCACGGCTGTGGGTTGGCATCTCCGGCGTTGGCACCATGGTCACGCTGACCACCGCCGCCCTCGCCGCCGGGCTGCCGGCTGCAGTAGATGCCATGGTCAGCCCAGGCGTCGGAGCGGCCGCGCTGGCGTTGGCCGTCTATTCAATATCGCACGCGGCCGTTCAGCTGCCCTTCGACCTGTTCGGCGGGCACCTGTTACCGGTGTGGTACGGCCGGTCCCGCCAGGGGCTCCGGACATTCCTTGGGCGCCTGCTTCGCGGCGCGGTGGTCTATGCCTGCGTGCTGTGCGTGAGCCTGGTCGCGCTCCTTGCCGCCGGTCGGGTCGGAGGTGTCTGGGGCGTCGTTGCCGTCGGGGCGGTCGCGTCATTCCTGCTGTTGTGGGGCCGCATGGCCGTGGCCAGGTCGCTGGCCCGTCTGGGTGTCGAGTCTTCGGGCGGTCAACTTCCGGATGTGACCGTGGCCAGCGACGACGAGGGGTTTACCGGCGGCGTGCTTGGCGTCGTGAGGCCGCGGCGAGTCGTGCTTCCAGCGCGGTGGCAGGTGTCGTTGACGCCGGAACAGCTCGCCTGCGTGCGGCTCCGCCGCGAGCTGGCCGGCACGAGCGGCACCTGGCGACGCGGTCGAATGCTGGCGCTGGCGTTCACGCTTTCAGGCGTCGGATTGTCGGCTGCGATCGTGGGCCCCGGCCGACTCGGCTCCGCCGGCGGCACGATCGAACTCAGTCTGTGGTTCACGCTGTGGTCCTTCGTCGGACTGCTCATCCTGCCGACAGTCAGCCGTCGAGGGGTCGCGGAGTTGGATGCGTACGTGCGCGCGGCTGGGGTGTCCGAGACGCTTGCGAAGGCGACTGCCCGCGCGCTCGACGCCGACCAGGACGATGAGCCCGAGCGGCCGGCGCTGGTCGAAACGATCTTCCACCCGATCCCAAGCGTTGGGAATCGTGACCACGCGGTGGCTCGCCCGGCACCCGGCGCGTGGGACGCCGCTCGCACAGCTGTGTATCTCGGACTCGCAGGTGGCGGCCTGCTCGGACGAGCGGTGCACTGCAACTGCGGCCGCCCGGCGCTATGGGCGTTTCTTCCGGTCGACTGATTGACCACCGGCGCGGCGCAGGCCACAGGAGCAGCGCTGGCGCGTGAGCAAACCGGACTAGACTCCCGCTCTCTCAAGCAGGCCCGCGTAACGTCGACGGATGCTCGCCTGCCGCCTCGACGATCCGCGCATTCGAAGAAGGAGGTAAGAAGGACCTGTGCCAAGAGGACATCCGCTGTGTCAAGGAGGACATCCGCCCTAGGGCGACGGCCGGGTGGGCGGCACGCTTCGCTGTGCGAACTCAGCGAGGTGGCCGGGGCGCAATTGAGCATGGAACGCCGGTCGCGTGGCGAATGGAGCGTGCGAGGACCTGAGCGCCGTGAACCTCGTGATTAGTGGGCGTTGCCCTCGGGCCGCAGGGGGAACACAGGGGGGAACGCACCTTGGGGAGCAGTGTTCCCCCTGCATGAGCGGCTGCCGCGCAATCGATCACTGAAGCCGCGCTCGACGGGCCGCTGTAAGTCGTTCTACCGCAGTACCTTGGCCGCTCGCGAGAATCTCGCCGTCGACCCCGATGGCGTGGTTGATGTCCGAGAGGTGAAGGAGATGGGCCCAGGAGCGTCATGGTCGACACGGGATGGGGGAGTCGGCGAGGCCTGATGGCGGGCCGCTCAGGAGCCTCCATGCGCGATGCGATCTTTCGTGATCTCCGCGACTCGTAGCGCCGTACGTGCCGGGAGCCCGGAACGTAGTTCTCCGTGATCGCGTCACTGGGCGTGGCGATGGCCGCGAGCGCCACCAAACGCAGCTTCGTGAACGCGCTCACATACGCACGCTGTCGGTGCCCGACCCGCACCGCGCGGCACCGCGATTGATGAGTTCTGACCAGAGCCGGGCGGTTCTGCTCGCCGAGCACTGACCACTTGCCCTGAGTCTCAGGGCCCCGAATGCGGCCAGATGGGCGACAGCCCTTGGTCTGCAGTCTGGTCAGTGTGCCGCCAAGCGGGGTGGTCAGTTTTCAGTGAGCGGCAACACCTACTGCCACTGCCAGCGGCAGTGTCGGGCGGTCAACGTCAGCAAGGCTGCGCTCGAAGGCGCGTTCGCGGACGAACTCGCGCTCCTGCAGCCGTCTGCCGGCGACATGCGCCTGGTCAAGGACCGGATTCTCTACGTGTGGGAGCAGCGGCGGGCCGAGGCGAAGGACCGTACGGTCGAGCAGGACCGGCGGGTGAAGGCGATCCAGCAGAAGCTCGATCGGCTCGACGAAGCGTTCCTGTTCGCGCAGTCGATCGATCGCACGAGCTACGAGCGGCAGCGCGACCGGCTGCGCGAGGAGCTGACGCTGGCCCAGATCGACTACCACGCCGACGCCACCGACGAACTCGACGTACAGGGCATCCTGGCGTTCGCAGAACGCATTCTGCCGCGCGCGTCAGACCTGTGGGTGCAGGCGTCGCTCGACTACAAGCAGCGGCTGCAGGCGCTGTTCTTTCCGGAGGGGATCGCGTACGACGGAAATCGATTCAATCGAACCGCCGTGACAGCACCACTTTTCAAGTACTTGGCGCCGTCCGAGAGGGCTGATGAAAAGATGGTGAGCCCGGAAGGAATCGAACCTTCAACCAACAGATTAAGAGTCTGCTGCTCTGCCAGTTGAGCTACGGGCCCAGGGGAGTGCGACGCGCCCGAAGGCTGTCACCGCTCGCTGGTCGCGCACGGCGGGCGCCGAGACGCGACTGGCAAACTCAGACTATAGCATCGGCGGTCGCGCTTCGGCAACGGGCTCGTACGGTCGGACCACCCGGCCTCAGTTTCGCGTGCGGCGCGCCGCCCACATACCGCGCTTCGCGTCTTTCGCTTCGCGCTCGGCCGCGAAGAAGTCCGGCTTGCGTTGATACTCGAAGCGGCGATACGTCTCGGCGAAGCCCGCCTTGATGATTTCGAGGTTGGTGAGGCGGCCGTCGGGCAGGAACACGTAGGCGAGCGTGCGGTTGTACTGGTCCTTGCGCGCGCCGTCGTATTCCAGCTTGACGATCTGTCCTTCAACGAGACGCTTCATGAAGCTGGTCGCGGCATCACCGAAGGGCTCAGACTGCCGGTAGCCGCCGGTCTTCTCGGGGGCGTCCACACCCAGCAGACGCACGACGCCGACGCCCGACACCGTGATGGTGTCGCCGTCGATCACCTGGCGCACGCGCTGCGCGGCAGCGGCGCCCGGCAGCGCGGCGAGCAGGGTGAGCGCGAGCAGGGTAGCGCCGGCGAGGCGGGCAGCGGCGGGATGCGCGAGCATCGCGCGACTATACCGGAATCGCTCCGGCCTCGCGTGTGGCCGCGTAGAGGCGTTCATCGGCGCGCGTGATGGCCGCGGCCCAGTCGCTCGCGTCGGCCGCCACCGGGACGCCGGTCGCGCAGCGCCGCCCGGCCGACGTTCGCTCGCCGGGCGCCGGAGCGGGCTGCTAGACTTGCACCGAGTGTGCGCGCGGAGATCCGCGTGGGGAGAGGTGTGATGAGCCAGGCCGTGGCAACGCCGGGAATGACCGGAGACGAAATGGTGGCGCTGTGCCGTCAGCACAGCCTCTACGAATGGTCGGTGCAGGGCGCGGTGGACCCGATCCCCGTGGCCCGCGCGCAGGGCGTCCACTTCTGGACGCCGGAAGGCAAGCGCTATATCGACTTCAACAGCCAGCTGATGTGCGTGAATGCCGGCCACGGCCATCCGGTCATCATCAAGGCCATCCAGGATCAGGCGGCCACGCTCGCCTACGCCAACCCGTTCATGGCCACCGAGCCGCGGGCGCGCCTGGGCGCCAGGCTGGCGGCGATCACGCCCGGTGATCTCGAGGTGTTCTTCTTCACGAACGGCGGCGCCGAAGCCAACGAGAACGCCATCCGCATCGCCCGCGCCGTCACCGGCCGGCACAAGATCATGGCGCGCTACCGCGGCTACCACGGCGGCACCGCCGGTGCCCTCACGCTCACGGGCGATCCGCGCCGCTGGGCGGCCGAACCCGGCATCCCCGGCGTCATCCACGTGCTCGACCCGTATCACGGCCTGCAGCGCGGGTGGGACACGGCGGAGCAGTCGCTCGCCTACCTCGAGGAAGTGATCGAGCTGGAAGGCCCGAAGCACATCGCGGCCTTCATCCTCGAGACCATCAGCGGCACCAACGGCATCCTCGTGCCGCCCGACGGGTATCTGCAGGGCGTGCGCGCGCTCTGCGACAAGTACGGCATCCTGATGATCTGCGACGAGGTGATGGCCGGCTTCGGCCGCACCGGCAAGTGGTTCGGCGTGGACCACTGGCAGGTCGTGCCCGATATCATGACCATGGCCAAGGGCCTCACGAGCGCCTACGTGCCGCTCGGCGCGGTGGGGCTGCGCCGCCACATCGCCGATCACTTCAAGGACAAGCAGTTCAACGGCGGCCTCACCTACAACAGCCATCCGCTCGGCTGCGCCACGGCGCTCGCCACCATCAAGGTCTACGAAGACGAAGGCATCATCGACAACGCCGCGACGATGGGCGCGGTGCTGCGCGGGCTGCACCAGGAGATGGCGGCGAAACATCCGTCGGTCGGCGCGGTGCGCAACATCGGGCTCTTCGGCATCTTCGAGCTGACGCGCAACCGCAAGACGATGGAGCCGATGGCGCCCTTCGCCGGGGCATCGCCCGAGATGGCGGCGCTCGGCAGGCGCTTCCGCGAAGAAGGGCTCTATACCTTCGTGCGCTGGCACACGTTCTTCACCAATCCGCCGCTCACGGTGACCGAGGCGGAACTGCGCGAGGCGTTCGCCATCATCGACAAGGCGCTCGAGATCACCGACCGCGCCGTGGTCGGGGCGTAGCCCCGGCCGGCGCCCCGGTGGTTGCGTGAGCCGCGGTGCTCGACGGCGTAGCGGATGGGTTCGCCGCTGGCCGTCAGCCCGGGCCTGCCGCCGATCGAGCCCGGTGCCGGGCTGGAGCGCGCGTTCACGCTCGAAGGCCCCCGAGCCCGTGCTCCTCCGCCTCGGCGTGCGGCGTCCGGACTAGCGGCGCGCTGCCGTGAGCTGCCGCCGCAGCACGATCGCGCCGACGAGCGCCGCGAATGCCGAGCCGCTCATGATGCCTACCTGCGCGGCATCGAACGCCGGCGACGGTCCGAAGGCGAGGCCGGCGATGAAGAGCGACATCGTGAAGCCGATGCCGGCCATCCACGACACCCCGTGCAGCATGCCCCAGGTGACGCCGGCGGGCAGTGCGGCCACGCCGGCACGGCAGGCCAGCCAGGCGGCCAGCGTGATGCCGAGCGGCTTACCGGCGGCGAGTCCCAGGCCGATGGCGCCGGCGGTGGTCCAGTCGAGCGCGCCGCCGCCGAGCGCCACGCCGGCGTTGGCAAAGGCGAAGACCGGCATCACGACGAATGCGCTCAGTCCGTGCAGGGCGTGCTCGAGGCGGAGCAGCGGGGCCGAGACGGCGCTGCTGGCCAGGTCGAGCGCGTGCAGCGCGTTCTGCTGGCCCTGGCTCGTGATGACGAGCAGATCGCCCGTTTCGGTGTCGTCGAAGGCGTCGAGGTGGGCCCGGGCCTCACGCGAGAACTCGGCGGCGTTGATGCGTGTGTGGGTCGGAATCGTCAGCGCCAGCACGACCCCCGCGATGGTGGCGTGGATGCCGGATTCGTGGACGAAGAACCAGAGCGCGACGCCGGCGGCCAGATACGGCGCGAGATGCCGCACGCCGGCGCGGTTGAGCCCGATGAGGCCCACGGCGATCGCCGCCGCCGTCATGAGGGCGCCCACGTGGACCTCCGCGGTGTAGAAGAGGGCGATGACGAGCACGGCCGCCATGTCGTCCACAATCGCCAGGGCCGCCAGGAAGACCTTGAGCCCGGTGGGCGCGCCCGGCGCCACGAGCGCCAGCACGCCGAGCGCGAAGGCGATGTCCGTGGCCGTGGGAATGGCCCAGCCGGCGCGCATGTCGGCCGGCGCCACGGCCAGGAAAAGCAGCGCGGGAGCCGCCACGCCGCCAATCGCCGCCGCGAAGGGCAGCGCCGCCTGCCGCAGGCTCGAGAGTTCGCCGACGAGGATCTCGCGCTTGATCTCGAGGCCGACGAGCAGGAAAAAGAGCGCCATCACCGCGTCGTTGACCCACATGCGGGCGGTGAGGGCGAGCGGATGGCTTGCGGGGCCCACGACGATCCGTGTCTCCCAGACGCCGGTATACCAGCCGGCCAGGGGCGAGTTCGCCGCGAGGAGCGCCGCGACCGCCGCCACGAGCAGCACGACGCCGCCGGCGGCCTCCGTGTGGAAGAAGTGCAGGAACGCGGAGGTGCGCCTGGTGTCAGCCATCACTTGCCATGATACCGATCTGAGGTCCAGGCGTTCTGGTCACGTCGAGGGACGCATCCGATAAACGCCGCCGCGTTCGCACGCCCGGCTGCGCCGCGCTGATGGTTTGCCGCGCGACGGCCCGTTCGACTACACTACCCGTTCCGCGCTCGCAGAGCGAGGCTGCCTCTGGCAGCGAGCGCCTGCGCGATACGCGCCCGTAGCTCAGCTGGATAGAGCGTCGGCCTCCGGAGCCGAAGGTCGCAGGTTCGAATCCTGCCGGGCGCACCAGCTTCTTCAGCGCCCCCCCTCCGATCCCAGCGACCGGTCTCAGCGTCCGCGCAGGCGTCGCGCGTGGTTGATGAGGGCGTTGGTCGAGCCGTCGTGACTGGCCGCGTCGGTGGCGGCGTCGAGTTCCGGCAGGATGCGGTTGGCGAGCACCTTCCCCAGTTCCACCCCCCACTGGTCGAACGAGTTGATGCCCCACACGGCCCCCATCACGAACACCTTGTGTTCGTAGAGCGCGAGCAGGCGGCCCAGTGTGCGCGGGTCGAGGCGCCGGTAGAGCAGGCTGGTCGTCGGGCGGCTGCCGGGGAAGACCTTGTGCGGCGCCAGACGCGTCACGGCGCCGGCGTCGAGGCCGGCGGCGGCGAGCTCCGCGCGCGCTTCGTCGAGCGTCTTGCCGCGCATGAGGGCTTCGGTCTGCGCGAAAAAGTTCGAGAGCAGCAGGGGATGGTGCGCCGGCAGGCCGTGCGCGGGCTCCGCGGCGGCGAGGAAGTCGGCCGAGACGAGCCGCGGGCTCTGGTGCAGCAACTGGTAGAAGGCGTGCTGGCCGTTGGTGCCCGGTTCCCCCCACACGATGGGGCCCGTGGCCACGTCCACCGGCACGCCATCGCGTGTCACGCCCTTGCCGTTGCTCTCCATGTCGAGCTGCTGCAGGTAGGCCGGCAGGCGCCGCAGGTACTGGTCGTAGGGCAGCACCGCGTGCGTCGCGGCCCCGAGGAAGTTCGTGTTCCAGATGCCCAGCAGGCCGAGCACCATCGGCAGGTTGCCGGCGGTGGGCGCGGTTTCGAAATGGCGGTCCATGTCGTCGGCGCCGGTGAGCAGCGCGTCGAAGCCCGCCGAGCCGATGGCGATGGCGATCGGCAGACCGATCGACGACCACAACGAATAGCGTCCGCCCACCCAGTCCCAGAAGCCGAACATGTTCGCGGCGGTGATGCCGAAGGCGTCGACGGCGGCGGCGTTGGTCGAGACGGCCACGAAGTGGCGGCCCACCGCGGCGTCGCCGAGCGCGGCCACGAGCCACGCTCGCGCCGACCGCGCGTTGGCCATGGTTTCCTGCGTGGTGAACGTCTTCGAGGCGATGATGAAGAGGGTCGTGGCCGGCGCCACGAGCCGCAGCGTCTCGTCGAGATGCGCGCCATCGACGTTCGAGACGAAGTGCATCCGCGGACCTTCGCGTCCGTACGGCGTGAGCGCGTCCACCACCATCGCCGGCCCCAGATCCGAGCCGCCGATGCCGAGGTTGACCACATCGGTGATGCGCGCGCCGGTGGCGCCCGTCCAGCGGCCGGCGCGGACGTCGTCGGCGACACCTGCGAGGTGGGCGCGGGCGGCCCGCACGTCGGGCATGACGTCGCGGCCGTCGACGAGCACGGCACCGGGGGCCGTGCGGCGCAGCGCCACATGCAGCACGGCGCGATCTTCGGTGGTGTTGATGCGGGCGCCGGCGAACATGCGATCGCGCGCCGCGTCGACGCCGGTGGCGTGGGCGAGTTCGCCGAGGAGCCGCATCGTCTCGGCCGTGACGCGCTGCTTCGAGTAGTCGACGAGCAGATCGTCGAGACGGATCGAGAAGTGCTCGAATCGCCGCGGGTCGTCGGCGAAGAGCTGCCGCGCCGGCACGTCCGCGATGCGGTCGCGATGCTGTTCGAGGCGTGTCCAGGCGTCGAGCGCACGAAGACTCATGCGCTAAGTCTAGCCCCAGCCCCCAGCCCCCGGTCCCGAGTAAGATCGCCGCATGTCCCTGCTCGATTCCCTGAAGCGCTACACGGTCGTCGTCGCCGATACCGGCGACATCGACGCCATCCGGCAGCACCGGCCGCAGGATGCCACCACCAATCCGTCGCTCCTGCTCAAGGCCGCGCAGCAGCCGGCCTACCGGGGGCTCGTGGATGGCGCGCTCGCCGCCGCCGCGGCCGGTGGTGCGACCGGTTCCGCGCGCACCGAAGCCTTCATGGATCGCCTCGCCGTCGCCTTCGGCTGCGAGATCCTCAAGATCATTCCGGGCCGCGTCTCGACCGAGGTGGACGCGCGTCACAGTTTCGACACCGAGGCCACGATCGCCAAGGCCCACGACCTCATCGCGCTCTACGGCGCCGCCGGTGTGCCGAAGGAGCGCGTGCTCATCAAGATCGGCAGCACCTGGGAGGGCATCCGCGCCGCCGAGGTGCTCGAGCGCGAGGGGATCCACTGCAACCTCACGCTGCTCTTCAGCTTCGCGCAGGCGGTGGCCTGCGCCGAGGCCGGCGTGACGCTCATCTCGCCCTTCGTGGGCCGCATCTACGACTACTACCGCAAGGCGAGGGGCGCCGAGATTCCCGTGGACGCCGACCCGGGTGTCGAGTCGGTGCGCCGCATCTATGCCTACTTCAAGAAGCACGGCTATCAGACGCAGGTCATGGGCGCCAGCTTCCGCCGCGTCGAGCAGATCACGCAGCTTGCCGGCAGCGACCTGCTGACGATCAGCCCCGAGCTGCTCGCGGCCCTGGCCGAGACGTCCGGCGAACTCACGCCGGCCCTCACGCCCGGGATGGCGGCGCGTGATGGCGAGGCGCGCGTGCATCTCGACGAGAAGGCCTACCGCTGGCTCCACAATCAGGACGCGATGGCGGTCGAGAAGCTGAGCGACGGCATCCGCCGGTTCGACCAGGACGCCCGCGCGCTCGAAGCGTGGGCCGCCACCGTGCAGCCGCACGCCTGAGGCCGGCCAGGCGCCGTCCGTGCGATACGCGGGGCACGCCCTCGCGCGCCCGGGCGCGCCTTCGTGTGGAGCGGCCCGTCTCGTCGCGGCCGAGGTCCGTTACAATGCGGATCCATCATCGGGGACGAACTTGGACGACATCCGCCCCCCGGTCAGGAGGTTCCTGTGAGGACAGTGTGCGCTTGGATCGTGGCACTCACGCTGGCGACGACCGCGACAGCGGGTGCCCAGCCGCCGGCTCAGCCGCCGGTGCCGCCACCCGCGGCGCCGGCCGAGGCCGAGCAGCCCCCGATTTACACCGAAGCGGTGGTCGTGACCGCCTCGAAGGTCGAACAGCAGCTCGTGAACGCGCCGGCCACCGTCAGCGTCGTGACGAGCGACGTCATCGCCAGCTCGCCGGCCACCAACTACGCCGAGCTCCTGCGCTCGGTGCCCGGCATGAACATCACGCAGACCTCGGCGCGTGACTTCAACATCAACATGCGCGGCGCCACGTCGACGCTGTCGACCTCGCAGCTGGCCCTCATCGACGGCCGCTCCCTGTATCTCGACTTCTTCGGCTTCGTCGCGTGGGACTTCCTGCCCATCAACCCGAACGAGATCCGGCAGATCGAAGTCATCCGCGGGCCGGCCTCGGCCGTGTGGGGCGCCAACGCGCTCTCGGGCGTTGTCAACTTCATCACGAAGAGCCCGCGCGAGATGCAGGGCACGAGCTTCACCATGGGCGTCGGCAGCATCGGCCCGGGCGACTCCCGCACCGAGCGCAACAGCCTGCCGCTCTGGTACGTGAACGGCACCAACGCCGCCGTCATCAACGACCAGTGGTCGTACAAGGTGTCGGCCGGGGCCTTCGCCCAGGACGCGCTGCTCCGGCCGACCGGTACCATCAACAACGCCGCGCAGACGCCGTACCCGGGGTTCGCGAACACCGGCACGCGCCAGCCGAAGTTCGACGCCCGTCTCGACTATGAGGCGCCGCAGGGCGCCTACCGCCTGTCGTTCGCCGGCGGCTTCGCCGGCACCGAGGGCATCATCCACACCGGGATCGGCCCCTTCGACATGACCCGGGGCACGAAGCTCGGCTACGGCTCGGTGCGCTGGAGCAAGGGCGCCCAGAAGCTCAACGCCTTCACCAACATCCTCGACGGCAACGCCAACGCGCTCCTGTCGTTCGACCTGCAGGGCCGCCCGATTCTGTTCAACTTCAACACCCGCACGTTCGACGTCGAGTACGGCAACGTCCTCGCCCTGGGCACGCGCCACGTGCTGAGCTTCGGCGGCAACGCCCGCTACAACAGCTTCGACCTCTCGCTGGCGCCGCGCGGCGACAACCGCTACGAGACCGGTGCCTACATCCAGGACGAGATCTTCATCAACGACCACCTGCGCTGGGTCGTGGGTGCGCGCAGCGACTACTTCAACATCCTGCCCGACCCGACGTTCTCGCCGCGCACGGCGCTCATCTTCAAGCCGGCGCCGGACCACGCGATCCGCCTGTCGGCCAACCGCGCCTTCCGGGCGCCGTCGCTCATCAACAACTTCCTCGAGACGCGGATCGTCAACCAGCTCGACCTGCGCGCCATCAACCCGCTCTTCGCGGCAGCCCCGGGCGGCCCCGTCTACAACTTTCCGGTCAACGCGATTGGCAACGAAGACCTGGTGCAGCAGCAGGTGGACGCGTTCGAAGTGGCCTACACCGGCGTCATCGCCAAGCGGGCCACGGTCACGGCGGCCTTCTACTACAACCGCTCGAAGAACGACATCTTCTTCACGCAGGTGGGCCGCTACCGGGCCAGCAACCCGCCGCCAGGCTGGCTCGACAAGGTGGGGCCGCTCGTCGGCCCGGCGCAGGCACTCGGCATCCTCGAGGTGCTGCCGCCCTCGTGTCTCGGCCAGGCCACCTGCACCACGGGGGGCATTCCGTCGGAGTTCAGCTACCGCAACCTGGGCACCGTCGTCGATCGCGGTGTCGAGCTCGGCGTGGACGCCGCGGTCAACCGCGCGGTCAACGTGTTCGCGAACTACTCCTACCAGTTCAAGCCCGATCCCGACTTCGACATCTCGGAGGTCAACCTGCCGCCGCGCAACCGCTTCAACGCCGGCTTCAACTTCAGCCAGGGCATGTTCCTCGGCAACATGAACGTCAGCTACCAGGACTCGGCGTTCTGGCAGGACGTGCTCGACTCCCGCTTCCACGGCTCGACCGACGCCTTCACACAGGTCAACGGCGCGCTCGGCGTGAAGTGGCCCGGCGACAAGGTCACGACCACGCTCAAGTTCAACAATCTGTTCGACGAGAAGATCCAGTCGCACGTCTTCGGTGATGTCCTGCGGCGCCAGATCATCACCGAACTGCGCGTGCAGTTCTAGGAGCGGGGCCCGCCCGTACGGGGCGGCTAGCGAAGTTTCCCGAGGGCGCCGAGCAGGTCGGCGCCCTCGTGTTGTCTGGTGCCGGCCCAGAGGTCGCCCGCCGCGCGCACGCGCGGCAGGATCGTCTCGAGCGTGAACATCTCCGGATGCACGTCGCCGTGCACCTCGGCCCAGGTGAGCGGCGTCGAGACGCCGGCGAACGCACTGGCGCGGACACTGTAGGCGCAGGCGAGCGTCTTGCCTTCGATGTTCTGCAGGTAATCCACGTAGATCGTGCCCGGCCGGCGCTTGCCGACGGTGCGCTCGACGGTGGCGACCTTCGGATGGGCGGTGGCCACCATCGTGGCCACGATCTGGCAGAAGAGCATGCCGGCCTGATACGGCGTGCCGGGCCTGAGCGGCACGAAGATGTGCAGGCCTTCGGAGCCGGACGTTTTCGGAAACGCCTCGACGCCCACGCGCTCGAGGATCTCGTGCACCCAGCGCGCCACGTCGAGGATCTGCGCGAAGGTCGCCCCGGGCTGCGGGTCCAGGTCGATGGCCACCTGATCGGGCGTGTGCAGCGCGTCCACGGTGGAGAAGAACGGATCCATCGAGATCGAGGCGAGCTGCGCCATGTAGAGCAGCGTCGTGAGCGAGCCGCCCACGAGGCGCGCCGGCACGTCGTCGTCGGGCAGCGTCTCGACGCGCACGCCGGCCGGCACCGGCTCCGGGGCACGATGCTGGTAGAACGCCTGGCCGTCCACGCCGTTCGGCAGGCGCTTCATCACGAGCGGCCGGTCGTCGATGACCGGCAACAGCAGTGGCGCGATCTGCGCGTAGTAGCGGAGCAGGTCACCCTTGGTGCGCCGGCCGAGCGGCCAGAACACCTTGTCGAGGTTCGTGACATCGACCGTGTCGCCGTTCGGCAGCACCACCTTGCCGTGCTTCCGGCGCGCCTGCAGATCGTCGAGCTGCGCCACGATCGCGGCGGCCTCTGGCGCCCACGCGGCCAGCGGATCGACGACGCCGCGCCGGCGCCGCGCTCGTGATCGCGTGGCCCTCGCCGGCCGCACCGCGGATGCGGGGGCCGCGGCCGGCCGCGTGCGCAGCGGATGCGCCGTGCGGCGGCCTTTCGGCGCGCGCACGGCGGAGGCCGCCTTGTCGTCGCGCAGGCCGAGATACGCCGGATGGCGCAGCCGGCCCTCGTCGGTCATCTCGGTGTAGCGCACCTGGGCGACGAGGCGCGGCGTGACCCAGTGCGCCGTGCTCACCGTCTTCGGCGGTGTCTCGAACGGACACGTGTCGGTAGCGAGCGCGGCGAGCAGGCCGGCCAGGCGTTCCAGTTCCGCATCGGGGAAGCCGGTGCCGACATCCCCCACGTAGGTGAGCGTGCCGTCGGCGTTGGCCGTGCCGAGGATGAGCGCGCCGAAATGGCGGCGGGCGCCGCGCGGCGCCGTCCAGCCGCCCACAACGAACTCGTCCTGCTGCTGGATCTTGAGCTTCTGCCACTCGGGGCTGCGCTTGCCGGCGCGATAGGGGCCGGCGGCGCGTTTCACGACCAGGCCTTCCCAGCCGTCGCGGTCGGCGCGGGCATAGAGCGCGCGCCCATCACCCACGGCCTGTTCCGAGAGCCGCAGCACTGGAGGTCGCCATCCGGCCAGGCGTGCTTCGAGCGCGGCGCGGCGCGCCGTCAGCGGCTGCACGCGCAGATCGGTGTCACCGTCGCGCAGCAGATCGAACGCGACGAAGGCGGCGGGCTGTTCCGCGGCGGTCTGCGCCGGCGCCGACGAGCGGTAGCCGGGCACCGACACGTTGATGCGGCCCTGGAGCTTCTGGAAGCCGGCCGCCTCGCCACGCGCGTCGAGCGCCACGATTTCGCCGTCGAGTACCACCGGGCCGTCGAGTGACGCCGCCCACGCGGCCAGCGCCGCGACCACCTCCGGGAACTGCGCCGACTTCTCGTTGCCATTGCGCGACCACAGGCGCACGAGTGGCGGTGGCCCCCCTTCCACGAGCACGATGGCGCGGATGCCGTCGTACTTCGGCTCGTAGACGGCCCGCGGATCGACGAGCGACGGCGACGCGTCGGGCGACGTCGCGAGCATCGGGCGCAGTTCGCGGGCGAGGAACACGGGTCAGGCGTAGCGGTCGTCGAGCCAGGGTTCGGCGGTGTTCGAGTAGCCGCGCGCTTCCCAGAAGCCGGGCCGATCCTCGGCGTGGAACTCGATGCGGCGGATCCACTTCGTGCCCTTCCACGCGTAGAGCTTCGGCGT
Organism: Vicinamibacterales bacterium; assembly: GCA_044347565.1. Lineage (GTDB taxonomy): Bacteria > Acidobacteriota > Vicinamibacteria > Vicinamibacterales > UBA2999 > CADEFD01. Next base: position 19,257 of record JBIKUN010000001.1, on the reverse strand, counting down.
GATCATGCGGCACGGGCCGCCGTGTTCGCGCGGCAGCGGCCGCCCGTCCCACGTGTGCACGAGCAGCACGTCGTCTTCGACGGCGCGCGCAAGCGGCAGATTGGTCGTGTAGGGGATGTCGCTGCCGGGCATGCGGTCGTAGCCGGTGCAGGTCACGAAGCGGGCGTCGGCGGTGGGCACGGCGAGTTCGGCGAGCGTGCTGACGCGGACGCCGCGCCAGTGGTTGTCGAGACGGCTCCACGTGGTGACGCAGTGGAAGTCACTCGCGTCGTCCACCTGCGGCAGGGCGAGGAAGTCGTCCCAGGTGAGCGAGAGCGGCCGTTCGCAGAGGCCGCTCACCTCGAGCCGCCAGGTGTCGAGCGGCACGTCGGGCACGTCGCCGAGGTCGAGCACGGGCCAGTTCGGCACGCGCCGCTGGCCGGTGGGGATCTGCGGCATGCCGTGCCGGTTGGCCGGCCCGCTGCCGAGCGGACGCGTCAGGCCGGCGTCGCGGGCCGCGGCCTCGCGTTGCAGCGCCCGCTGGCGCTCGATGTAGCGCAGGCGGCGTTCGACGAGTGTCGCGGCGGAATCGGTGGCCACTCGGCAGGAGTCCTTTCGCCATGTATGCTACCAGTCTGCCCGGCGTCAGGCCGGGGCCTGCTCATGCCCATCATCGCCGCCCGTCTGCGTGGTCCTGCCGTCGCCCTGCTCCTGGCCTTTGCCGTGGCGCAGTGCGGCCGGTCGCCCGAGTCACCGACCGGCCCGAGCCCCGTGCTCTCGCGCGGCGCCGTGCCGCAATCCGGAGGACCACCGCCGGCCGGCGACTCACTCGGCACGGTCACCGCGCTCGGAGCCACGCGGTTCATGGCCTACGGCGACAGCATCACGTTCGGGACCGTCTCGTCGTTCGACGGCGGCTACCTGTTCGATTCCATACCCGGCACGGAGTACCCCGTGCAGTTCGACAACCAGCTCGAGAGCGCCTTCGCGTCGCAGAACTTCACGGTCACCAACGAAGGGGTGCCTGGCGAATGGGCGCTGCAGGCGATTACGAATGGTCGGTTCGCGCAGAGGATGGCCGCGCAGCGTCCGCAGGCGCTGTTGCTGCTCGAAGGGATCAACGACCTGAACAACGACCAGAGTGTCGCTGCAACGGTGGGCTACCTGCAGCAGATGGTCGAGCTCGCGCGCCTCTACAACACGACCGTCTTCATCGGCACGATGTTCCAGACCTGCGTCAGTACGAGCCCGAGCGGGCAGGTGCGGCCCAACGCGGCGACGCGGATCAACGGATTCAACTCGGCGCTCCGGGCCATGGCGGCCGGCCGGCAGAACGTCCACGTGGTCGATCTGTTTGCGGCCTTCGGCACGCAGAATTGCGGCCCCGACGGCGGGATCGGCATCCTCGGCGGTGACGGTCTGCACCCGAACCCGAGCGGCTACTCGATTATCGCCACCCAGTTCGCCGCCGCGGTGCGCAACGTGTTCGCGGTGCGCGGCTCCTACCAGTAACGCGTCAGAGGTAGAGCGTGCGGGCCGTGGCGCCGGCCGCATCGAGGCCCGCGGCATGGCCGAGACGCGTCGTGATCGGCGCCAGGTCCAGCGTGACCCGCCATTCGTCGGCCCGGCCACCGGCGGCCACGACCGCGTCGGCCCAGCGGCTCCACCACGGCGAGGTCTTGCGTGACAGCGGCTCGACGACGAGCACGTGCGCGCCGCGCGACGCGGCCGCGAGCAGCGCCGGCAGCAGGTCCGCCCGGTCGTCGTCGCTGAGTTCGTTCACCATGTAGCTGAGCACGATGGCGCGCGCCTGGGCGCCGCGTCCGTCGGCCCAGGGGCGGATGCCGCGATCGCCGCCGATGGCCCCGCGCTTCACGTCGCCCTTGAGGCCGAAGGCCTGGATCGTGGCGCGCGTTTCCTCGACCGCCCACGGATGGCTGTCATACGCGGTGAGTGTCGCGCCGGGGCCGGCATGCACCGCCCAGGCGGCGCCGGCCGCGCCCGTGCCGCAGCCGACGTCCACGATCGCGAGCGGGCCGGTGGCCGCGGGCAGGACGGCGAGGATGTGCGTGAGGGTCTGGTAGCGCCGCGGCGCGTAGTAGAGGGCGTAGGCGGCGCGTTTACCGGCGGTGTCGAAGGCGCCGCGGCCCGAGAGCCGGGCGCGCCGTTCGACGTAGGTGGAGGAGAGCGCGCGCAGGGCCCGCCCGACTTCCGTGGGCGTCATGTTGCGCAGGTGCCGGGCTTCGGTCTCTGCGATCCAGCGTTCGAATCCGGGCGGCGTCTGGGTCATCCGCGGACGCCTGCCGGAGTTCGGCGGTAAAGTGGTGGCGACAGAAAAGGTATGGGGTGGATGACGGGATTCGAACCCGCGACAGCCGGAGCCACAGTCCGGAGCTCTACCACTGAGCTACACCCACCGTGCCTGAGCAGACGATATTAGCATGGTTCCCTGGCTTGGTCCCGCCGACCCCCTGCCGCCGCCCGAGACGGCCCGCCGCACGCCGAACGGGCTGCTCGCCGCCGGCGGGGGCCTGTCGGTGCCGCGGCTCGTGGACGCCTACGGGCGCGGCGCGTTTCCGTGGTTCAGCGAGGGCGAGCCGGTGCTGTGGTGGTGCCCCGACCCGCGGATGGTGCTGCCGAGCGACGCCGTTCACGTCTCGAAGAGTCTGGCCCGCCGGCTGCGCCGCGCGGATTACCGCGTGACGCTCGATCGGGCGTTCGGCGACGTCATGCGGGCCTGCGCCGAGCCCCGCGCCGACGATCACGGCACGTGGATCACCGACGAGATGCTCGACGCCTACCAGGCGCTCCACCGCGCCGGGCACGCCCACTCGCTCGAGGTGTGGGTGGAGGGTGCGCTTGCCGGTGGCATCTACGGCGTGGCCCTGGGTCGGGCGTTCTTCGGGGAGTCGATGTTCTCGCGCGTGACCGACGGCTCGAAGCTGGCCATCACGTGGCTCGCCGCGCAGCTCGCCCGCTGGCAGGTGCCCTTCATCGACTGCCAGGTGCCGAGCGAGCACCTGGCCAGCCTGGGCGCCCGGGAAGTGCCCCGGCGCGACTTCCTGCGGCGGCTGGGCCCGCTCGTGAGCGCCGCGGACCCCCGTCCCTCCTGGACTCTCGACGGCGACCTGACCGGCGCGGTCGTGGCCGGCGCCTTTTCGCCGCCCCGGCCGGACGGGCGGTAGGCCCGGCCCGCCAGACCCGCTAAGATCGGGGGATGCCGCCGTCGAATCCCTCCGGAGCCGACCCCCGGGGCGGGCTGCTCACCGAAAAGCGGCCCGAACTCGAGCGCACGCCGCCCAGATCCTGGCGCGTCTTGCTGCACAACGACGACTACACCACGCAGGAGTTCGTCGTGTGGGTGCTCGAGACGGTGTTCGCCCGGTCCGCGTCCGACGCGATGGCCATCATGCTGCACGTGCACCACGCCGGCATGGGCGTGGCCGGCGTCTATACGAAGGAGGTGGCGGAGACGAAAGTAGCCGCCACCGAACGCCTCGCCGAACAACACGAATATCCGCTTCGCGTCTCGATGGAGCCGGAGCCGGAGGAGGGCAAGTCGTGAGTGGGACCCCCGTGCCGTTCGCCCCGGACACGCTGGAGACGATCCGGCGCGCCTTCCGGTCTGCCGCCGATCGCCGCCATGACCTGGTGACGCTCGAACACCTGCTGCGCGCGCTCATCGACGACCCGCGTGGCCGCGGCGCCCTGCAGGCGCTCAATGTCGATCTCGCGCAGCTCACGCACGATCTCGACGATGTGCTCGGCCGCGCGCACACGCCCGTGCCGGGCAGCAAGCCCGTGAAGCCCGAATCCACCGTGGCCTTCGACCGCGTGGTCGAACGCGCCGTGGTGCATGCGGCGTCGTCGAGCGCTCAGCAGGTCGACAGTGGCAGCCTGCTCGTGTTCCTGCTGCAGGAGGAGGAGTCGCACGCGGCCTACTTCCTGACGAAGCAGGGCGTGAACCGCCTGCGGCTGCTGCGCGCCATCGCACGCCCCGCGCCAGAGGCGGCCGGTGTGCCCGGGCCCGAAGGTGACGAGGCCGCGCCGAAGAACCCGCTCGAGGCCTACGCGGTCGAACTCGTGGCCAAGGCGCGCCGCGGCGAGATCGATCCGCTGGTGGGCCGCGCCCTCGAACTCGATCGTGTCATCCAGGTGCTGTGCCGCCGGCGCAAGAACAACCCGCTGCTCGTCGGCGAACCCGGCGTGGGCAAGACGGCGCTTGCCGAGGGCCTGGCCCTGCGCATCGCCGAGCGGCAGGTGCCGCCCGGTCTCAAGGCGTCCACGGTGTATGCGCTCGACCTCGGGGCGCTCGTGGCCGGCACGCGCTACCGCGGCGACTTCGAGGAGCGCGTGAAGCAGGTGCTCACGGAACTCGAGAAGCAGCCGGGCGCGATCCTCTTCATCGACGAAATCCACACGCTCGTCGGCGCCGGTTCGGCCTCCGGCGGCGCGATGGACGCCGGCAACCTGCTGAAGCCGGCGCTCGCGTCCGGCGCGCTGCGCTGCATCGGCTCGACCACCTTTGCCGACGTGAAGCAGGGCTTCGATCGCGATCGCGCACTCTCACGCCGCTTCCAGAAGGTCGAGATCCTCGAGCCCACGGAAGCCGAGGCGATCGAGATCCTGATGGGCCTCAAAGGCCACTACGAACGCCACCACGGCATTCGCTACACCGACGCGGCGATTGAGGCCGCGGTCACGCTCTCGGCCCGGTATCTCAAGGATCTGCACCTGCCCGACAAGGCCATCGACGTCATCGACGAGGCCGGCGCGGCAATGAAGCTGAAGATGGCACCCGCGCCCACGGCGGCCGAGGTCGCGGTGGCGGACGGCGAGAGCCTGGCGACGGCGGCCGGCGGCGAAGTGCCCGAGGCCGCGCCGCCCGTCGTGGACGTGGCCGACATCGAGGCCATCGTGGCCAAGATCGCGCGCGCGCCGGTGCAGGCGGTGTCGACCGACGACAAGACGGCGCTCCGCAATCTCGACAGCGAGTTGCGCAACGTCATCTACGGGCAGGACGACGCCATCACCGAGGTGGCCTCCGCCATCCGGCTGTCGCGGTCGGGGCTCCGCGCGCCCGACAAACCCATCGGCAGCTTCCTCTTCGCCGGGCCCACCGGCGTGGGCAAGACGGAGCTCGCGCGGCAGCTCGCGCGTGTGCTGCGCGTCGAGTTCCTGCGCTTCGACATGTCCGAGTACATGGAAAAGCATGCGGTGTCGCGCCTCATCGGCGCGCCGCCTGGCTACGTCGGCTACGAGGAAGGCGGGCTCCTCATCGACGCCATCCGCAAGGCGCCACACGCCGTGCTGCTGCTCGATGAAATCGAAAAGGCGCATCCGGATCTCTTCAGCCTGCTGCTGCAGGTCATGGATCACGCGACGCTCACCGACACGCACGGCCGCAAGGCCGACTTCCGGCACGTCATCCTCATCATGACGACCAACGCCGGCGCGCGCGATCTGTCGGATCGGAAGCTCGGCTTCGGCGACTCGCCCGAGGGCAGCAAGGCCACGGGCGTGCTCGAGCGCATGTTCGCGCCGGAGTTCCGCAACCGGCTCGATGCCACGGTGCACTTCAGGCCGCTCGGCGGCGACGAGATCCTGAAGGTCGTGGACAAACACGTCGGCGAACTGCAGGCGCTCGTGAGCGGCCGCGGCATCACCATCGCGCTCACGCCGGCGGCGCGCACGTGGCTGTCGGAGAAGGGGTTCGACAAGGCCTTCGGCGCGCGGCCGATGGCGCGGCTGGTCGAACGGGTCATCAAGAAACCGCTCTCGAACCTGCTGCTGTTCGAGGATCTCGCGGCCGGCGCGACGGTGACGGCGGATGTCGTGGACGGGGACATCCGTCTCAGGGTGGGAGCGTAGTTCGATGGAGATCACGATCGACCGGTACCTCGACGACGGCAAGGCGTCGCTCGTCACGCTGGGCCTGCGCAGCCGCACGACCGAGATGCACAGCGTGCTCTCGGCGCTCGACGCGGCGCAGAAGGCCGCCGTGCACGCGGCGCTCACGAAGGCGATGGACGACATCGTGGCCGTGATGGGGCCGGTGGCGGCGGGGATGCCGAAGAAGTAGCCACAGGCCGTCACGCCAAGATCGGGACAAGCTGCGGGCGAGTGCACGGGCTGCGCCTCACCGGTCAGCGCGGCGCGCGGCTGCCGCGCTTCATGACGCCTGAGCGGACCTTGGGCGGGCGTAGCCAGTTCGCGTTCCGCGAACTGGCGCGCCCGGCAGGGCTCGAACCTGCGACCCTCAGCTTCGAAGGCTGATGCTCTATCCAACTGAGCTACAGGCGCGTCGTTCGATTGTACCGCGAGCGAGCCACGGACGCTGCCACACGAGGCCGGGCCCGCCGCGTCAGCGCCTGCGCGCCATGGCGCAATCTTGCCAGACGGGCGGCCTGGCGCCGGCGTGTGGCGGCTGCCGCCGGGGACTATGATCCGCACAGCATGCCCAAGGCCGTGCCCGTCCCGGAGAACTGGGCGGAGCTTCCCGATGAACAACTGCTCGACCTGCGGATGTGCGATCTCCCGATCGCGCTGCCGGGCAGCGTCATGCAGGGCCGCATCGCGGAGCTGCAGGCCGAACTCGACATGCGCGAGCTGAAGGTGCCGGTGCACTACTACCTCGCGGAGGAGTGGTTCACGCCGGACGGCGCCACCTCGATGGCCGTGCCGTTCTACCTCGCGCACCCGCGCCTCGAGAAACTCGAACGCGCGCAGATGCTCGAAGTGGAAGGCGGCGACTACGAGTGGTGCATGCGCATCCTGCGCCACGAAGCCGGGCACGTCGTCGACAACGCCTACAAGCTGCGGCTGCGCCGCCATCGCAGGCGGCTCTTCGGCAGTTCGTCCGAGCCGTATCCGGAGTTCTACACGCCGAAGCCCTACAGCAAGAGCTTCGTGATGCACATCGACCCGTGGTACGCGCAGAGCCATCCCGACGAAGACTTCGCTGAGACCTTCGCCGTGTGGCTCACGCCCGGCGCCTTCTGGCAGGAGCGCTACGTGGGCTGGCCGGCGGCGAAGAAGCTCGAGTACGTGGACGGCCTGATGCAGTCGCTGCGCGGCAGGACAGCGCTCGTCGATGCGCCCTCCGAGATGGAGCCGCTCGCGCAGGTGCGCAAGACGCTCAGGCAGCACTACCGCCACAAGCGCCGCCATTACGGCGTGGAGCGTCCGCGCTTCTACGACCGCGAACTGCGGCGGCTGTTCTCCGATGCGCCCGAACACGCGGGTAACATGTCGGCCGTGCAGTTCCTGAACCGCATCCGCCGGCCCGTGCGCCGTCTCGTCGCCGACTGGACCGGCATCTACCAGTACACGATCGACCAGGTGCTGAACGACGTCGGCGCACGCTGCCGCGAACTGAAGCTGCGCCTGGCCGTGCCGGAAGAGCAGGCCCGGCACGAGTTCACCGTGTTCCTCACGGTGCAGACCATGAACTATCTCCACAGCGGCCGCCACCGCGTGGCCCTGTGACGGAGGGGCGATGAAGCCCGCGCGCGTGCTCGTCCTGGTGCACAAGCACCTCATCCCGCCAGACACCGCCACCGCCGAGGACGCCGCCAGCGCCGACTGGCGCATGGAATGGGACGTCATCTCCACGCTGCGCAAGCGCCGGCACGATCTGCGCGTCATCGGCGTGAGCGACGACCTCTCGCCGATCCGCCCGGCCATCGACGAGTTCAGGCCGACCATCGTCTTCAACCTGATGGAGGCGTTCGCCGATGTCGGCGTGTTCGATCAGAACGTGGTGAGCTACCTCGAACTGCTGCGCGTGCCGTACACCGGCTGCAACCCGCGCGGGCTGACGCTCTCGCGCGACAAGGCGCTCGCCAAGAAGCTCATGGCCTACCACCGCATCCCGGTGCCCGACTTCGTCGTCGTGCCGCGCGGCAAGAAGGCCAAGCTGCCGAAGCGGCTCGGCTTCCCGCTCATCGTGAAGTCGCTCATCTACGAGTCGTCGACCGGCATCTCGCAGGCGTCGGTCGTGGCGAACGACGATCAGCTCGGTAAGCGCGTGCAGTTCGTGCACGACACGATCGGCACGGCCGCCATCGTCGAGCAGTTCATCGACGGCCGCGAGCTCTATGCCGGCGTGCTCGGCAACGACCGCCTGCGCGTCTTCCCGGTGTGGGAGATGTCGTTTGCCAAGATGCCGGAGAACACCTGGCACATCGCCACCGAGCGCGTGAAGTGGAGCGCCAAGTACCAGGAGAAACACGGCATCGATACCGGTGAAGCGGCGCTCACCTACGGCGCCGCCTCGCGCGTGCAGCACCTGGCGAAGCGGGTGTTCCGCGCGCTCGATCTCACCGGCTACGCGCGTATCGACCTGCGCATGGCGGCCGACGGGCGCCTGTTCGTCATCGAAGCGAACCCCAATCCGCAGCTCGCGCAGGGGGAAGACTTCGCGCAGTCGGCCAGGCTCGCCAAGGTGTCGTACGGCGAGCTGCTCGACCGCATCATGGGCCTCGGGCTGCAGTGGCAGCCGGAGCGCACCGCCTAGCGGAACACGACGCCGACGGTGGCGCGCCAGAAGCGGAGCGTGGCCCGGTCCCCGCTCACGGTCGACGTATCCGCGGACGACACGCTGCGGATGTGCCGCAGGTCGAAGCGCACGCCGGCCACATCGGTGAGGAAGCCCACGGCTCCGACCCCGAGCGACAGTCCCAGGAAGTCGTTGCTGAACTCGAGGAAGTCGATGCCGTTCTTCGACGAGGCATGCATCCAGCCGAGGCCGGCCACCGCATACGGCCGCAACGACTCGCGCGTGATGCTGAGCGGCAGTGCCAGCATCACGTTGCCCGAGAGCGTGGTCACGCCACTGCGGGTCACGAGGCCGCCCGTGCGCTCGAAGAAGCGCGGCTGGTGCGCCACTTCCAGTTCGACGCCGTAGCCGGCATCGGCCACCACCACGCCGGAGAGCCCCACGGCCGATTTCGTGTCGCGGGAGCCGTAATCGCGGTCGAAGTCGAGCGCATTGGTGGCGCCGAGGAACTTCACGCCGAGGAACGGCGACACGAAGATGTCGGCGGCGGCCGGGGCCGGCCCGAGGAGTGCGAACCAGCCGGCGAACACCGCGGTCAGCAGACGGGCGCGCACTGGGCGTTGACCGTTCAGGAGACGAACAGGCGCAGGAACAGCCTCGCGAAGAGCGAGACCGTGATGTCGCCGTTGGCCACCGTGTCGGGTGCGAGCCCCTCGCTGTTGGCCAGCAGAATGAGGGTGATGTCGCGCGACGGCACCTTCAGCAGCAGTGCCGAGCCGACGTTGGGCATGGCGCCGAACTGCCAGATGAGGCGCTCGCCGTTGTAGGTCTGCACGAACCAGCCAAGGCCGGTGGGCAGTGGCGCCCCGGCGCTCGTCGTGACGTTGGTCCACGCCGCCGCGCGCAGGTCCTGGCCGATGAGCGCGTCGTCATCGAGGGCGATGTCGAAGCGCGCCAGGTCACGCACCGTGGAGATAAGACCGCTCGCCGCCGACACGGCGTCGGCAGGGTAGTCGCTGCGTGTGGGCCTGCCCCTCTCCACCCGGTACGGGACCGCCAGACGCCTCAGGACGGACTCGTAGGCGCGCAGCCGCCCGTCGTCGAAGAACTCGGGCGCCGTGGCGCCGATGGCCACGAGATCGCGGCCGGGCAGCGAGTCGCGCATGACGAAGCGCTCGAAGATGTCTTCGGCCACCACCCGGCGAAAGGGGCGACCGGAGCAATCGTCGGCCACGGGCGTGAGCTGGGCAAACCGGCCGCTGTCGTAGCGGTAGGCTTCGCCCGGCGCACCGGCCGAGGCATGGGCCAGCACGTGCCGCACCTGCGCGCCGCTTTCGGGGATGGCGGCCGACCAGCGGCTCATCGGCTGGGAGATGCTGAACGCGGCCCGCTCGACACACAGACCGAGCACAACGGCCGCGAAGTTCTGCGTCAGGTCGCCGATGAGATAGGGGGTGTCGGCGCGCGCCGGAATCGATTGTTCGACGTCCTGCCGTCCAAGGCCGGTGTCCCAGACGATCCGGCGGTTCTGCACGACCGCGACGGACAGGCCCGGTATGCCCACTTCCTCGCGCAGGGCGTCGAGATAGCGGTCGAACAGGGCGTAAGGCAGACTCTGGGCGCCCGGCCGTGGCGCCAGGGCCAGGGCGGCGACGAGCACGAGCACGCCGGCGCGGAGGGAACGCATCGAAGTCTGGACAGAATCCGTACTCGGCATCATACCACTGCAACTGGAGGCCGCCATGGCCGGGTCGGTATGCTAGAGTGTCGAGCTGTACGTCCCATCGATGTATGCCGACTGACCCGCAGCGCCTCCGGCGCCACGCCGCCGCCCTTGCGCTCGCGGTGTGCCTGTGCGGGGCGGCACCGGCCTTTGCCGATACCCTGAAGATCGTGCCGCTCGTTCGCGACGGCCAGGTGCTCGTCTCGTGCCTGCTCGCCGACGGCTATACGCCCGACGTCCACGACGTCATCCAGAGCGGCCTCAAGACCACCTTCACCTACACCGTGGAACTGCGCCTGAAGGTGCCTGTGTGGGTCGACCGCGTGGTCGAGACCGCCACGGTGACGACCACGGTGCAGTTCGACAACCTCACGCGGCGGCATTCCATCTCACGGTACCTCGATGGCCGCGTCGACGGCGCGCAGGTGACGGAAGACGAAGCCGTGGTGCGCACGTGGCTCACCGCGTTCGACAAGCTGCCGCTCTTCAAGACGACGCGCCTCGAAGCCAACCGCGAGTATTACGTGGTCGTGCGCGCGGCCGCCCGCCCGAACAGCAACGTGCCGTTCTGGCCGTGGGGCACCGCGGTCTCCGGGCAGACGAAGTTCACCTTCATTCCCTAGGGCCGGTTCCGGCTCGACGGGTCCCCGCACCACCCGATCACGGTGGACCTCCCTCTTTTGGTAGAGTAATTGGCGCTCGAGTTCCGTCCTACTGACGAGGAGTCCCATGGCACAGCGGAATCACATGTGGCGAGGGCTGACGATGGCCGTCGCGATGAGCGCAACGGCCGGCGTGGCCAGTGCGCAGCCGACGATGGCGCCGGTGAACGAAGCCCCGAATCCCTTCACGACCATCGAGAACCACTTCAAGCTGCCCGAAGGGCGCACCTGGGGCTCGACGAGCGCCGTGGAGATCGACAAGGACGGCAAGTCGGTCTGGGTCGGTGAGCGCTGTGGCGCCAACAGCTGCTGGGATCGCGCCAAGGGCGTGATGTCGCCGCTGCCGGTGCTCCTCAAGTTCGACGAATCCGGCAAGCTGGTGCAGAGCTTCGCCTCCGGCATGGTCGTGTTCCCGCACGGCATCCACGTCGACAAGGACGGCAACGTGTGGATCACCGACGGCCAGGACAACATCCCGCGCCGCGCCCCGGGCGCGCCGGCCGATGCGCCGCTGCCGCCGGCGCCCGCGAAGATCGTCGGGCACCAGGTCTTCAAGTTCAGCCCCGACGGCAAGCTGCTGCTCACGCTCGGCAAGCCCGGTGGCAACCAGCCCGGCCAGCCCGCCGACCCGGCGTCGTTCTATCAGCCGAACGACGTCATCACCTACCCGAACGGCGACATCCTCGTGGCCGAGGGCCACGGCAACGCCGCGCCGTCGCCGGCGCGTCTCGTGCGCTTCGACAAGAGCGGCAAGTTCCTGCGTGAATTCGGCAAGCTCGGCACCGGCACCGAGGGTGAGTTCATGCAGCCCCACGGTCTGGCGTTCGACTCGAAGGGCCGCCTCTTCGTGGCCGACCGCTCGAACAACCGCATCCAGATCCTCGACGCGGAGACCTACAAGACGCTCGACACGTGGCACCAGTTCAGCCGCCTGAGCGGCATCACGATCGACAAGAACGACATCATCTACGGCGCCGACTCGGAATCGGGTTCGGTGAACCCGCCGCACGGCGCGTGGCGCCGCGGCATCCGCATCGGCTCGGCGAAGGACGGCAAGCTTACGGCCTTCATTCCCGATCCGACGAGCGTGGGTGAAACGCTCACGATGGTGGACGGGAAGCCCGTGATGAAGAAGGCCGACGGCTCGGCCGGCGCCAGCGGCACGCTCGCCGCCGAAGGTGTGGCGGTCGACGCGGCCGGCAACATCTACGGCGCCGAAGTGGGGCCGCGCGCCGTCAAGAAGTACGTGCGCAAGAAGTAGCCATGCGGCGCGTGCTTCTTGCCGCGCTGGTGAGTTGTGCAGTGGCGGGCGCCCCGGATTCGGCCGGCGGCGCCCGTCCTGTTTCGGCCGCCACGCGGCTTTCGTCGGCCCGGCAGATGCTCGTCGTGACCACACCCGGCTGGAACGCGGTGCGCGGCACGCTCTACGCCTTCGAACGCGGCGTCGGCGGTGCGTGGGTGCCGGCGCGCTGGACGGCCGGCGCGCGCCGCGAGGATGCCGCGCGCGGCATCTCGATCGTGGTGGGGAAGAACGGCACGGCGTGGGATCCCGGACTGGCGCCGCCCATTCCTGGTCCGACGAAGGCCGAAGGCGACGGCCGCTCACCGGCGGGTGTCTTCGCGTTCGGCACGGCGTTCGGCTTCGCGCGCGCGGCCGAAGCGTCGTGGCTGAAGCTGCCGTATCGCGAAGTGACGCCGACGCTCGAATGCGTCGACGATCCGGCGTCGGAGTTCTACAACACGCTGACCGACCGCGCCGCGGTCGAGCCCGACTGGAAGAGCAGCGAGAAGATGCGCGAGATCGCGCCCGACTATCACTGGGGCGTGGTCGTCGACTACAACTCGGCGCCGGCGGTGCCGCGCCGCGGGTCGTGTGTGTTCCTGCACATCGGGGGAGACGGGGGACGAGGCACCGCGGGCTGCACGGCGATGGACGAGCCGGCGCTCAAGGCGCTCATGCAGTGGCTGGATCCGGCGGCGGCGCCAGTGCTCGTGCAGTTGCCGGCAGACGCGTACGCGGCGCTGCGCACGGCCTGGAGCCTGCCGGTGCTCCTGGCCGCGCGCTGACCGCCCGCCTTACTTCACGACGGCGCCGAGACCTTCGGTCAACTCGACGTAGGTGCCGAACGGATCAGTGAAGAACGCGAGGCCCAGTCCGAGGGCGGCGTTCTTCGAGTACGGCCGATCGAACTTCACGCCCGCCGCCTCGAGCTTCCGGCAGAACGCCTCGAGGTCCCTGACCTCGTAGCCTACGTGGTCGAGCGAGCGGCCCTTCGTCGGGCCGACGCCTTCCGGGGCCGGCGAGAAGGTGAGGTTCACGCCGGGCAGGTCGGCGGCCTGGAACGCGCCGCGCATGCCGCCCTTCGCGCCGAAGTGCCGCACGTACCACGCCTTCATCTGGTCCACCTGCGGCGTGTAGTAGTGGATGTGGTGCAGCGCCACGGGTGTCGCCTGCGACGGCACCTCCACCAGCTCCACCTTCACGTCGTCGGGCGCCATCACGAAGGCCACCGACGTGTTCTGGTTGGCGATGAAGGCGAGATCGTCCTTCACCTCCTGCGATGGCGGCAACTCGGCGCGCGTGATGGCGGGGAAGCCGGCCGCCTTGAGTTTCGCGAGCGCGGCGCGGATGTCGGGCACGCCAAAGCCCACGTGGTTCACGCTCGTGCCCTTGGAGCCACCGGTGGGCGTGCCCTGGCGGAACAGCACGATGACGTTCGTGAAGACCACGGCGTCGTTCGTGCCGAGTTTCGCCGGGGAGCCACCGAGCGCGCCAATCCAGAACGCCTTGTGCGCCTCCACGTTCGTGACGGTGAGATGGTGATGGCCGTAGACGACCGGCCCATCGGCGGCGGCGAGGAGCTGCGCACTCGCGGGCGTCGAGATACCCGCGAGCACAAGCCCGCCGAGAAGCAGTGAGCGGACGAGGCGCATCACCGGGTTACTTCGCCGCGAAGCAGTAGAACGCGCCGGCGCCGCCCGTGGCGACGAGATTGGCCTGGCTGCAGCCCTTCGAGGGATGCGCCGAGTTCCACGAGTTGGGATTGGCGCCGCCGCCCTGGCGGTCGTGATGGCCGACGAGCGCGCTGCCGTCGCCCTTGTTGCTCGTCCAGTTGCTGCACGTCACGTCGCCGGCGCCGCTCGCCAGCGTGCCGTCCATGTTCGAGCCGGTGAGGATGTCGTGCATGTTCGGCGTGTCGCCGCGGCCGTTCCACACCGCACCCTTTTCGGTGAGCGAGTTCTCCTTCCCAAGCTTCGTGACGGCCTCGTTGTGCAGATCGGCCACGTTCTGGGCGATGAGCACGCCCTTCGCGTTGAACCAGGGGCCGCTGCCGATCCGGTCCTTCGCATTGACCGCCGGCTGCGCGCCGTCGGCCTTCGCGCTCAGGTAGGCTCGCCAGGTGCGGTTGCCGGCGCCGGCCGCTGCGCCGAGTTTCTGGCACATGGCATCCGCCCCGGCCAGCCCGCCGAGGTTGGCGCCGTCGCCCGACCCCGCGCTCGTGATGAAGAAGCTCAGCGTCGTCGGTGCCTGCGTCTGCACGCGGGCGGCGCCAGCCGCGATTCCGAGACCGAGAAGTGCCATGCCCAGCAACGTCCTTCGCATCGTGACCTCCATCGCGTCGCACCGAAGGCCGGCGGACACGTTTGTGGCCGGTAGTCTACGTCGCGACCACCTGACGGCCAAACCAGCCCGTCCACAGGCCTGTGCGTTCCACTCGTTGCGTCACCGGACGTCTCGCGATGTCACGGTCAACGGCCCCATTCCGCGTGTAAAATGCACCGTGTGTGAACCGGCAGCGCCCCCACGCCCGGGAGCCCGCCGGAAGGAGTTCCCACATATGCGGCGGTTCGTACTGGCGGCATTCTCGGTGATGGTGTGTCTGGGCCTGACAGTGGCCCACGGCCGGTCCGCGGCTCCTCAGGCGGCCGCGCCCGCCCCTGCGCCGCGCGCGGCCTCGCCGGCCGCGCCTGCCGCATCCGCGCCGGCCGCGGCGCGGCCCGTGCGCACGGCGGCCGCGGTGCCTGCCGCTCCTGCCTTCGACGCCGCGGCCCACACGGCCACGGTCAAGACCTACTGCGCCACCTGCCACAGCGAACGCGGCAAGGCCGGCGGCCTGTCGCTTGCTGCGTTCGATGCCGCGAAGCTCGGTGACGACGTCGTGCTCGCCGAGAAGATGATCCGCAAGATGCGCGTCGGCATGATGCCGCCGTCGGGCGCGAAGCGTCCCGAGGGCACAGGGATCGCCGACATGGCCGCGGCCTTCGAAGGGCAGCTCGATGCCGCCGCGGTGAAGACGCCGAGCCCGGGCGGCCGCTCCTTCCAGCGTCTGAATCGCGCCGAGTACGCGCGCGCCGTGAAGGAGATGCTGAACCTCGACATCGAGGTCTCGGCGCTGCTGCCCGCCGACACGATCGTGCACGGCTTCGACAACGTCGTCGACGCGCAGACGTTCTCGCCGGCGCTCATGGAAAGTTACCTGCGCGCGGCAAGCCGCGTCACCGCGCTCGCCCTCGGCGACCGCGAGGCGGCGGCGAGCGAGTCGCTCTACCGCGTGCCCAAGACGGCCTCGCAGCTTCAGCGCGTGGACGGAGCGCCCTTCGGCACGCGCGGCGGTGTCTCGGTCGTGCACACGTTCCCGGCCGACGGCGAATACATGTTCCGCGTCGAGCTGCACGGCAACGCCTGCGGCTTCCTCTTCGGCGGCCCGGCGCAGAACGAACAGGTCGAGATCTCGGTGGACGGTGAGCGCAAGGCGCTGCTCGACATCGATCCGAAGATGTACGAAGGTTCGACGAGCCTCATCATGAAGACGCCGGGCGTGCAGGTGAGCGCGGGGCCGCACCGCGTGACGGCCGCCTTCATGCAGCGCTTCGAAGGTCCGGTCAACGACCTCATCGCCCCCATCGACCACACGCTCGCCGACACGCAGATCGGCGTCGCCTTCGGCATCACCACGCTGCCGCACCTGAAGGACCTGGCCATCGCCGGCCCGCAGCGTGTCACCGGCATCTCGGATACCGACGGCCGCCGCGCCGTCTTCACCTGCCGGCCAACCTCGCCGCGCGCCGAACAGGACTGCGCCACCGAGATCGTGCGCCGCGTCTCCTCGAAGGCGTTCCGCCGTCCGGTGAGTGACGTCGAGTTCGCGGACCTGATGGGCTTCTACGCCAGCGGCCGCAAGGAGGGCGACTTCGAGGCCGGCATCGCCACCGCGCTCGAAGCCGTGCTCGCGAGTCCGCAGTTCCTCTTCAAGCTCGAAGCCCCGGCGGCGGCCGCCGCCTCGACGCGCCGCTCCGGCTCGCCCTATCGCCTGCGCGACATGGACCTGGCCTCGCGGCTGTCGTTCTTCGTCTGGGGCGTGGGCCCCGACGAGGAGCTGACGCGTCTTGCCACGCAGGGCCGCCTGAGTGCGCCAGGCGTGTTCGCGCAGCAGGTCAGGCGGATGCTGGCCGATCCGAAGTCGGAGGCGCTGGCCTCACGCTTCGCCGCCCAGTGGCTGCGCCTGCGCGACGTCGAGGAAGTGCTGCCCGACGCGCTGCTCTATCCCTACTTCGACCGCACGCTCGGCCGCGCCATGATGCGCGAGACCGAACTCTTCTTCGGCAGCATCGTGCGCGAAGACCGCAGTCTGCTCGACCTCATCACCGCCGACTACACGTTCGTGAACGAACGTCTGGCACGCCACTACGGCATCCCGAACGTGACCGGCACCGAGTTCCGCCGCGTCAGCCTGCCGCCCGAACGCCGTGGCCTCCTCGGCCAGGGCAGCGTGCTCGTGCAGACGTCGGTGGCCGACCGCACCTCGCCGGTCATGCGCGGCAAGTGGGTGATGGAAGTGATGCTCGGCTCGCCGCCGCCGGCGCCGCCGCCCAACGTGCCGACGCTCGAAGAGACCGGCGGCTCGCAGGGGAGCAAGGTTCTGACCGTGCGCGAGCGCATGGAGACGCACCGCAAGAACCCGGCGTGCCAGTCGTGCCACCGCGTCATCGATCCGCTCGGGCTCACGCTCGAGAACTTCGACGTCACCGGCAAGTGGCGTATCAAGGACAACGGCAACCCGGTCGATTCGTCGGGCGTCCTTTATGATGGCACTCCGATGGAGGGGCCGGCCGGCCTGCGCGCCGCCCTCCTGAAGAACCAGCGTGCCTTCGTGCTGAGCTTCACCGAGAGCCTGATGACCTACGCGCTCGGCCGTCGCATCGAAGCCCGCGACATGCCGCTCGTGCGCCGCGTGATGCGCGCCGCCGAGCAGCAGAACTACAAGCTGTCGGCCTTCGTGCAGGCCATCGCCACGAGTCCCGCGTTCCAGATGAATGCCGAACCGGCGGTCGAGACGACCACGCCGGCGGTGCACTGACGTCAGAGTCCCCGAGTTCGAGGAGCCATCATCATGCTGTTGACGAAACGCCACCTGCCGCGCCGGACGATGCTGAAGGGCATGGGCGCGGCGATCGCGTTGCCGCTGCTCGACGCGATGGTGCCGGCCGGCACCGCGCTCGCCACGGTGCTGCCGCAGAAGAAGCGCCTCATCGCCATGGAGATGGTGCACGGCGCCGCCGGCAGCACCGCCTTCGGCGCCAAGCGCAACCTGTGGGCGCCGGCGCTGCCGGGCCGCGAGTTCGACCTGGCGCCGACGTCGATGGCGCCGCTCGAGCCGTACCGCGACTACCTGACGATCGTCAGCAACACCGACGTCAACAACGCCGAGGCCTTCACGGCGCCGGAGATCGGCGGCGACCACTTCCGCTCGGCGGCGGTGTTCCTGACGCAGTCGCATCCGAAGCAGACGCAGGGCTCCGACCTGCACGCCGGCACCTCGATCGACCAGATCGTGGCGCAGAAGATCGGCCACGAAACACCCATCCCGTCGATGCAGCTCTGCATCGAGAACGTGGACCAGGCGGGCGGCTGCTTCTACGGCTACTCGTGCGCCTACACCGACTCGATCAGCTGGGCGTCGCCCACCGAGCCGCTGCCGATGATTCGCGATCCGCGGCTGGTGTTCGACCAGCTCTTCGGCATCGGCGCCACGGCCGAGGCGCGCGCCCAGCGCCGCAAGCGCGACAAGAGCCTGCTCGACTTCGTGCAGGGATCGGTGGCGCGGCTGCAGAAGGACCTGGGCGCCTCCGACCGCGCGCGCCTGTCCGAGTATCTCGATGACGTGCGCGAGATCGAGCGCCGCATCCAGAAGGTCGAAGAGACGAATTCGAGCGGCGAGCAGCGGGCGCTGCCCGGCGCGCCGAAGGGTGTGCCCGACTCCTACGAGGAACACGTCAAGCTGATGATGGACCTCCAGGTGCTGGCGTTCCAGTCGGACCTGACGCGGGTGTTCGCCTTCAAGCTGAGCCGCGACGTGTCGAACCGCGTGTTCATCCCCGAGGTGAACACCGGCTTCCACATCGCCTCGCATCACGGCGAGCGCGAAGACCGCATCCTCGATTTCGCGAAGATCAACCGCTACCACGTGAACCTCGTGCCCTACCTGCTCGAGAAGCTCAAGGCGACGCCTGACGGCGACAGCGGCAACCTGCTCGACAACTCGCTCATCTTCTACGGGTCGCCGATGGGCAACCCGAACGTGCACAACCACAAGCGCTGCCCGCTCTTCATCGCCGGCCACGGCGGCGGCGCCATCAAGGGCAACCTGCACATCAAGGCGGCCGATGGCACGCCGATGGCCAACGCCATGCTGACCATGCTGCGCGCCTTCGACATCACCGACCCGCAGTTCGGCGACAGCAAGGCCGAGATGGATCTCAATCAGGTGCCCGCCACCACCGTGGCGGAGCTGGGGTGACCATGCAGATCACGTCTCGACTGAGTCGTCTCGCCGCGACCGCGGCCATCGTGGGCCTGACGTCAGGCGTTCTCGCCGCGCAGGTCAGCCGTTCGCCCGTGGCCGATGCCGCGATGGCGAAGGACGCCGCGCGCGTCCGCCAGCTGCTCAAGGGCGGTGCCGATGCCGGCGCCTCGCAGGGCGACGGCATGACGGCGCTGCATTGGGCCGCCATGCAGGGCGACGGCGCGATGGCCGAGATGCTGCTCGTGGCCGGCGCCAACCCGCGCGCCACGACGCGTATCGGCGGCTTCACCGCGCTCCACCTGGCGAGCCAGGCCGGGCGCGCCGAGGCCGTGCCGGCGCTCATCAAGGCCGGCGCTCCGGTGGACGCCACGACCGCCACCGGCGCCACGGCCCTGATGCTCGCGGCCGCGGCCGGCAATGCCGACATCGTCGCGGCGCTCGCCGCGGCCGGCGCCGACCTGAACCGCACCGAAACGGCGCACGGCCAGACCGCGCTCATGTTCGCGGCCTCGCTCGGCCGCACCGACGCCGCGAAGGTGCTGCTCGCGCGCGGCGCGGATGCCATGGTCCGCTCGCGCGTCGTCGATC
>JBIKUN010000254.1:0-2927 GCA_044347565.1 Vicinamibacterales bacterium | reverse complement strand
GAACGACTGCGTGTCGGTACCGATGCGGCGGAAGTCGAAGCCGGCTTTGAACGTCTGGCGGCCGACGAGCTTCGACGCCGTGGCGTTGGCGCTCCACGAATACCAGAGGCGGTCGGTCGCGTCGATGGCACCGAAAGCCGTGCCGCCGTCGCCGTATTCCTGGATGTTGCCGCGCGGGAACTTCTTCTTCTGGATGGCGCTCGTGAAGCCCGAGTTGAAGCCGAGCGTGGCCGGGTCGAACTCTTCGGTCAGGAAGTCCGAGTCATCGAAGCGCGTGAGGCCGTAGCGGAACGTGAGCACCGTGTTGTTGCTCGGCAGCCACGTGTTGTTGACGGCGAGCAGGTTCACGCGGCGGGCGAGCAGGTACTCGTTCGTGTCCGCGAAGTTGTTCTGGCCCCAGAAGCTGGCGCAGGGTTCGTCGGTCTTGTTGTAGAGGTAGAAGCCCGAGAGCGAAACCTTGTCGTTGAAGCGGTGGTCGCCCTTGACGCTGTACATCTGCGCGCGGTCTTCGATCTGCGACAGTCGCACGAAGTTCGGCTGGCCGTTGCTGACGTTGCTGTCGGGCGTCGGGAAGTAGGACGCGATGGCGCGGGCCACCGGGTTGATCCGGTTGCTCGGAATCACGTTGCCGGGGAACGGCTGACGGCCGTTGCCCTGCGCGTCACCGGTCAGCGGGTCATAGATGATGACCGGCGCGCCGGTGGCCGTCGTGCTCTGCGAGAAGTCGCCGGCCAGTTCGCGCGTGGTCGGGAACCGCGCGCTGACGTTGCGCGTCGAGTTCGAACCGTAACCTTCTGCGGCGAACCAGAAGAACGTGCGGTTCTTCAGGAGCGGACCGCCGAACCCGCCGCCACCGAGGTGGAAGTAGAGGTCGGGCAGCGGACGGCCGGCGCGCTCGTTGAAGAAGTTGTTCGTCTGGCCCCACTGCGGGCGGCCCTGGTAGAAGCCGCTCGCGTGCCATTCGTTGGTGCCCGACTTGGCGGTGGTGTTGAAGATGCCGCCGCCGGTACGACCCGTTTCCGCGTCGTAGGTGTGCACCTGAACCGCCACACCTTCCAGTCCCTCGATCGAGGGGTTGGCCGAGGCGCGGTTGCGCAGGTCGGTGATGGGCACGCCGTCGAGCAGGTAGTTGTTGCCGCGGCGCGTGCCGCCGCCCATCGACAGGAGCGACGCGTTCGTCTGGTCCTGCTGGCGGTTGAACTGCGAGTCGCCCGAGGCGACGACCGTGGGCACCGTGACGGCGAAGAGGAACGCCGAACGGCCGCCGCTCGGCAGCGCCGACAGCGCCTGGGCATCGATGACCGCGCCGGTCGACGCGTTCGACGTGTCGATGAGGGGCGCGGCGCCGGTGACCGTAATGGTTTCCTGCAGCGTGCCGACTTCCAGGGTGACGTCGAGCGTGATGAACTGCTGGGTGCCGACGCGGATGCCCTTGTTCTCGTACGTCTTGAACCCGGTCAGTGTCGCCTTCACCGTGTAGGTGCCAGGCGGCACGGCGGCGAAGTTGTACTCGCCCGACTCGTTCGACACGACCTCACGCGAGGTGCTCGTGCCTTCGTTGATCAGCTCCACCGTCACACCGGGAATGACGCCATTCGCGTCCTTCACCGCACCGCGCACGCCGCCCGTAAACGTCTGGGCTGCCGCGAGGCTTCCGGTCATGGCCACCATCAGGCCAAGAACCAGCAGTTGCCGCAGGGTCTTCATGGTCACCTCTCGTTAATAGTCCCTAAACACTCACGCCATCCCTAACCGTTCACGTGAGCGCGCATCGCGCGGGACGTCCCGAGAGCAGATCCACCACTCATGCCAACAATCGGAAGCGGAGGGAGCCAGAGGACAACCCGGACGGAAGCGCCTGAATCGTAGGGCGGATCCGCGATGTAACGCAAGCGTTACCTGATGGCTGGACATGGAGTCCATGCGCGGATCCAATGCAACCGCGTGCACCCCTCCAAATCACCGGATCTCGCGGCCCTAACCCTCGTCGGTGACGGCCCCGCCGCTCGCTGGTCCGACCAGGCGCCGGTACTTGGCCAGCACTCCGCGGTCGTAGGCGCTCTTCTTCGGCTTCCAGGCCTTGCGCCGGGCCGCCATCTCGCGCGCCGTCAGCGCCACGTCAATGGCGCGCGTGCGGGCATCGATGGTGATAGTGTCGCCGTTCTTCACGAGCGCCAGCGGCCCGCCCACGGCGGCTTCGGGAGTGACATGGCCCACGACGAAGCCGTGCGTGCCGCCGGAGAAGCGGCCGTCGGTGATGAGCGCGACGTCGTTGGCCAGGCCGCGGCCGATGAGCGCGCTCGTCGGCGAGAGCATCTCGCGCATGCCGGGGCCGCCGCGCGGCCCTTCGTAGCGGATGACCACGACGTGGCCGGCCTTCACCCGGCCGGCGAGAATCGCCTCGAGCGCCGCCTCCTCGCGTTCGAACACGATGGCGCGCCCGGTGAAGCGCTCCCCTTCCTTGCCACTGATCTTCGCGACGGCGCCGTCGGGCGCGAGGTTGCCGCGCAGCACCACGAGATGGCTGTTCTTCTTGACAGGCGTCGCGACGTCGTAGACGACGTCCTGGCCGGCCGGGTAGTCCGCCACGTCCTTGAGGTTCTCGGCCAGCGTGCGGCCGGTGACGGTGAGCGCATCGCCATGCAGCAGGCCGGCATCGAGCAGGCGCTTCATGAGCGGCGTGAGGCCGCCGATGCGCACGAGCTCCGCCATCACGTACTTGCCGCTCGGCTTGAGGTCCGCGAGCACCGGGACGCGTTTGCCGATGCGGGTGAAGTCATCGAGCGTGAGCTTCACGCGCGCCGCCCGCGCGATGGCCAGCAGATGCAGCACGGCGTTGGTCGAGCCGCCAAGGGCGATGACCACGGTGATGGCGTTCTCGAACGCCTGACGCGTGAGGATCTTGCGCGGCGTGATGCCGTCGCGCA
>JBIKUN010000138.1:0-11397 GCA_044347565.1 Vicinamibacterales bacterium | reverse complement strand
GATTCAACCGGTGGTGCACCGCGACGATCGCGGGTTCTTTCTCGAGACCTACCACCACCGCCGTTATGCGGCAGCCGGCATCCCCGACGTGTTCGTGCAGGACAACCAGTCGCGGTCGGTGCAGGGCACGGTGCGCGGGCTGCACATGCAGCGCACGACGCTGCAGGCCAAGCTGGTGCGGGTCATCCGCGGCGAGATCCTCGACGTGGCGGTGGACGTGCGCGTGGGGTCGCCCACCTTCGGCCGCTGGGCGGCCGAGCGGCTGTCGGAGGCCAACGCCCACCAGTTGTACGTGCCCGAGGGCTTCGCGCACGGCTTCGCCGTGCTCTCGGACGTGGCGGAAGTGGAATACAAGTGCAGCGCGTTCTACGACGCCGCTGACGAGATCGCGATCCGGTTCGATGACCCGGCCATCGGCATTGTCTGGCCGGTGAGCGCGCCCATCCTGTCGAAACGCGACATGGACGCGCCGGGGCTCGCGGCGCTGTACGACCGCCTGCCGGAGTACCGGCCGCGATGACCCACGACGCGGCGACGGCGTAGGGTGATGCGGGGGTCTCGAGCGTTCCGGGGGGCCGCGAGATGACCCGAGAGCGGGTGCTCGTCGCGACCATCGTCGTCGCGACGGTTTTCGCGTTCTATCTGCCGAGTTCCGTCGGCGCGGTGATCTCGCGTCCGCTCGGCGTGCTGTCGATCGCTGGCACCTGCGTGCTGCTGGCGGTGATCTGGGCGGCCTCGGAGCGGCGAACGCCTATGCTGAACGTCGTGGCGGCGCTTGGCGTCGGGCTGCTGCTGGCGTTCTTCACGGTGACCTCGCCGTTCGAGGCGATTGCCCCCGGCGTCACCATGCTCTATCTGGCGCTGATGCTGCTGTTCCTGCTCGATCTGCGCCAGCTGCGGACCCGCACGGTCGAGCGCGCCTTCGTGGTCATCACGCTCGTGAGTCTCGCACTGGGCTATGCCCTCGCCCTGAACGTCCAGGTGGCCGACCGTCTGCTCGTGCAGTGGTACGGCGCGTTCTATCCGGAGCTGCTCGGCAACATGGTCGTGCTCGACGACAAGCCGGTGCTGACCTTCGCGACGCACTCGATGGCCGGCTTCATGATCTACCTCTTCTTCTTCATGCATCTGCGGGCCTGGGAGGCACGCGGGAACTGGTGGCGGCTGGGCGCGGCGGTGGCGTTCGTCGGTCTGCTGGCCCTGCTGCGCTCCACGACCGGGCAGGCGTTTGCGGCCATCGCCGCCCTGCAGCTGCTCGGGCTCGTGCGGTTCGTGCCGGCTCGCCTGCGCACGCTGGCCGTGGTCGCCCTGCTCGTCGCCGGTTACGGCGTGTTCGTGGCCCGTGGCACCGATGTCGAAGCCCTCGCCGCGCGCGTCAGCGAAGCCGTGGTCGGCGACCGCGTGCGCGGCCTGTTCTCGCGGTACGCGGCCGACGGCCTTCTGGCCTCGAGCATCAACTATCTGTCGGATTCGCCGTTCACGCCTATCGGGCTTGGCGCCACCGACACGTTGTACCTTGGCGACTCCGGCGTCGTCGTCAACGCGCTGCGCGGGTCGGTTCCACTCCTGATCGCGGTCTACGGCGGGCTGTGGCTCTTCCTCGTGTCCAATCTGGCCGACCGGCGCACGGCCGCCTGGATCTGGTTCTGCACGGTGCTCTTCGAAATCGGCTTCACGCCGCTGCAGTACTTCCGCTTCGTGGCCTTCGTCCCGTTTCTGGTCGTCTATCTCAACACCGCGACGGCCACCGGCAGGTCCGCACCGGCCGATCTTGGCGGTCAGCGGGCTCCGGGATAACATCTGCAGGATCCCCGTATGGACGACACGACGCCCGCGCGCACCCAGACCGGCCCCGAGCCGCCCGAGGTCCGCGACTCGACGGACGCGCGCCAACAGCTGCTCTTGTTGTGGCGGCATCGCTGGCCGATCCTGATGACGGCCGCGGCCCTCGGCGCCCTGGCCGCCGGATTGAGCCTGCTGCGCACGCGGACGTTCGAAGCCGCGGCCACCGTCTCGGTGAGCGCGTCCCGTCTCAATGACCAGACGCCGACGCCGGTCTCGCCCGGGAACTACGTGCCGCTCATGTACACGCAGGCGGTCGCCGCCAAAGTGATTGCCGACCTGAAGCTCGACGGATTCACGCCGAGCGGTCTGCTCGACAACGATGTCACGGTGCGGGCGGTGCCGAATACGCAGCTCATACGCGTGGTCGCGCGCCTCGAATCGGCCGAACGGGCCGCTGCCGTCGCCAACCGATTCGCCGAAGAGGCCGTGGCCGTCGCCACGCGCGCCAGCCGGATCGATGTCGAGACCATCGAGCGCGATCTGCAGCAGATGCTCGAGGCCGCCACCGCCCGGCTGCGGGCCGCCGAAGAGGCCTACGACGGCTATCGCACCACGGCGCGGTTCGAGATGGTCAAGCGCGAAGTCGAGACGCTGGTTGAACAGCGCAGCGACCTGATGAAAGTGGTCGTCGAGCTCGAAGGTGAACGGGCGCGTCTGGCGCGCCTCGAAAACGATCTGTCGTCACTGACGCCGGTGACGCCGCTCCGTCAGGCCGTTGTGGACGAGCCGGTGCTTGGTGAGGCCGCGCGCGCCGCGGGGGCCAACACGCGCGAGCTGTTGTCGCTCGAGATGACCCGCGAGGCCCCGAACGCCGTCTACGCGAGCCTCAAGGAAGAGGCCTCGAAGACCCGCGCGCACGTCGCGTTCCTCGAGCAGCGCCGGCAGCGGCTCACGGCCGCGGCCGGTCTCGACGGCAGCCAGCTCGCGCGAATGACACAGCTCTACGAGCGGGAATCGACGCTCGTCCGGCTCGATTCCGAGCGCCGGATCGCGCGCAAGAGCTACGAGGACATCGCGACCCGGTATCAGGGCACCCAACTCTCCGCCATCGGCCGGGCGCCGCAACTCATCATCGTCGACCCGGCCATCGCTCCCGATCGGCCCGTGGGCCGCTACCTCGCCAGGAACCTCGTGCTTGGCGTCACCGCCGGCCTGCTCCTCGGGTGTGTGGCGGTGCTGCTGCGTGAGGCGCTTGCCGCTCCGCGACGGGCCTAGCGCCGCCGCGCCGGCAGGAGACACCCCATGACCACGCCCCTGCGCACCGAGCCGGCGGCCGCCTGTCCGCGCTGCGGTGGCCCTGGCTTCGTGGCGCACGACGCGTTCGTGGACCGCATCCTGGCCGCGCCCGGCACCTGGTCGGTGCGTCGCTGCGACCCCTGCGGTCTGGCCTGGCTCGACCCGCAGCCGCACCCCGACGACCTCGGGCGGCTCTACGAAGGGTCGTACATGACCCACGCCGCTTCTGCATCCGACGCGGTGGTCGACGGCCTCGAGGCCGGGTACCTGCAGGCCGCCTACGGCTACGGCGGTACTCGTGCGGCTGGCTGGCTGCGGGCCCTCCGCCCGCTCGACGATCTCCTCGGCGGCCGGGCGTGCTGGTTGCCGGCGATGCCGGGCGGCACGGTGCTCGACGTGGGCTGCGGCAGCGGCGCGTTTCTCGCGCGCATGCGGCATCTGGGCTGGCAGGTGGCCGGCGTCGAACCTGACCCGGCGGCCGCGGCCGCGGCCCGCGAGGTTCACGGCATCGACGTCGAGGCCGACGTCACCCGCTTCGCCGGCCGCACGTTCAATGCCATCACCATGCACCACGTGATCGAGCACCTGCCGGCGCCCGAGGCCACGGTGGCGTCGCTGGCCGCACGGCTGGCGCCGGGCGGACGGCTGGTCATAGTCACGCCGAACATCGACAGCGCCGGGCGCCGGCGGTTCGGCGCGCACTGGGTGCACTGGGATCCCCCGCGCCACCTGCGGCTCTTCAGCCTGCGGGCGCTCACGAACCTGGCCACGGGCGCCGGGCTGGTGGTGGAACGGGGCTGGACGACCGGCCGCTACGCGCGCTTCGTGTGGACGGCCAGCACCAATATCGCCGCCACGGGCCGCGTGGGTGAAGGGGCGATCCCGGCCGGCCGGCGTCTGGCGTCGTTCGGATTCCAGGCCGTCGAACAGGTGCGCAGCTTCCTGCAGGCCGACGCCGGCGAAGAGCTCGTAGTCATCGCCCGGCGGCCCTGACGGGCCCGCTCAGCGGCGGCGCACCCTGAAGTCGAGTTCGTAACACGGGAACATGCCCGTCCAGCCGGCTTCGTACCATTCCTGCGTCAGGCGCGAGCTGTTTACGAGCACTCCGAGCGCGCGTCTTAGCGCATAGCGCACGTAGAACGGCTTGGGCGCCTTGAAGTTCAGGGTCACGTCTTCGAGTACGAGCCCGGTATCAACCTGATAGCGGGGGACGCGCCGGAGAAACAGCGGGTCGTCTGAGAGATACGAGAACGAGTAGAGCCCGAACGTCTGCCGGTGCGTGTAGTCGGAATAGAAGTACGGGTTCGAGAAGTGCGGCACGACGGTGTGCAGCAGGCCGCCGGGCTTGAGCACCCGCGCCAGCTCGCGGACGATGCCGCCGAGCGGCTCGACGTGTTCGAGGAAATGGTAAGAATGCACGGCGTCGACCGTGCCGTCGGGCACCGTGGCGAGCACCTCGAAGATGTCGCCCACCACGTCCACGCCGTCGAAGTCGAGGGCATCGATGGTGACCGCCTCGGCGTGCCGGCGGGCCGGCCCGCAGCCCAGTTCGAGCACTCCGCCCCGGGCGTGGATGAGGGCCTGCAGCTTGCCGCTTTTGTCGCGCACGCGCTCGCGAGTATAGCCCGAGCCTCAGGGCCGGCGCTGCACCTCGAGCGACGTCTGCCAGCCCGGTGTAGCGAGAAAGGCGCGTAGCCGCCGGAAGGCCTGCGCCGTTTCTGCCGGTGCGGTGCCGCCCTGCAGGCGCGCCCGCAGGGTGCGTGCCGGCCACTCGATGCCGAGCGTGATGGCCAGTACCAGCCAGCGATGCAGCGGCGAGAAGTGTTTCCACGCGTACAGCATTCGGCCGCGCAGCGTGTAGAAGAGCCGCGCCGCCTTCACCTGGTCGCTCGACAGGCCGCCGGTGTGGAAGGCCGTGGCCCCGTCGAAGAAGACCGAGCGGTAGCCGGCGTGCAGCGCCCGCAGCGACAGATCCACTTCCTCGAAGTAGACGAAGAAGCGCTCGTCGAAGCCCATGAGCGTGTCGAAGAGCGGCCGCCGGATCATGAAGTAGGCGCCGATGACCTGGTCCACGTCGCGGGTCGTAGCGCAGTCTTCCGCGGTGAGCAGGTGACGTGGAAACACGCCGGGCAGCACGTGCGCGAGCCCGGTGGCCGCGCCGAGGAACATCCGCGGCGACGGGAACCGCGCCGCCGAGGTGGACGGATGTCCGTCGTCGTCGAGCAGCCGGATGCCGCAGATGCCCACGTTCCGGCTGGCGGGTTCCTCGAGAAATGTCACCGTGCGCGCCAGGGTTGCGGCCTCCAGGCGGGTGTCGGGGTTCAGGAACAGCAGATAGTCGGCCTTGCTGCCCGCCGCGCCCTGATTGCAGGCGGCACCGAAGCCGCGATTGGCCGTGTTGGTCACGACCGTGAGCGGCAGGGGCACCGTGGCGGCCAGCGCCATCGAGTCGTCGGTGGAGGCGTTGTCGACCACGACGACGCGCGCGAGCGTCACGCCGGCCGCTCCGTCGGCAATCGATTGCAGACAGGCGCGCAGCGCGTCGCCGGTGTTCCAGTTGACGATGACGATGTCGAGGGACGAAGGCATGGGTCAGCGAGCGGCAGGCGAAGATGCGCCGAGGCGCGTCGAGATCAGGGTGCGCCATCGCGCCAGGTCATCCCGGCCGATGAGCGACGGCAGTGCGAGCGCGAAGACGACGAGGGCCGCCGCCAGCAGGCCGGCCCGCGTCGCCAGTGACGGGGTAGCTACCACGGCGCCGAACCACACCACCGTGGCCGGAATCGCGAGGGCCCACACCGCGAGGTGCGGAGCGACGGCGGCGGCGAGCCACCGGGCCGCCACGAGCAGCAGGGTCACATCGAGCAGCATGCGGGCCGCCCAGACGAACGCCGCGCCGGCGATGCCGAAGCGCGGCACGGCGATCCAGAGGGCAGTGACGAACAGCGGAAGCTGCAGCACCTGCAGCCACGCCGTGACCTGCGCGCGACCCACCGCCTGCAGCAGGTTCAGCGGCGCGATGGCGAGGCTCTGGAGCACCACCGAGAGCAGCAGCCACTGAGAGGCCGTGGTGCCTTCACGGGCGAAATCGGCGCCCAGCCAGAGGTCCAGCCACTCAGGCGCCAGTGCCGCGCCCACCGCGGCGACCGGCACGAGGAGTACGAACGTATAGGTCAGGCCGCGGGCGAAGAGCACCGCCACCTCTCCGGACTGCCGCGCGTCGGCGCTGCTCAGCGCGGGCAGCAGCACCGCGCTCAAGGCCACGGGCACCACGGTGAGCTTGCCGATGAGTTCCTGTGGCGTGGCGTAGTACGCCACCGCCGCAAGCGAGAGCAGGCTGCCGAGTACGAATCGATCGGCGTAGGCGAGCGCGACTCCGGTCATCGTCGCGACGTTCATCCACCAGCCGGTGGCGGCCACGGTGCGCAGGTGGCGCCACTCCACGCCCCAGCCACTCTGAGGCGGGAGCTGGCGGCGCACGAGCCACAGCAGCGCGACGGCACCGGCCACTCTGACCGCGGCCAACGCAGCGACAGCCACTGCCACCGAGTTGGTGAACGGCAGCACCAGCGCCGGCCCCAGGTATGTGAGTACGCCGAGCGGCACGCGCACGGCGTTCGCGAGGTCGAACCGGCCGTAGGCTTCGAGCACGCCGCGAAGGCCGGCTGATGCCGTCATGAACGGCGCCGCGACCGCCACCCACGTCAGCGCTGCCGACACGTCGGCGCCGAGCGTTGCCGGGATGGACAGCGTCTCCAGCACGAAGGTCCTGGCGCCAACGAGGACGGCTCCTGCCGCGATACCGGCGGCGGCCAGCAACGCGAGTGCACCGTGCACGACCGGGGCCACGTCCTCCGTATGCCCGAGTGCGAGCCGCCTCGACACTTCGAGCGTCAACGAGCGGCCGAGTCCGAAGTCGAGCAGGCCGAATGCTCCGACCGCGACCCACGCCAGACTCAGCACGCCGAGCCGTTCCGCCCCCAGACCGTGGAGCAGCCACGGCATCGTGACCGTGGCGGCCACGGCCGGGGCCAGCTGGCCGAGCAGGGTGAAGGCGACGTTCGTCGCGAGGGCGCGTGAAGACATGCGGAACGGGGCGCGGCCTGACCGGCAGCCGCCGAAGGTCGGCGTGTGCCCGTGACCCGTGGATCGTAGCAGATGGCATCCACCCGCCGATCCCCGGTGATATGCTCGCCAGCGCCCGGCATGCGCATCGCCATCGTCCAGTCGAACTACATCCCCTGGAAGGGGTACTTCGACCTGATCCAGTCGGTGGACGAGTTCGTGCTCTTCGACGACGTACAGTACACCCGCCGCGACTGGCGCAACCGCAACCGCATCAAGACCGCGCATGGCCTGACGTGGCTGACGATTCCGGTGCAGACCACCGGGCAGTATCTGAGCCTCATCAAGGACATCGAGGTCACCGACACGGCCTGGGCGGCGAAGCACTGGAAGACGATTGCCGCCGCCTACGGCAAAGCGCCGTGTTTCCGCTGGTTCGCCGATCGGTTCGAGTCTCTCTACGCGTCGTGCGACGAGCGCCGCCTGAGCCTCATCAACCGGCGCTGGCTCGAAGCCGTCTGCGCGGCCCTCGACATCCAGACCCGCCTCACGTGGGCGATGGACTACGCGGTGGCCGAGGGCAAGACCGAGCGGCTCGTGAGCATCTGCCAGCAGGCCGGGGCCACGACCTACATCTCCGGCCCGTCGGCCCGCGACTACATCGACGATGCCGTGTTCGCCGCCGGCGGTGTGACCCTCGAGTACTTCGACTACGCCGGCTATCCGCCGTATCCGCAGCTGCACGGGCCGTTC
The DNA here is from genome assembly GCA_044347565.1 of Vicinamibacterales bacterium. Lineage (GTDB taxonomy): Bacteria > Acidobacteriota > Vicinamibacteria > Vicinamibacterales > UBA2999 > CADEFD01. Next base: position 3,498 of record JBIKUN010000138.1, on the reverse strand, counting down.
GAACACCACGTGAGCATCGTCGACCTGCTGTGCCACATGGGGCCCGAGGCGCGCCACTACGTGCGCCGGAGCTGACGATGCAGCTCTCGGTCGTTGCCACGCTCTACCGTTCGTCCGCCACGCTGCCGGCCTTCCACGCCCGCGTCTCGGCGGCGGCGGCCGCGATCACCGACGACTACGAGGTCGTGTTCGTGCACGACGGCTCGCCCGACGACTCGCTGGCCGTGGCGCTCGACCTGCACGCCCGCGATTCGCGCGTCCGCATCGTCGACCTGGCGCGGAACTTCGGCCACCACAAGGCGATGATGACCGGCCTGGCGCACGCCCGCGGCGACCTCGTGTTCCTCATCGACGCCGATCTCGAGGAAGACCCGGCGCTGCTCGCGTCGTTCCACGACACCCGGCGCGCGACGTCCGCCGACGTGGTCTACGGCGTGCAGGCCGTGCGTCGCGGCGGCCTTTTCGAGCGCCTGAGCGGCTGGGTCTATTTCAAGGTGTTCAACTGGATCTCGGACGTGCCGATTCCGGTGAACGTCGTCACGGTGCGGCTGATGACCCGCCGCTACGTGGATGCGCTGCTGCTGCACCGCGAGCGCGAGACGATCATCGCCGGCCTGTGGGCCATCACCGGCTTCCACCAGGTGCCGGTGACCGTGACCAAGGGTGAGAACACCGGGACGTCCTACAGCCTGGGCCGCAAGATCGCGATTCTGGTCAACTCGGTCACGTCGTTCAGCGACCGTCCGCTCATCGCCATCTTCTACCTCGGCGTCGTCATCGGCACCGGCGCGTCGGTGGCCGCCGTGTATCTCGTGGTGCAGCGGCTGTTCTTCGGCGTGGCCCTGCCCGGCTGGCCGTCGCTCATCGTCTCGGTGTGGTTGCTGGGCGGTCTGATGCTCGGCAGCCTTGGTATCATCGGCATCTACGTGTCGCGCATCTTCATCGAGACCAAACAGCGGCCCTACACGATCGTCAGGCAGGTCTATGAGCGTTCCGCCGAGGGATCCGTCCGCAGCGATTCGCCAGACGGTCGAGCGGTACTACGCTAACCGGCTGCGCGAGTTCGGCCCGACCGCCCGCGGCGTCGACTGGAACTCGGCCGACTCGCAGGAGCTGCGCTTCGACCAGCTGCTCACGGTGGTGCAGGACGCGCCCGGCGCGTCGCTGCTCGACGTGGGCTGCGGCTACGGTGCGCTGCTCGACACGATCCGCCGGCGCGGCCTGCCGCTCGACTACCGCGGCTGCGACTTCAGCGACGAGATGGTGGCGGCCGCCCGGCTGCGCCACGCCGCGGATGCGCACGCGTCGTTTGCGATCGACGCCGCGGCATTCGGGCCGTCCACGTATGCCGTGGCCAGCGGCATCTTCAACGTCAGGCTGCACCACGACGATGCCGAGTGGCGCGACTACGTGCACGCCACCCTCCGTCAGCTCGATGCGGCCGGCACGCGCGGCTTCGCCTTCAACATGCTCTCCACCTACTCGGACGTCGAGCGCCGGCGCGACACGCTCTACTACGCCGATCCGCTGGAGATCTTCGATCTGTGCAAGCGGACGTATTCACCGCGGGTGGCGCTCCTGCACGACACGCCGCTGTACGAGTTCACGATCGTCGTGAGAAAGTAGGCGCTGATGGCCGACATCGTCATCTTCGGCACGGGAGACATCGCGCGGCTGGCGCATTTCTATTTTTCGACCGATTCGCCGCACCGGGTCGTGGCCTTCACCGTGGATGCCGCCTACCGCACGGCCGACACGTTCCTCGACCTGCCGGTCGTGCCGTTCGAAGAGGTCGCGGCCAACTATCCGCCAGCGTCGTACGGGATGTTCGTAGCGCTCAGCTACGCGCACATGAACCAGGTGCGGGCGGCGAAGTACGCCGAGGCGAAGGCGCTCGGCTATACGCTCGTCAGTTACGTCAGCAGCCGCTGCTCGTGCCTCACGCAGTATCCAATCGGCGACAACGGCTTCATCCTCGAAGACAACACCGTGCAGCCATTCGTGCGGATCGGCAGCAACGTCACGTTGTGGAGCGGCAACCACATCGGCCACGACGCGGTCATCGGCGATCACTGCTTCATCAGCTCGCACGTGGTGGTGTCGGGGCACGTCACGATCGGCACGCATTGTTTCCTCGGCGTGAATGCCACGCTCCGCAACGGCATCACCATTGGCGACCGCTCGCTCATCGGTGCCGGCGCGCTCATCATGAAGTCCACGCCGCCCGGCTCGGTGTGGGTACCCGATCGCACGGCGAAGTTCGCGAAGAGCAGCGACCAGGTGGATCTCTAGCACATGGCGTGGGTGAAACACGGGCGGCTCATCGAGCCGCGCGGGCAGGCATCGTGGATCGGCACGCACGCGGCGCTTCCCGCCGTGGCGGATGTGGCCGGCGGCCAGCGCGTGTACTTCAGCTCGCGCGATGCCGCGAACCGCTCGCACATCGGCTACGCCACGCTCGACCTCGCGCGTCCGGACGTGGCGGCGGTGTTCGCGCCCGCGCCCGTGCTGTCGCCGGGGGCGCTCGGCACCTTCGATGATGCCGGTGTCACGATGTCGTGCGTCGTGGCTGCCGGCGAGCGCCTGTTCCTCTACTACACTGGCTGGTCGCTCGGCGTCAGCGTGCCGTTCTATCTGCAGGCCGGGCTCGCGGTGAGTGACGACGGCGGCGTGACGTTCCACCGCCGGTCGCTGGCGCCGCTGCTGGATCGTGCCGACGTCGACCCGTTCCTCACGGCGTCGCCCTGGGTGCTGCGCGAGGACGATCGCTGGCGCATGTGGTACGTGTCGGGCACGGCCTGGGAGGCTGGCCCCGGCGGTCCGCGGCATCGCTACCACATCAAGTACGCCGAGTCGTCCGACGGCGTGACCTGGCGCCGCGAGGGCCGTGTGTGCCTCGACTACGCCTCGCCGGCGGAACATGCCTTCGGGCGGCCGTGTGTCGTGCGTGACGGCGACGTGTATCGCATGTGGTACTGCGTGCGCGGTGAATACTACGTGATGGGCTACGCGGAATCGCCGGATGGGCTGACCTGGACGCGTCACGATGACCGTGACGTGGTGGCGCCATCGGCCGACGGCTGGGATGCGGAGATGATCGCGTATCCGGTCGTCCACGGCGCGCCGGGGCACCGGGTGCTGCTCTACAACGGCAACGGCTTCGGGCGTACCGGCATCGGTCTCTCGGTCGAGGCTCGGTGATGCAGGGGCCGACGCAGGGGAGCCGAAGCAGCGAGGCCGCGGAGTTGTGCGGGATCACCGCTGCGTTCGCGACAGCCTTGCTTCTGGCGCCGGCGCTTGGCGGTCTGGTGCACGGCGCGTCGACGGTGCTCGCGGTGGGCGTCATTGCCGCGCTCTCGGTGCTCTACGGACAGGCGCTCCTGCGGCTGCTGCCGCTCGCGCCCGTGGTGCCGCGGCATCTGGTGGCGGTCGTTGTCGGCTTCTGCGCCGTGAGCGTCGTCCACCTGACCGCAACGGTGATGCTGAATACCACGGCCC
>JBIKUN010000253.1:0-2943 GCA_044347565.1 Vicinamibacterales bacterium | reverse complement strand
TCGGTGAGGGCCGCCCGTAGTCCGGTGCCGGTGCGCGGCCGCTTCTTCACGGCGCCGATGAGGCGGCCGGTCGCGCCAAGCCCGACGTCGGCGCCGAGCAGCAGTTCCTCGAGTGCCTCGACGGTGTCGACGTCGAGGGCCGCCGTCTCACGCCCGGGCGCGTCGGCCCGGCCGACGATGTCATCGAACCGCTGCGCGAGGCGTTCCGCCGTGCGCGCCAGGCCCCGTGTGAGACGATCGAGCAGACCCATCCGCACGATCTTAACAGGGCGCTGCCCCGGGGCCGAATCGCCGCGGTCAGTCGGTCTCGGCGCGCTGCCGCCGGCCCATCAGGCCGGCCACGGCCGCCGCCGGGCCGACCCGCCCGGCAAGCAGGGCCTCCACCTGGGCCGCGATCGGCAGTTCCACGCCGAGCCGGGCCCCGAGGGCCAGCGCGGCCTGGGTGGTCCTGACGCCTTCGGCCACCATCTTCATGCCCGCGACGATCTCGTCCAGGTTGCGCCCGCGCGCCAGTTCGAGTCCGACGTGCCGGTTGCGACTGAGTTGGCCAGTACAGGTGAGCACGAGGTCGCCCATGCCCGCGAGGCCGGCCAGCGTTTCACGCTCGCCGCCAGCAGCCACCGCGAGGCGCGAGATCTCTGCCAGCCCGCGTGTGATGAGCGCGGCCAGCGCGTTGTGCCCGAGCCCCAGGCCTTCGACGACACCGGCGGCAATGGCAATGACGTTCTTCAGGGCCCCGCCGAGTTCCACGCCTGTCACATCGCTGCTCGCATACAGCCGCAGCGCGCCGGAACGGAACTCCTCCTGCACGTGCCGCACGGCGCCGTCATTGGCCGAGGCCACGACGACCACGGTGGGCAGCGAACGCGCCAGCTCCAGCGCGAAGCTCGGGCCCGAGAGCACGGCCACCTCGTCCACATGACTCCACTCGGCGCGGATCACCTCCGACATGCGGAGCAGCGAGCCGTCTTCGAGCCCCTTCGTGGCGCTGAGCACGACGGCGCCGCGATCGACGTGCGCGGCGCCCTGCCGCAGCACCTGACGCAGGCCGTGCGACGGGACGGCCACCACGACGAACTGGGCGTCGGACAGCGCCGCGGGCAGATCGGCCGTGGCGGTGAGCGTCTCCGGGAAGACGATATCCGGCAGGTACACCGCGTTGGCGCGGCGCGCGCGCATGTCGGCCACGAGATCGGGATCGCGCGCCCAGAGCTGCACCCGATGACCGACTCGCGCCAGGTGCACGGCGAGCGCCGTCCCCCAGCTGCCCGCGCCCACAACCGTCACACTACGCATGCGGTATCCCCCTGCGTGCCAGGCGGTGCTCCGTGCCGCGGCGAAGACGGGCCAGGTTACCGCGATGGCGCCAGACGACGAGCAGCCCGGCGAGCGCACTGCCCCACGCGACCGTTGCCCCCGCGTCGGTCAGCGCCGCCGCGGCCGGCAGTGTCATGCTGGCCACGAGCGACCCGGCGGAGACGGCGCGGCTCAGCGCCACCGTGAGCGTGAAGGCCAGCGCCGCCGCCAGCGTCGCGAGCGGCGCCAGCAGCGCGAAGGCCCCGCAGGCGGTCGCCACGCCCTTGCCGCCGTGCCCGCGCAGCCAGACCGGATATACGTGCCCTGCCACGGCGGCCACACCGGCGGCCACGGGATCGGCGCCGTCGACCACGGCCGAGGTGAGCGCCACCGCGAGCGCGCCCTTCGCCATGTCGAGGATCATCACGGCCACACCGAGCCGTGGCCCCGACACGCGATACATGTTGGTGGCGCCCACGTTGCGGCTGCCCACGGCGCGCAGATCCACACCGCCCCAGCGCCGGCCGGCCAGGTAGCCGAGCGGCAGCGATCCGATCGCGTAGCCGGCGCAGGCCGAAAGAATCACGCCTCGTCGCTCGCGCGGACGTAGCGCCGCAGCAGGTCGAGCGCCGTCGTCGCGGCGAGCGAACGGACGACGGCCCGATCGCCGGCGAACCGCGACGTGCGCACCTCGGTGCCACGGGCGCCCGTGATCGCGAAACAGACGAGCCCGACCGGCTTCTCCGCCGTGCCACCGCCGGGGCCGGCAATGCCGGTGATAGCCACGGCCACGTCGACGCCGGCACGCGCCCGCGCGCCTTCGGCCATCGCCGCCGCGACCGGCTCGCTCACGGCACCGTGCGCCGCGATGAGCGCCTCGGGCACGCCGAGCGCCTCGACCTTGGCGGCGTTGCTGTATGACACCACGGCCCGGTCCACCCACGCGCTCGAACCCGCGACGTCGGTGAGGCGCGTGGTCACGAGGCCACCGGTACACGACTCGGCGAGCGCCACGCGCCAGCCACGCGCCCCGAGCAGCTCGCCCACCGTGCGCTCGAGCGAACGTCCATCGTGATTCACGACGTCATCGCCGAGCACCGCGTCGAGGGCGGCCACGGCGGCATCGAGGCGGCGCGCGAGCGCGGCGTCGTCGGCGCCATGACATGTCAGGTGCAGTGCCACGGTGCCGAGACTCGCAAGAATCGTCGTCGCAATCGGCAGCGGTTCGTCGCGCCATGGGCCGTAGACCGGCTGCGCCCGCTCGTCCACCCACGATTCGCTGCGGCCGGCGACGACGAGCGCGCGCTGACGGATGAGCCCCCCGCCCCAGCGCGGTGCGACATGCGTCGCGAGCGCGTGCTCGAGCATCGGCACCATCTCGCGCGGCGGCCCGGGCAGCAGCAGCATGGCGCGGTCGCCGGCCGGGATCCACAGGCCGGGCGCCGTGCCACGTTCGTTCGGCACGATGGTGGCGCCGGCCGGCACCATCGCCTGCCGGCGGTTGATGTCGGGCATCGTCAGGCCGCGCCGCCCGAAGCGCTCACGAATGCCTGCGAGCACGTCCGCCGCTTCGCGCATCGGCAGGCCGAGCACGGCGGCGGCGACATCGCGCGTGCGATCGTCGTCGGTCGGACCGAGGCCGCCCGT
>JBIKUN010000137.1:0-11452 GCA_044347565.1 Vicinamibacterales bacterium | reverse complement strand
CGCGCGACGGCGGCCAGACGTTCGAGCGCGTGCTCTACAAAGACGAGAACACCGGCGCGGCCGACGTGACGATGGATCCCGAGAACCCGGACGTGCTCTACGCGGCGCTCTGGCAGGCGCGGCAGGGCCCATGGGAGAACGGCGACTTCCGCGGTGCCGGCACCGGCCTCTTCAAGTCCACCGACGGCGGCACGACGTGGCGGCCGCTCACGAAGGGCCTGCCGAGCTGGGAGCAGGGGCGCCTCGGCCGCATCGGCGTCACCGTGGCGCCGACGCTGCCGTCGCGGCTTTACGCGGTGGTCGAGGCCCGCGAGGGCGAGGGCATCTACCGCTCGGACGATGCCGGCGAAAGCTGGTACCGCGTGAACAGCGATCCGCGCGTGGTGGCGCGGCCGTCGGATGCCGCCGACATCCAGGTGCACCCGACGAAGCCGGACGTGGTGTTTGTGCCCACCATTGTCGCGTGGAAGTCGGTGGACGGCGGCAAGACCTTCACCGCGTTCCGCGGCGCCCCCGGCGGCGACGACTACCAGGAGCTGTGGATCAATCCGCAGAATCCCGACGTGATGGCGATGTCGTCGGACCAGGGCGCCATCATCAGCCTGAACGGCGGCGCCTCGTGGAGCAGCTGGTACAACCAGCCCACAGCGGCGTTCTATCACGTGTCGACCGACAACGCCTTCCCGTACCGCGTCTGCGGCGGGCAGCAGGAAAGTGGCTCGGCGTGCATCGCGAGCCGCGGCGACGATGGCCAGATCACGTTCCGCGAATGGCATCCGGTGGGCGTCGAGGAATACGGCTACGTGGCGCCGGATCCGCTGAACCCCGACATCGTCTACGGCGGCAAGGTGAGCCGCTACGACCGCCGCACCGGCCAGGTGCAGCAGGTCGGGCCGCAGGCGCTGCGCGCGCCCGACTACCGCGTCGTGCGCACGATGCCGGTGCTGTTCTCGCCGGTCAATCCGCGGAAGCTCTACTTCGCGTCGAACGTGCTCTGGCAGACCGTCGACGGCGGACAGCAGTGGACGCAGCTGAGTCCCGACCTCACGCGCGAACGGTGGGACGTGCCGGCGACCGTCGGCGTGTACCGCGGCGCGCCGGACGCTGCGCCGACACGACGCGGCGTCATCTACACGATTGCGCCCTCGCCGCTCGACGAGAAGACGATCTGGGCCGGCACCGACGATGGGCTCATCCATGTGACGCGTGATGGCGGCGCCCGCTGGACCGATGTGACGCCGCCGGCGCTCGGGCCGTGGTGGAAGGTGTCGCTCATGGACGCCTCGCACGTCGACCCGCAGACGGCGTATGCGGCCGTGAACACCATCCGCCTCGACGATCTGCGCCCGCACATCTTCCGCACGCGCGACGGCGGGAAGACCTGGACCGAGATCGTCACCGGGATTCCCGACGGCGGCATCATCAACGTGGTGCGCGAAGACCCGAAGCAGCGCGGGCTGCTCTTTGCCGGCTCGGAGCAGGCCGTCTACGTGTCGTTCGACGACGGCGACCACTGGCAGTCGCTGCGCGTGAACATGCCGGCCACGTCGATCCGCGACCTCGTCGTGAAGGACGACGACCTCGTCGTCGGCACACACGGCCGCTCGTTCTGGATTCTCGACGACATCACGCCGCTCAGGCAGATCGCAGCCGGCGCGCTCGCGAAGGGCACGCACCTGTTCGAGCCGCAGGCCGCCTGGCGCTGGCGCTTCAACACCAACACCGACACGCCGCTGCCGCCGGACGAACCGGCCGGGCAGAACCCGGCGGATGGCGCGCTCATCCACTACCGGCTCACGGGCGCGGCCCGCGACGTCGCGCTCGACGTGCTGGATGGCACGGGCGCGGTGGTGCGCCGCTACACGAATCGCGACACGCCGGCGCCGCCGGTGGCCGGGCGCAACACGCCCGACTACTGGCTGGGTACGCCGCAGACGCTGGCCGCGTCGGCGGGCCTCCATCGCTTCGTGTGGGACCTGCGCCACGATCCGCCGGCCGTGGCGTCGTTCTCTTATCCCATCGCCGCGACGTTCCGGGCCACGCCGCAGGTGCCGCGCGGCATCGTCGTCCCGCCCGGACGCTACACGGTGCGTCTCACCGTGGACGGCGTGGTGCAGACGGCGCCGCTCACGGTGCGCATGGATCCGCGCGTGAAGACGACGCCGGCCGCGCTCACGCTGCAGTACGCGACGTCACGGGCGATCGACGCCGCGCTCCGGCGCGTCGCCACGGCGCTCACCGAGGTGCGCGCGGCGATGGCCGGCAGCGGCGAGGCCGCCACCCGCGCCCGCGCCGCCGAGACGGCCCTGGTCCGTGCGCAGGGGCAGGCGACGCAGCTCTTCGGTCTCGTCGAGGCGGCCGACCTTCCGCCCACACCGCAGATGCTCACGGCGTGGAAGGAGACGTCGGCCGCCATCGACGCAGCCCTCGCCGCCTGGGCGGCGGGGAAGTAGGCGCGGTGCTGGTCGTGTTCCGCGACTGAGCGGGGGCGAGGCGGGGGGCGGGAGCGAACGGGCGGGCGGGGGAGTGCGGGGCCGGAGCGCGAGCGACGCGACCGGCGGCCCCTGAGGGACCGCCGGCCGTGCGGGTGGGTTACTGCATCGTGCCGGGCACCGGCGCCGGGAACGCCGGCGCGGCGGGCATCGGGCCCATCACCTGCGTGAGCACGTCCTGCTTGATGGCGATGGCCAGCGACGTCTTCGCCTTGGCCATGTAGGCGCTGAAGAAGCGGTCGCGGCGCTGGTTCGTGAGTTCCTCACGCAGCGCGTCGCGGCCGTCGGCCAGCTGCTGGTCGGTCACGTCGGCCCGTTCGACCACGCGCGCGATGACGGCACCGTTCGGCGTCGTGATGGCGCCGGTCACGCCGCCCTGTGGCAGCGCGAAGACCGCCTTCTCGACCTCGGCGTTCGGGCCGATGTCGGGCAGCGCCGCGCCGCGCGCGATGAGCTCCGTGGGCTTGGTCTCGAGGCCGGCCTTCTTCACCGCGGCGGCGAAGTCGGCCGCCGTGCGCAGGTCGGCGGCGATGGCGGCGGCGCGCGTCTTGACCAGTTCGGCCGCCTTCTCGCGCACGACGTCTTCGCGCACCCGCGCCGTCACTTCGGCGAGCTGCGGGATGTAGGAATCCTGCTTGCCGGTCGGTGTCGCGAACACCCAGCCGCGCGACACGCGCAGGGCGGGCGTGACTTCGCCGTCCTTCATCGTGAACGAACGGGCGGCGACGTCGGGCGCCGCGCCGAGCTCGCCAATCGGTTCGTCGCGCAGGAAGAGCGGGGATTCCACGACGGTCACGCCGCGTTCCTTCGCCACCTTCTCCAAGTCGGCCGGCGACTTGATGGCCGCTTCCATGGCCTTGGCGACCTGCTCGGCCTCCTGCTGGGCCTTCTGCCACTTGAGCTGATCGACGATCTCGGGCTTCACCTCGGCCACCGGCCGCGACGTCTCGGGCTGGCTGTCGATCACCTTGATGATGTGAAAGCCGAAGGTGGTCTTCACGAGGCCGCTCACCTCGTCGGCCTTGAGCGCGAAGGCGGCCTGCTCGAACTCGGGCACCATCTGGCCCTTGCCGAAGTAGTTGAGGTCGCCACCGTTCACGGCCGAGCCCTCGTCCTCGGAATTGGCCTTGGCGAGCGCGGCGAAGTCGGCGCCCGGCGCCTTGACCTGGGCGAGCAGCGCTTCGGCCTTCGCCTTCACGGCCGCTTCGTCCTTGCCCTCGGTCTTCAGCAGGATGTGGCTGGCGCGCACGCGGCCTTCGGTTGAGTACTGCGCCTTGTTCTGGGTGTAGAAGGCCTCGACATCGGCGTCGGGCACCTGCACCGTCTCGCGCACCTTCTCGACCTCGAGCAGCGCGTACCTGACCTTGCGCTTTTCGCCGATACGATAGGTGTCCTTGTTGGCGTCGAAGCGCGTCTGGAGGTCGGCGTCGGTCACCGTGACCTGGCTCTTCATCGACTCGGCGGTCAGCGGCACGAGCTCGATCTTCACCTTCTCGTTGCGCTGCCGGAATTCCTGCGCCACGTCGGCATCGCTCACCGACATCCAGCCGGTGACCGAGGTGCGCAGCTTCTCGGCCAGGATGGCCTGGCGGAGCTGCTCCTCGAACTCACGGGTGGTGAGCGGCGGGTTCTGCATCGAGAGCAGCTGGCGGTAGCGTGTCTCGCCGATGAACTGGCCGTTCTCCATGAACGCCGGCAGCGACAGGATGCGCTGCCGCACCTCGACGTCGCTCACCGTGAGGTTCTGCTTGCGCGCCTCGGCCACCATCGCCTGCTCATCGACGAGCGACTGCAGGATCTGCTGGTCGATCCCGAGCTGCCGCAGCATCTGCTCGCTGATCTGGCCGCCGTACGCGTTCCGGTACTGCTGGAGCTGGGCGTTGTAGCGGCGCTGGAACTCGGCGACGGTGATGCTCTGCCCCTCGACGTCGGCCAGCACGGTATCGGGCGAGATACCCGCCGTGGTGACGTTGTTGTTGGGCACGAAGAAGAAAGCGAACGGAATGATGAGGACGGCCAGGCTCCATTTGAGCCAGCCACGGTGCCGCCGCATCCAGTCGAGCGTGGTCATGGGTAGGTTCCTTGAACCGTCGATCCTAACAAGGTTGCGTGCCGATTCCCACACCCTCGTGTGGCGGGGGGCGCCGGGGCGTGAAATCGACCCGATCACGGCCGAGGCGCTGTGGTATAGTCAGGGCACTAGACAAGTGCCGGAACGGGCCGAATTCGCCCCAAGACTCCCCCAGTCTCGGCTGAAGCCCATGCCACCTTCAGCAGCTGCCCGCGCCGACCTCGCGACCCGTCTCCGTCAGTCGCAGCGTTCCCTGAAGACGCGACTGGCCCGACCCGATGTGCAACTCGCGCTCATGCGATCGGCACACGAGACGCTCGACCCCGAGGAAATCGGCGAGCTCATCGTCACGAGCGCGGCCCAGTGGCTGCGCACGCCGGCGCTCGCCGTCTACGCGGTAGACATGGACGGCCAGGTGGGGCTGATGGCCTCGCGTGGCATGTCGGCGGCCCTCTCGGCACCGGCCGCGGCCGTGAGCCGCTGGGTGCTGTCGCACGGCCGCGAGTTCGCCAGCCAGGATCTGCGGCACGACCTGCGGGTCCGCGGGGCGGCGGGCGGGGCCTTCGCCGTGCCGCTGCGCTGCCGCGGCCGGGTGGTCGCGGCGCTCGTCGCCGTCGAACGGGCAGTCTCGAAAGGGGAACCCCGGCTCGCGCCGGCGGCCGCCGACGCCCTCGCCGACATTCTCGAGGGGCCGGCGCTCGCGCTCGACAACGCGCTCGCCATCCGCCGGGCCGAAGCGCTCTCGGTGACGGACGACCTCACCCAGCTCTACAACTCGCGGTTCCTGAATCAGGTGCTGCGCCGGGAATCGAAGCGGGCCTCGCGCAGCGGGCGCTCGCTCTCGCTGCTCTTCATCGACCTCGACGGCTTCAAGCGCGTGAACGACTCGTTCGGCCATCTGGCCGGCAGCCGGGCGCTCGTCGAGGTGGCGGGTGTCATCCGCGGGTCGGCACGGGAAACCGATGTCGTCGCGCGCTTTGGTGGCGACGAATTCGCCATCGTGCTGCCGGAGACCGGGTCGGGGGGCGCTGTCGGCGTCGCCGACCGCGTGCGCGACCGCGTGCGCGACTTCGTGTTCCTGGCGGCCGACGGGCTCGACGTGCGCCTCACCGTGTCGGTGGGCGTGGCGACCCTGCCCGACGCCGCCAGTTCGGCGGAAGAACTCATGCGCGCGGCAGACGTTGCCATGTATCGCGTCAAGGAATCGGGGAAGGACGGCGTGGCCGTCGCCAACCCCTAGTCAGGAGCCGTCCGCGTGGGTCTTGGATCGTTCTTTTCTGCGTTTTCCACCGATCTCGCCATCGATCTGGGGACGGCCAACACGTGTGTCTACGCCAGGGGCAAGGGCATCGTGGTCAACGAGCCGTCGATCGTGGCGGTGAACAAGCTGAACGGCCGCGTCGAGGCCGTGGGGCGCGAAGCCAAGGAGATGCTGGGCCGCACGCCGGGCAACATCGTGGCAATCAAGCCGATGAAGGACGGCGTCATCGCCGACTTCGACGTCACCGAGAAGATGCTGACGTACTTCATCAAGAAGGCCCACAACGGCACCGTCTGGGTGCGTCCGCGCATTGTCATCGGCGTGCCGTCGGAGATTACGCAGGTTGAGAAGCGCGCGGTGAAGGACAGCGCCTACCGGGCCAAGGCCAGTGAAGTGCACCTGATCGAGGAAGCCATGGCCGCGGCCATTGGCGCCGGGCTGCCCATCGAGGAGCCGAGCGGCAACATGGTGGTCGACATCGGCGGCGGCACGACCGACATCGCCGTCATCTCGCTGGCCGGCATCGTCTACTCCAAAGCCGTCCGCGTGGCTGGCAACGAGATGGATGAGGCGATCATCCACTACATCAAGAAGGCGTACAACCTGCTCATCGGCGAGCGCACGGCCGAGGCCATCAAGATCGAAATCGGCTCCGCCTTCCCGCTCGAGAACGTGACGACGATGGAGATCAAGGGCCGCCACCTCATCGAGGGCGTGCCGAAGACGATCACCATCAGCGACGAGGAAATCCGTCTGGCGCTGGCCGAAACGGTCAACGTCATCGTCGACGCGGTGCGCGTGGCGCTCGAGCGCACGCCGCCGGAACTCTCGGCCGATATCGTCGATCGCGGCATCGTGCTCACCGGTGGCGGCTCGATGCTGCGCAACCTCGACAAGCGCCTGCGCGAGGAAACCGGCCTGCCGGTGACCAACGCCGAAGATCCGCTGTCGTCGGTCGTGCTCGGCGCCGGCAAGATGCTGTCGAACTTCGACCTCCTCAGAAAGATCGCCATCGACTAGGCCGGGCCCCGGGTCCCGAGCCCCGGTCCGGGCGACCGACGGTCGCCTTCCACATGCCACTTGCCGACATCGGTCAGCGTCCGGGGCTCCTGCTCGCAGCGGCCGTGACGCTGCACGTCGGCCTCATCTCGGCGCAGGTGACGACCAGTTCGGGCCGCACCATCTTCCACACGGTGGTGTTCGGCGGCTTCTCGGAAGGGCAGCGCGGCGCGTCCACGGTCGTCGGCGGCGTGCGCAGCGTGTGGGGCAGCTACTTCGCGCTGCGCGACGTGCGCTCGGAGAACGACGCCCTGCGCGCCGAACTGAACGCCCTGCAGGTGCAGCTCCAGGCGGAGCGCGCCCGCGCCGAACGCGCCGACGCGTATCGCAGCCTGCTGCAACTGCGCGCCCGCGTGCCGCTCGAGACCACCGGCGCCGAGGTGATCGCGGCCGCCGTCAGTCCCGAGTTCCGTACCGTCACCATCGACAAGGGCGGCTCTGACGGCGTCGCCGCCGACATGGCCGTTGTGGCGCCGTCCGGCGTGGTCGGACGTGTGACCCAGCCGAGCGCCCGCGCCTCGCTCGTGCAGCTCATCGTCGACAGGAACGCCGCCGCCGGCGCCGTCATCGAGCGGACCCGCGTGCAGGGCATCGTCGTCGGCGTGGGCGACGGCTCGCTGCGGATGGACTTCGCGCCCGCCACCGGCGACGTCGTGGCCGGCGACGTCGTGGTCACCTCGGGCATCGACGGGCTCTATCCCGAAGGGTTCATCCTCGGCACGGTCGGGCGGGTCACCCGGGGCGACGGGCTCTACCACGAGATCGCCGTCCGTCCCGCCGTGGACTTCTCGCGTCTCGAGGACGTGCTCGTCGTGCTCCAGCGGCAGGCCGCGGCCGTCGAGGCCGTGAAATGAGGGCGTTCGGCACCCTGGCCGCGCTGGCCGTCGCGGTGCTGGTCCAGTCGGCCTCGGGCGGGTTCGAGTGGCGGGGCACCCCGACCGTGGACCTGGTGCTCGTGGTCGTGGTCTACGTCGCGCTCACGGGTGGACCGGTGGCGGGCCTCGTGGCCGGCACGCTGGGAGGACTGGTGCAAGACGCCCTCTCCACCGGTATCCTAGGCATGGGCGGACTGGCCAAGACCGTGGTGGGGTTCGTGGTCGGCCGTTTCGGCACCCAGTTCATCGTGACGGCGACCGTGCCGCGCATGGTGACCTTCGCGGCCGCCACGGTGGCGCACGCCGTGCTCTTCATGGGAGCGTATGCCTTGCTCGGACTGCGGAGCTTTCCCGACCCGATGACCGCCGTCGCCATCCAGGCGGCCGGCAATGGTCTGGTCGGCGTCGTGTGCTTCAAGCTGAGCGAATGGCTGCCGCCCGCCATCGAGCGGCGCCGCGCCACGCGCGGCATGCGGGTGTCGCGATGACGCGCCGCGGCGGGAGCGCCTGAGCCATGCGCATCGGGGCCTTCGGAGTCGTCGACGATCGGCGCCGCCTGCAGTCGCGCATCACGGCGCTCCGGGTCGTCATCAGTGTCATCTTCGTGCTGCTGCTCGGCGGCTTCTGGTTCTTCCAGGTCTTCCAGCACGCCAAGTTCAGGGAGATGGCGGAGAACAATCACCAGCGTACGCTGCCGCTCCGGGCGCCGCGCGGGGTGATGTTCGACCGCCACGGCGAAGTGCTGGTCGAGAACCGCGCCTCGTTCAACATCTCGATCATGCGCGAGCACTCGCGCGATCTCGACCGCACGATGCGCCTGCTCGCGAAGGTCACGGGCGCGGATGAAGCCGCGATGCGCGAGACGGTGGAGCGGCATCGCCGTGAGCCGTCGTACCGCCCGGTCATCGTCGTGCAGGATGCGACGCTCGCGCAGGTGGCGGCCGTCACGGCGCGCCGGCTCGACTTCGAACTGCCCGACGTGGTCGTGCAGCAGGTATCCACGCGGCGCTATCCGGCCAACGCGCTCGGCGCGCACCTGCTCGGCTACGTCGGCGAGGCCAGCGAGCAGCAGGTGGCCAACGGCGCAGTGGCGAGCGGCACCGTGATGGGGCAGTCGGGCCTCGAGCGCACCTACAACCAGATCCTGATGGGCAGCGACGGCGCGCGCCGCGTCGTCGTGAACAGCGTCGGCCGCGAGATTCGCACGCTCGACGAGGAAGCGCCCACCGAAGGCAAGCGCATGCAACTGACGCTCGATGCGTCGATGCAGCGGGCGGCCGAGGAAGGTTTCAGGACCACCGGCTACTGGGGCTCGGCAGTCGTGCTCGAACCGGCCAGCGGCGACGTCCTCACGCTCGTCAGTCTGCCGGCCTACGACCCGAACGCGTTTGCCGCGGGCATCGACAAGGCCACCTGGCAGCGGCTGAACGCCGATGAACTGCGGCCGCTGCAGAATCGCGCCATCCAGGGCCGCTATTCGCCGGGGTCGACCTTCAAGGTCGTCATGGCGACCGCGGCGCTCGAAGAAGGCGTGATCACGCCCGAGACGAAGATCTTCTGCGCCGGCGGCGGCACTTTCTACGGCCGCTTCTTCCAGTGCCTCGGCCACCACGGCTGGATGGACGTGCGGCACGCCCTCGAGAAGTCGTGCAACACGTTCTTCTACACCGTCGGCAATCAGCTCGGCGTCGACCGGATCCACGACTGGTCCGAGAAGCTCGGCCTGGCCACGAAGTCGGGTGTGGACCTTCCGAACGAGATCGAGAGCATCATTCCGTCCACCGCCTGGAAGCAGCAGCGCACCGGCGAGCGCTGGTACCCCGGAGAGACGATCTCGGTCGCCATCGGTCAGGGACAGGTGTCGGTCACGCCGATGTCGATGGCCGTCATGATGGCCTCGGTGGCGCGCGGCCAGCGCGTGACGCCGCGGCTGGTAAAGGCGACGTCGAACGGCGGCACGTGGGAGCAGGTACAGAACCCGGTTGCCGCAGCACCCGTGACGCTCAAGCCCGACACCGTCTCGGCGGTGCACGACGGGCTCTGGATGGCCGTGAACGGTGCCGGCACGGCGGTGCGGGCGAAGATCGCCGGCCGCGACGTGGCGGGCAAGACCGGCACGGCGCAGGTCATCTCGCTGCAGGGGAAGCAGCGGGCACGCGGCACCGGCAAGGACCTGCGCGACCACGGCTGGTTCGTGTTCATGGTGCCGAAGGACAACCCGGAACTGGCGGGGGTCATCTTCGCCGAACACTCCGAACACGGCTATCTGGCGGCGCCGATCGCCCGCCACATCATCGAAACCTACTACGCGCGGAAGGAAGGGCGGCCGCTGCCCGTGATGCCCGCGGTACCTGGCACGCCCGGCTATACGGCGCCGCCGCCGCCCACGCGGGCGGTCGCCGGCGGTGATGCCGAGGGCGGTCTGCGCTGACCGTGTTCGAGCGCCGCCTCTCTACCCACCTCGACTGGTCGCTTCTCGTGGCCGTGCTGGCGATTGCCGTCATCGGCGTCGTCATGATCTTCAGCGCCACGGGCGGAGCGAGCCGCGAGTACTGGACGCAGATCTACGCCGTGCTGCTCGGCCTGGGCGCCATGGTGGTCTGCCTCGTCATCGACTACCGCACGTTCGTCGACAAGGCGCACTGGATCTATCTCGCGCTGCTGCTGGCGCTGCTCGCCGTGCTGATCTTCGGCGTGGTGCGCGGCGGTTCGCGGCGCTGGCTCGATCTGGGCGTCTTCAACCTGCAGCCGTCGGAGTTCGCCAAAGCCGGCCTGGCGCTCATCCTCGCCAAGCTGCTCGGCGACGTGCGCCGCACGTCGCCCTCGATGCAGGACCTGTTTCTCGCCGTCGCGCTCACGGCCGGTCCGCTCCTGCTCATCGCCAACGAACCCGACCTCGGCACCGCGGTCACGCTGCTGCCGGTGCTCGGCGTCATCGTCTTCGCCGCCGGCCTGCCGGTGCGGTATCTCGGCATCGCCGCCGTCGTCGCCGTGGTGTCGGCGCCGGTGGCCTGGATGTTCGCGCTCCAGGACTATCAGAAGGAACGCATCGTCACCTTCCTCGACCCCGAGCAGGATGCCCGCGGTGCCGGCTACCAGCAGATCCAGGCGCGCATCACGGTGGGCTCGGGCGGTGTCACCGGCAAGGGCTTCATGAAGGGCACGCAGGGGCAGCTGCGCTTCCTGCCCGTGGCCCACAACGACTTCATCTTCTCGGTGCTGGCCGAGGAGCAGGGCTTCGTCGGCGTCGTCGTGGCGCTGGGGCTCTACTTCTTCGTCATCATCCGATCGCTCGACGCGGCGCGGCTCGCCAAGGACCGCGTGGGCGCGTATCTCGTGCTGGGCGTGCTCGCCAGCTTCATGTTCCAGGTCGTCTACAACATCACCATGTCGGCAGGTCTGGCCCCGGTCAAGGGGCTGACGCTGCCGCTGCTCAGTTACGGCGGTTCGTCCATGATCGCCACCCTCGCCGGCTTCGGCCTCATCCTGAACGTGCGGATGCGGCGATTCACGAATTGAGACTCGCATGAACAAGGAAATGATCATCTCGACCAACGGGCACGAGACCCGTGTCGCCATCCTCGAGGACGATCTGCTCGCCGAGGTGTTCGTCGAACGGGAACGCAATCGCGGTGTCGTCGGCAACGTCTACAAGGGCCGCGTCTCGAAGGTGCTGCCGGGCATGCAGTCGGCA
>JBIKUN010000252.1:0-2969 GCA_044347565.1 Vicinamibacterales bacterium | reverse complement strand
GAAGTGCACGGCTTCCTGCTGCATCGGAGCTGGCGGCGGGCGTACACGGCGGCCGCGGACTTCCTGGACCGGCACCTGGCGTCGCGGCGGGCGCCCACGCAGGGCCGCTGACGGCGGCGCTGGAATCGGGATTGCAGCAACCCGGGGCGGGACGGGAAGCGTCCCCTGAAGGAGACCATCGTGAATCGACGACTGATGACATGGACGGCTGTACTGGCTCTGGCCGTGGCCGGCGTGGCAAGCGCCCAGGAACAGGCCACCGTGCTCAGGCGCGACGGCTCGCGCGTGTCGGGCCGCTTCGAAGCGTGGAACCGCAACACCAACACGCTCTACCTGCGCCTGTCGCTCGCGGACCAGCGGATCATCCCGCTTGGCGAATCGGCCGTGCTCGAAGTGGCGGGGAATGCCGACAACCTGCCGGCGACCGAAATCGAAGCGGCCCGCGGCGGCGACCACGTGCTCGTGCTGCGCAGCGGCGAAGTGCTGCGCGGGCGCCTGCTCAACATCGAAGGCGGCGAAGGCTCGGGCAAGGAAGAGGAGCCGCGCGTGCTGTCGTTCAAGCCGAACGACGCCGGTGAGCGCCGCGCGCGCTTTTCTGAGGTGCGGCGGTTGTACTTCGGGAACTTTCCGTCCGCACTGAGTGCCGCGCCGTCCGCCCCCGCGCCGCAGCCGGCGCCGGCTGAACCGGCCATGCCGCCCGGATCGGTGCGCGTGGCCGCCAACGCCCGCTGGGTCGACACCGGCTTCACGCTGCGCCGCACCGACCGCGTGCAGTTCACCACTGAAGGCCAGGTGCAGCTCTCGGGTGACGCGGAGGACAAGGCCGGCCCGGCCGGCTCACTGCGCGGCCGCTATGCGGCGAACTCGCCGGCGCCGTCGCTGCTGGCCGGCGCGCTCATCGGCCGTATCGGCAACGGCGCGCCGTTTGCCATCGGCGACCAGACGGCCTTCCTGCCGCTGCCAGCCGATGGTCAGCTCTTCCTCGCCGTCAACGACGACGAGGTGGGCGACAACCAGGGCGCGTTCGTGGTCACGCTGCGCGTGCAGCGCGGCCGCCGCTAGACTCACCGGATGCACATCGTCGTGGTGGCGGCCGTCATCGAACGTGACGGCCGCTTCCTGCTCACCCTGCGTCCTGGCGGCACGCACCTGGCCGGGCACTGGGAATTCCCAGGCGGCAAGTGCGAACCCGGCGAGACCCACGCTGAGGCGCTCTGCCGCGAACTACGCGAAGAACTCGACATCCACGCCGGCGTGGGTGCGCTCGTCCATGCGGTCACGCACGCCTATCCCGAGCGCACCGTGGAACTGCACTTCTACGCCTGCACGTTCACCGGCGACCCGCGCCCGATGATCGGGCAGCAGATGCGCTGGGTAGCGCGCGACGATCTGGCCGTGCTGCCGTTCCCCGAGGCCGACGCGGACCTCATCCGCCTGCTCACGGCCTGAGCCCGAAGGCGCCCGCCAGCGCCTGCGCGGCGCCGCTGCTCACGCGGTAGGAGTTGCGCGCCCCGCCCACGAGGACCGTGGCACCTTCTGCGCTGCGCTAAGCCTCACCCGCGGGAATTCCACGCCGGCGCTGCTGGCACGGAACTCTCACATGCGACGGCCATGCCCGTGGTGCCGTCGCCGCCCCCGCGCCTGCTCGACCGCGTACGCCAGGCGCTGCGCCTGCGCCACTACAGCCCACGCACGGAAGAGGCGTACGTGGCGTGGATTCGCCGCTACATCCTGTTCCACCGCAAGACCCACCCGCAGCTGCTGAGGGAAGCGGACGTCACTGCCTTCCTGACGCATCTGGCGGTGACCGAGCAGGTGAGTGCCTCCACGCAGAACCAGGCGCTGGGCGCCCTGCTGTTCCTATACCGGCACGTGCTCACGCGCGAACTCGAGGGCCTCGACGGCATCGTGCGGGCGCGGCCGGCCGAACGGCTGCCGGTTGTGCTGAGCCGCCGCGAGGTGCGGACCCTGCTGCACCTGCTGTCGGGCGTGTTCCGCACGATTGGCATGCTGCTCTACGGCGGCGGACTGCGCCTGAGCGAGTGTCTGGAACTGCGTGTGAAGGACGTGGACTTCGACCGGCGCCAGATCGTGGTGCGCCGCGGCAAAGGCGACAAAGACCGCACGGTGCCGCTGCCGGCGAGCGCCCGCGACGCGCTGCTGCAGCACCTGGCGCGCGTGCACCAGATGTTCGACGCCGACCGGCGCGCGGGGGTAGGCGGCGTGGTGCTGCCACACGGACTCGCGCGGAAGTATCCGAACGCCCCCACCGAGTGGGCGTGGCAGTTCGTGTTTCCGGCCGGCCGCGTCTGCCGCGATATCCGCTTCGGCGGGCCCACGCGCTACCACCTGCACGAATCGGCGGTGCAGCGCGCGGTGACGGTCGCCGTGCGGGCCTCGGGCCTGGGCAAGAAGGTCAGTTGCCACACCTTCAGGCATTCGTTCGCCACCCATCTGCTGGAAGACGGCTACGACATCCGCACCGTGCAGGAACTGCTCGGGCACCGGGACGTGAGCACGACGATGATCTATACGCACGTGCTCAGCCGTGGCGCCCTTGGGGTGCGGAGTCCGGCGGATTCGTTGTGACGGGAGCGTCAACGGGGCGACGCCGCGGAACGAACTGCAATCCTGACGAACTTTGCAGGGTTTCACCCCACGTCTGATGGGGGCACGGCCGGTGCTAAGATGGCGACCCTTGGGGACTTACGAGCCGCGCGGGACGGGTTCGGCGGGCGGGATTAGGCTGACGAATCCTGCACGCAGCGAGATCGGCTTGCAGGTCCAATACTAGTTCGCAGCTTGCGAGTTATTGCATGCACTCCATCGCGACAATCATGCTCCTCATTGTCGCGGCCATTCACGTGCTGCCCCTACTGGGGGCATTCGGTGAAAAGCATCTCTCCGGGCTGTATGGCATCTCCCTAGGCGACCCGAACCTCGCCATATTGATGCGCCACAGGGCGGTT
>JBIKUN010000026.1:0-37010 GCA_044347565.1 Vicinamibacterales bacterium | reverse complement strand
TGGTACTGCACCCAGGCGTTCTTCGGGTCGACGCGCAGGTAGTGCTCGTAGCCGGCGAGCGCCTCGTCGTCGCGGCCGAGCGCGCGGTAGGCATTGGCCATGTTGATGAGCGCCAGGTCGTAATCCGGCTTGAGGGCCAGCGCCTTGCTGAAGTGTGTGAGCGCCTCGGCGAAATCGCCCTGCCGGTAGTAGACGTTCCCCAGGCTGAACCAGGCGTCGATGACCTGCGGATCGTCGGCCACCACCTGCCGCAGGAGCGCGATCATCTTCGCCGTGTCGGCGGCCTCGTCGTGCCCCAGGTCGCGCGCTTCCGACATCAGGTTGAAAAGCGCGATTTTGTCCTTCGGGTCGGCGCGCACAACGGTGTTGTCGGTCTCGGTGGCGACGAAACTCGACACGTAGCCGAGCGAGGTCAGCCGGGCGCGTGTCTCCGGGTCGATCGTCTCGGCCTTTGCCGGCGCCGCGGCCCGCGCGAATTGCGCTTCGAGCGCCCGCAGCGCGCGTTGCAGACGGTTGCCCACATCACGGCGCGACTCGAAGAGGTTCGTCGTCTCGCCCGGGTCGGCCGCGAGGTCGAAGAGCTCCGGGCGGGGCGCGTCGATGAGCTTGTACTGCCCGATACGCACCGCGCGCAGCGCGCTCCAGCCGTAGTGATGCAGCGGATACATCGCCTCGGCGTAGCCTTCCGCACCCAGATCGGCCGACGCGCCGGTCATCACCGGCACGAGGCTCTTGCCCGGCGCGGGCGCCTCACCGGCCGCCGGCTCAGCGCCCAGCAGATCCAGCACCGTCGGGGCCAGGTCCGCCGTGCGGACGAGGCTCGCGACGCGGCGTCCCCGTGTGCGGTCGAACGGCGCGCGGATGAGGAACGGCACGTGGGTGGCCGTTTCGTAGACGAAGAAGCCGTGCGTGCCCGTCCTGCATCCCTCCTCGAGTCTGCCCGCGCCGCTGCCGTGCGCGAAGCCGGCGCGATGAAGGAACGCCGGGCCGCCCAGGCGCCAGCCACTGTCACGACCGATCTGCGGTCGGGGTCGTTCTTCAAGTCGAAGGCCGGGATCGCGGCGCTCCTCATCATCGGAGCCGGCACGGCCTACGCCATCTACTCCGCGTCGAACGACCGGATCAAGAGTTCGGGGCGATGAGGCCTGCCATGCCGAAACTGCTGCGCTTCATCCTGCCCGCACTCTTCCTCGCCGTCAGCGCCCTCGCCAGCGCGCAGACGCTCACCGGGGTCATCAGCGGCACGGTCGTGGACCAGCAGGGTCAGGCCCTGCCGGGTGTGACCGTGGTGCTGACCGGCCGCACCGGCAGCAACACCCAGATCGCCGACGACGCTGGCGCGTTCCGCTTCATCGGCCTGCAGCCGGGTGAGTACACGATACGCGCCGAGCTCTCGGGCTTCCGGCCTTTCGAGCAGCGGGTCGCCGTCGCCATCGGCGCCACGGCGCAGGTGAGAGCCACGCTCGAAGTCGGCGGCCTGCAGGAAACGGTCACCGTGAGCGCGCTCGCCGCCACGGTGGACACGACGTCCACCGCCACCGACGACGTCATCTCGCAGGAGCTGCTCTTCAACATGCCGCTCTCGCGCACCAACGCGGCGACGAGCCTGCTGAACTACTCGCCCGGCGTCAACAGCGGCTCCGCGTTCGGCGGCGCCGCTGGTTCGGCCAATGCGCTGCTGCTCGATGGCGTCGACACGCGCGACCCCGAAGGCGGCACGGCATGGACGTTCTTCAACTACAACCTGGTCGAGTCGGTCGAAGTGGGCGGCCTCGGCCAGCCCGCGGAGTACGGCGGCTTCTCGGGCGCCGTCGTCAATTCGATCACGAAGTCGGGCGGCAACAGCTTCTCGAGCCTGGCGGAACACCGCTACTCGTCGAAGAGCCTGCGGGGCAACAACCTCACGAGCACCATCAAGAAGGAGAATCCGTCGCTGCTCGCCACCGGCGTCGACAAGCTCAACGACTACACGGTGCAGCTCGGCGGTCCGCTCAAGCGCGATCGCGCCTTTTTCTTCGGCAGCATCCAGCGCTATTCGGTGAAGGAAGATCCGGATGGCCCGCGCACCGTGCGCACGGAGGTGAGCCCCCGCTTCAACGTCAAGCTCACGCTCCAGCCGTCGTCGAACGACACCATCTCGGCTAACCTGCAGTACGACCAGTACAACCAGACGGGCCGCACCGGCCTCGGTGGCGCCGCCAACACCACCGACGACCGCACCATCGAGCAGGACTCGCCCGAGTACATCTGGAACGGCTCCTACCGCAAGGTCATCGGCGGGTCCTCCTTCCTGGAGGCGAAGTTCACCGGCTACTGGGGCTACTTCGACCTCGACCCGGTCAACACATCGCCCGCCCGCCTCGACGACGAAGGCGGCTACACGGGCGGCGCCGGCTACAGCGCGAAGTACGACCGCCTGCGCAACCAGCTGAACGCCTCGTTCAATCGCTACGTGGATGCCGCCGGCTCCCACAACTTCAAGTTCGGCGTCGAAATCGAGCGCAGCAAGATCCGCAACCGCTACGCCTACAGCGACGACACGTTCTACTACGACGTGGGCGGCCAGCCCTACCTTGCCTACTCGTACGCGTACGACGTCGAGGGCCGGAACAAGCGCCAGAGCGCCTACGCGCAGGACCAGTGGACGATCGGCCGCGTCACGGCCAACGTGGGCGTGCGTTTCGACGCCATCGGCGGCGAGGGCAGCGACGGCGTCGAGTACTACAACACCAAGCAGTTCAGCCCGCGCCTCGGTCTGGCGTGGGATGTGACCGGCAAGGGCACGTCGGTACTCAAGGGCTTCTACGGCCACCTGTATGACGGCGCCGTGTTCACGTCGTGGAGCCGCGCCGTGCCCGGCATCGGCGACTACGTCATTTACGAAGCCTTCCCGGGCAACCGGCTCGTCGAGATCGACCGCATCTCCGGCGAGAGCAAGTACGTCGTCAACAACGACGTGAAGCACCCGCGCACCGACGAGGTCAACGTCGCCTTCGAGCAGCAGATCAAGCAGAACTGGCGCGCGTCGGCCACCTACATCCGCCGCACGGCGAAGAACTTCATCAACTCCACGCTCATCGGCGGACAGTGGGGCCAGGTGGCCTTCACGAACCCGAAGACCAACCAGGCGATGACGATCTACAGCTGGGCGAACCGGGCGTCGATTCCGCAGAAGTTCGAAATCAACAACCTCGATCCGGCGGCGTATCCGGGCGCCGGCAACCTCGACGCCTACCGCGACTACAACGGCGCGATGTTCTCGCTCGAGCGGCGCTTCATCAACCGCTGGCAGGCGCGCCTGTCGTACGTGTACTCGAAGACCGCCGGCAACGTGACGAGCGGCACCTTCACGGGCGTCAACAGCTCGCTGTTCGAAAACCCGAACACGAGCCTCATCAACCGCGAAGGCCGCGTACCGCTCGACCGGCCGCACGAAGTGAAGGTGTTCGCCGGCTATCAGATCCCGAAGATCGAAGTGGCGTTCAACGGTTACTTCCGGCGTATCAGCGGCCAGACCTACACGCCGTTCTTCCGCGTGCCGGCCGGCCGTGTGAACTGGACAGGGTCGGTCGACGTGAACCTCGCCCGCTTTCCGAGCGCGTCGATTGCCGGCAATACCGTGAACTTCGGTGGCGTCACGGCCGTCACGCCGGCGCGGCAGATCACGTTCGGCGTGCGCTGGTCGTTCTAAAGAACAGAGACCAGGAACGAACAACCGGGTCACTGAGCTCTGAGACACAACGGGGGAGCTGGAGCATCTGCTCCGGCTCCCCCGTTGTCATGTACGAGCGGCTGCCGGCCGCGAGCTCAGCGCGTCAGTGACGGGCCGGCGGCGCCGCCGTAGTTCACGAACACCGTCTTGATCTCGGTGAAGAAGTTCAGCCCTTCCTCGGCCATTTCGCGTTCGCCGACGCCGGTGGACTTCGTGCCGCCGAACGGCAGCTGCGCCTCGCCGCCCACGGTGGGCTCGTTGACGTGCACCATGCCCACTTCCACGTCTTCGATGAAGCGCATCACGGTGTTGATGTCCTTCGTGAAGATCGAGGTGGTGAGTCCGTATTCGACGGCGTTGGCTTTCGCGAGCGCGTCTTCGAGGCTGGTCGCCGTGGCGACCGACAGCACCGGTCCGAAGATCTCTTCCTGGAAGATCCTCATGCCCGGTGTCACGTCGTCGAAGATGGTGGGCGCGATGAACCAGCCCTGCGAGAGATGGTCAGGACGATGACCGCCCGTGAGCAGCCGCGCGCCTTCCTTGCGGCCGGCCTCGATGTAGCTCATCACCGTCTGCCACTGCTTGTCGGCGATCGACGGGCCCATGTCCATCGACGTATCGAGCCCCGGCCCGACCTTGATCTTCTCCGCCGAGGCGACCAGCCGGTCGATGAGCGCCTGCTTGATGTCGGGGTGCGCGATGACGCGCGACGTGGCCGTGCAGCGCTGCCCGGTCGAGCCGAACGCGCCGCCATGGATGGCCGCGGCGGCCTTGTCGAGATCGGCGTCGGGCATGACGATGACGGCGTTCTTGCCGCCCATCTCGCACGTGACCTTGGCGCCGCGTTTTGCGGCCTTCACGTAGAGCTCGCCGCCGACGCGGTTCGAGCCGGTGAACGAGATGGCGCGCAGCTCGGGCGCGTGCACCATCGCTTCGCCCACCTCGGGGCCGCTGCCCACCACCATGTTGAAGACACCGGGCGGCAGTCCGGCCTCTTCGTAGACGTCGGTCAGGATGGCGGCCGTGGCCGGCACGAGTTCCGACGGCTTGAACACCACGCAGTTGCCGGCGACGAGCGCCGGCGCCGACTTCCACACCGGAATCGCCCACGGGAAGTTCCACGGCGCGATGAGGCCCACGGTGCCGAGCGGCTGGCGCAGCGTGTAGGTGAAGCAGTCGCGGGTTTCCGACGGCAGCGTCCGGCCGTGCATGCGGAAGCCCTCGCCGGCGTAATACTCCAGCAGCGAGATGCCCTTCATCACTTCGCCCTTGGCTTCGCGCAGCACCTTGCCTTCTTCGCGCGTGAGCGTCGCGGCGATCTCGTCGGCACGGCGGCGGGCGATGTCAGCGGCGCGCCAGAGGACGCGGCCGCGCTCGGGCCCGGGCGTCTTCTTCCAGCCCGTCCACGCGGCCTTCGCGGCGTCGATGGCCCGCTGTACGTCGGCGGCCGTCGCGAGCGGGAACTCGGCGATCACGTCCGACGTGTCGGCCGGATTGATGTTGCGCGCGGTCTCGCGCGAGTCGGGGTGGTACCAGGTGCCGTTGACGTAGGAGCCGGTGTGCATACGGAGAGCCACGTTAACACGGCGGCTCGGGGGTAGAATCGAGCATGTTCGAACCGGCTGGCCGCGCGGCGCAGATCGTCTCGCTCATCCGTGCCACGGTGCCCGACGTGATTGCCGTCTACGGATTCGGGTCGATAGCTCGCGGGCAGGCCACCGCCGACAGCGACGTGGACCTCGCCGTACTCGCGCCGGCGCGCCTCACGCCCGAGGCGCGGTGGGCCCTGCAGGAGCGCCTGGCTGAGACCCTGAGGCAGGCGGTCGATCTCGTCGACCTTCGCCAGGCGTCCACGGTCATGGCCAGCCAGGTCGTCACGACCGGCCAACTCCTGTTCGATGCTGACGAAGCCGGACGCGGCGCCTTCGAAGACCTGGTGTACAGCGCCTACGCCCGGCTGAACGAGGAACGCCGCGCTATTCTCGAACGTGTGGCCGCCGAAGGTACCGTGTATGGCCGATGACGTCGTCATCAACAAGGCGGCGTCGATCGAACGCGCCGTGCGCCGCGTGCGCGAGGAGCACGCCGGCGACGACGCGAATCTGTTCGCCAATCAGACGCGCCAGGACGCCATCGTCCTCAATCTGCAGCGGGCGTGCGAGAGCAGCATCGACCTGGCGATGCACGTGGTCCGCGTCCACCGGCTCGGCGTGCCGCAGGACAGCCGCGAGGCGTTCGACCTGCTCGAGCGCGCCGGGCAGCTCGACGCGGTACTGGCCGGCCGCATGAAGCGGATGGTGGGCTTCCGCAATGTCGCCGTCCACGACTACCAGCGGCTCAATCTGGATATCGTGCGCAGCATCGTCCACGAGCGCCTCGACGACTTCCTGGCGTTCACGACGTTGCTGCTGCGGCGCTGACGCATCAGCGACCGCCGGTGCAGGCGGCAATAGGCGCGGCGGCGCCGGGCACCGCCGACTGGAAGTTGCGGCCGAGGAGCGCGGCGATGGTGCCGGCCACCTGCCGCGAATAGAGCAGGCCAGCGTCGCGCGATTCGCCGCGCGCGGTCACGGCCGGACCAAAGCAGCCGATCCAGGTCTCTTCCGCGCCCTCGACCTTCGCGCCGTGGTCCGTCCAGTCGGAGGGCGTGCGGCCCCGGCCGTGATCCACGGTGAGGATGAGCGTGGTCGTGCCGCGGTACGCGGGATCCGACTGCAGCCACGTCCACAACTGCTCGAGCTGGCGGTCGGTGCGGTGCAGGGTGTCGAGCACGAGGTCGTACCGTTTCAGGTGCGCCCAGTCGTCGGTTTCATCGAAGGCGAAATACAGCACACGCGGACGCGCCGTCTGCAGATGCGCGAGCCCGAAGCGGAAGGTGTAGATGTCGTGCCGGGCGCCGTGGAAGCCGTTGGGCGTGAGGTGCTGCAGCGCGCTCAGGGTCTTCATCTCGGGGTCGGGATGCGCGAAATCCTCATAGCCCGCGTTGATCGTGATGGCGCCTTCCTCGCGTTCGGCGATGTAGTTGAAGGTCTCCCACGAACCGTACGCGGCGATGCCCTCGCGAGGCAGCTTGAGATCGGCGCGCAGCCACTCGAGCACGGTGAGGAACGGGTAGCGCGTGTTGTCGTTGCTCGTGATGACGTCATCGTGCGGCGCGCCAGTCAGGAGTTCGCTGTAGCCGGGATACGAGAACTTCATCGTGTTGGCGACCTGCATACGGCTGCCGATGGTGCGATTGCCGGCGATGAATCCCTGCTGGGCCACCAGACGGTTCCACAGGAACGGCATCACCTTCGCCCGGCGCTCGGCGGGTGTCGCCGCCCAGAAGCGCCTGTAGGTGTCGGTCTGCTCGACCGGCGTCTCGCCGCTCGTCGCTTTGAGGATGTCGAGATCGATACCGCCGAAGATGTCCTGCCAGCGCGCGCCGTCCACGGTCACGAGCACCACGTGTTGCGCCGGCGTCGCGGCCGTCGTGGCCGGCTGACGCGCCTCGAGGCCCACCACCGCCGCACAGGCCGCCATCAGCCCCGCCATCACCATCACTGCTCGCTGCATTCGTGCCGCCTCCGGACCGCTCGCGTGCACGGCCCGTCGAGAGCATACAATCTCACGCCACATGCGCCCAGCCGTCCTGGCCGTCATCGCGATGTACGGCGCGTTCCTGTTCGTGGGCTGGCGCGCCTCGCGCAAGGTGCGCGAAGGCACGGCCGCCGATCTCATCGTGGCCGGCCGCGCCATGCCGCTCTGGGTGGCCGCGCTCACGATGACCGCCACGTGGGTGGACGGCGGTTACCTGCTCGGCACGACCGAAGGCGTCTACAAGTCGTCGCTGCAGCTCGGCATCCAGGGCGGGCTCTGCTTCGGGCTGAGCCTCATCCTCGGCGGCCTCTTCTTTGCCGGCATCATGCGGCGGCATGGCTTCACGACGCTCATCGACCCGCTCGAGGCGCGCTTCGGCGCCCGCTGGGCGGCCGTGCTCTTCCTGCCGGCGCTCGCCGGTGAACTCTTCTGGAGCGCGGAGCTGCTCGTCGCCATCGGCGCGACCTTCGGCGTGCTGCTCGACATGCCGATCACGACGGCGATTCTGCTGTCCGCGGTCGTGACCACGGCCTACACCGTGCTCGGCGGCATGTGGTCGGTGGCCTACACCGACATCGTGCAGCTCGGACTCGTGGCGCTCGGCCTGACCGCGGCGCTGCCCTACGTGCTCGACGCCGCCGGCGGATTCACGGCGGCCTGGACCAGCTACGTGTCGGCCCGGCCCGACGCCGCGGGGATGTTCCCGCCGCTCGCGGCCAGCACGGGATTGTGGTCCGGCGGCGCCATCCTCTCGTGGTGGGACACCTCCCTCATGCTGGTGCTGGGCGGGATTCCGTGGAACGCCTACTTTCAGCGCGTGCTCTCGTGCCGCACGCCACGGGACGCGGCGCGGCAGTCGGTGCTGGCCGGCGTGCTCACGATCGCGCTCACCGGCCCGCCGCTCCTCATGGGCATCAGCGCGTTCGCCATTCCGTGGCCGCCGCTGCTCAGCGGGCGGCTGGCGGCCTCGCCAGCCGACGCGATGCCCCTGCTCTTTGCCACCGCGGTGCCGCCACTGGTCGGCCTGCTGGGCCTGGCCGCGATCATCGGCGCGGTGACCTCGAGCTTCAGCTCGTCGATCCTGTCGGCCGGATCGATGCTGAGCTGGAACTGTCTGCGACGTCTGGTGTGGCCGGACCTGTCCGTGGAGGCGATGCGGCGGGCCATCCGCTCCTCGATCCTGCTCTTCGGCGTGCTCGCCGCCGTGCTCGCGCTCAAGGTGCAGAGTGTCCAGGCGCTCTGGTTCTTCACGAGCGATCTCGTCTTCGTGCTGCTCTTCCCGCAGCTCGTCGCCGCGCTCTTCGACCAGAAGGCGAACCGTACCGGCTCGATGGTCGCATTCACGGTCTCGGCCGTGCTGCGCATCGGCGGCGGGGAGCCGCTGCTCGGCATGCCGGCGCTCCTGCCCTATCCCGAGGCCTTCCCGTTCCGCACGGTGGCCGCGGCCGCCGGCCTCGGCCTCCTCCCGCTCATCTCGCGCCTCACCGGCGCCTGGGATCCGCCGCAAGTCCTGCGCAACCCGCAGAACTGAGAGAGTCTGCCCCCCAGCCAGAATCTTGACATTCCCCATGTGCTGCGGCGTGGCGCACATGTGCTCCGACACGGCTTTGCACCGTTCGCTCAGCGGGAAGAGCCCCGCATTGCCGATCATGGACATGGCACTGGTGCGCCTCCCTGGCGCGGCCGTGCCGACAATGAGCGTGGCCTGCGGCGCCCTCACCGTGGAGGCCGCCTGGCCTCGCCTCACTCGCCATCGCGGCGCGCAACCGGCGCCACACCTTCCACACCGACTCCCTGCGGACGTCGACCTTCCGCGTGCGCCTGCCGGAGGCCGCGATGACGGCCGCCGCGCAGGCCGCTGTCGCCTGAGCGCGCCGCCCAGGCCGGTTCGTGCACGTCGAGGCCCGGGTACCACTGCGCGGTGCAGACCGGACACATGCCGTGCGCGAAGCGCGTCGCCAACGCGCGCGATTTCGCCTAACGCGCCACCCACGGCGCCTTGATGAGCAGGGCCGGATCGGCGCCGGGCTTCGGCACGAACTTCTGCGTGCGCCCGTACTGATTGTCACCGCCGTAGAGATTGCCGGCGCTGTCCACCGAGAAGGTGTGCACCTCGAGGTAGCCGTCCGGCAGGTCGGGTGGCACGAGCCAGGTGTAGAGCCGCTCGCCCTTGAAGTTCAACTTGATGAAGCGCAGCGGACTCAGGTCCGTCATCCACACCGCGTCGTCGTTGACGATGAGATCCAGGGGCAGTCTGAAGCCGGGCCACGACGCCTCGACCTCGACCTTCTTCGGATCGGCAGTCGTGCGGAACACGTTGACGCGGCCGCCGCTGCGGTCGAGGGCGAAGATGCGGCCGCCGGGGCCCACCGCCACCGCGTGCACGCCGTTGAACTGGCCTGGTGCCGAGCCCTTGCCGCCGAACTCCGACAGGTAGTTGAGATCCTTGTCGAAGATCATGATGCGGTGGTTGTCGAGCCCGTCGGCGATGAGGATGCGGCCGTCGGGCAGGAACGCGACGTCCTGCGGCTTGGCGAAGTGCGTCGCGTCGGCACCGGGCACGTTCTTCTCGCCAAGGGTCTTCAGCAGCTGCGTGCCGTCGTTCGAGAAGATGTAGATGGTGTGGAAGGTCTCGTTGATGACCCACACGCGCTTTGCCGGATCGTAGGGGCTGATGCGCAGGCGATGCGGCCCCGGGCCATCCGAGCCGGCGCAGAGGTGGTCCCACTGCGTCCAGCGCTCCTTGACCTGGCCGTTCGCGTCGAGCGTGTAGAGGCAGTTCTGCCACACCCGTTTGTCGGCGAGCGTGAGCACGTTCATCTTGAGCGAACCGGCGAAGCCCGCGTACTCGGGCGGCACGGGCGAGGGCAGCCGGAACTCGCCGCGCTGCGCGACGAGGATGCGGTCCGGCGACTCCGCGAACACGCCGGAGTTGCCGCCGAAGGCGAAGCCGGGGGCCGCGAACGGCTTGTGCCAGCCGCGCACGACGTCATACGGACTGGGCCCGGTGGGCCCCATGATGACCGGCGGGGGCGCGGGAGCCGCGGGCTTGGCGGTGGCCGGGGCCTGGGCGCGCAGCACGGGCACCGCCACGATCGCGGCCACGAGGGTCAGGGGGGCGAGCGCGGCTCTCAGCATGGCGTCAGGGTACACGACATCCGGCCACGCGCAAGCGTCCGGCGAGGGGCGGGGATTCAGCCGGTCTGGTTCGGAGCCGGCGCCCGCAGGGGGCGGACGAAAAGGGTCAGCACGGCCCCGACGGCGAGCAGACCCGCCAGCACCTGCAGCGGCGTGTCGTAGATGCCCACGCGGTCGGCGCCCGGCGCAAGCGCGGCACGGGCGCGATTCGAGAGCTCGGTGATGATGAGCGGCCCGACGATGGCCGCGGCCGACCACGCCGTCAGCACCGCGCCGTGAATCGCGCCCACGTTCTGCGGTCCGAAGATGTCGGCGAGAAACGCCGGAATCGTCGCAAAGCCGCCGCCGTACATCGTGAAGACGAGGAACAGGCTCGCCTGGAAGAGCCACCACTGCCCCGCCGCGGCGAGCCCGGGAATGACGAGGAAGAGCGCGAGCTGCGCCAGGAAGAAGATCGTGTAGGTATTGCGGCGGCCAATGTAGTCAGACGCCGACGCCCACGCGAAGCGTCCGCCGGCGTTGAAGATGCTGATGAGCGACACGACGGCCCCGGCTTCGAGCGGTGTTCGGCCGAACATGTCCTGCATCATCGGCGAGGCCTGCGCGAGGATGCCGATGCCCGCCGTGACGTTGATGAAGAGGATGCCCCACAGCAGATAGAACTGCGGCGTGCGGATCGCGGCATCGCGCGACACGCTGCGGCTCGCAATCATCGGATTCGTATGTTCGGACGGCACCCACCCGGGCGGTGTCCAGCCAGGGGGCGGCGACTCCATCAGCCGTGAGCCGGCCAGCATCACCACGAGATACACGACACCGAGCGTCATGATCGTGGGCGCCACGCCGAGGAGATTCATGAAGAACACGTTCAGGTAGCCGGCCACGAACGCGCCGCCGCCGAACCCCATGATCGCCATGCCGGTGGCCATGCCACGGCGATCGGGGAACCACTTCACGAGCGTGCTCACGGGCGAGATGTAGCCCAGGCCGCAGCCGATGCCGCTCACGATACCGAGACCGACGAACACCAGCACCGACTGGCGCAGCGCCAGCCCCGCGCCGCCGATGAGGAGGCCCGTGCCGAAGAAGAGCGCGGCGGCCGTGGCCGCCACACGCGGCCCGCGGCGTTCCACCCACGGTCCGCCGAAGGCCGCGCTCAGGCCGAGCAGCGCCAGCGCCGTCGTGAACGTCGTGTAGGGCGGACTGAACCACCACGGCGCGTCGGGAAAGAGTGCCTGAATGGGCCGGTTGAACGTGCTCCACGCATACACGGAGCCGATGCAGAGATGCACGAGGACGGCGCCAATCGGAATGCGCCAGCGGTTGGGCGTGGGAGCCATCGCGGCGTACGGTAGCCGCTTCGTGCCCCGCCGTCAAAACACAACCGGCGCGGGCCGGTCCTATCGGGCGGCCGGTTGCGCGGGCTGCAGCTCAGCGCACGAGCGCGCGTGCCGCGCCGAGCTCGGCCAGCATGCGATCGAGCGCCCGTTCGATGCGGCCGCGTTCGTGGGCGACGCGTCCGGCATCCTTCAGACGAAACGCCTCGGCAAGACCGGGGAACGGCTGTCCGTCGTAGAGCGAGTAGATGTTCCAGCCATAGAACACGTGGCGGTACCACTTCGTGTCGGCGGCGCCATCGTCATCAGCCAGCGTCTGCTCCATGCGGCTCAACCGGTCGTTGAGCGCGGCCCGCGACGACGCCGGCACACCGCCGCTCGCGAGGGCGCCGTCAATCGCCTGCTCGAGCGCGGCGGCAGAGACGCGCACGGCCTCGGCGCGTTCCCTGAGCGGCGCGGCGTCCATCGCCACGCCCGCCTCACGCGACCAGCTGGAGGCGGCGTCCACCGCGTCGAGCAGCTTCGCGGCGTAGTGCGAGAAGCGGAACGGCAGCACGTCGGCCTCGCTCATCCTGAGCGCCATCGTGCCCAGCACCTGCGCCATCAGCACGCCCTGGCGGAAGCCGGGGTCGGCAATCCGTTCGACGTAGGCGCGCGAGTCGTAGTTCGTGTGATACGTGCCGTAGCCGTAGCCGTTGTCGCCGATGAACTCGATCGCCATCGTCGGCACGGCCAGGTGATCCTGGAAGGGCACGAAGTCGGCGCCGCTGCCGAGCGCTTCGAGGTCGGGCGTGAACGTGGACGTCTCCGTCACCTTCTGACGCGCCGCCTCGGACGCCTTCCAGCGCTCGTAGACGGTCGTGTCGCCTTCGGGCACGTCCTTCACCACGTCCGCCACGAAGGCCGAGAGCGACGGCACGCCGCCCGGATCGAAGCGGCCCGCCATGTACATGTCGATGTTCACGTACATGATGAGCTGCTCCTGGAGCTGCGCCTTCAGCGCTTCCGCATACTCGGTCGAGCCGACGAGTCCGAACTCTTCGGCGTCCCAGAAGGCGAACGAGATGGTACGCGACGGCTTCCAGCCCGTTTTCGCGAGCTGCCCGAGTCCCCTGGCCACCTCGAGGAGGGCCGTCGTGCCGGTGCCGGGATCGACGCCGCCGAAGGTCCACGCATCGTGGTGCGTGCCGAAGAGGATCGAGCGCTCCGGCGTGCTCGTGCCCTTGATCGACGCGACGATGTCGTAGATCGGCCGCATTCCCTGATCCATCTCGACCTCGACGCGCACGGCCGCTGGCCCGGGCCCGACCTTGTACGGCATTCGCAGCCCGCCGTGGAATCGTTCCGGCGCGTTGGGACCACCGAGCGCGGCCATGAGGTGCTGGGCTTCGCCCCAGCTCATGACGACGACCGGGATCTTCGGCAACGTGGGCGCGGTGGCTTCGGGAATCCGCGCGGCGTCGGTCGTGGCGCCCACGCCGGGCGTGAGCGGATCGCCGTGCCAGAACCAGCTGTACTTCGCGTTGCCGCGCTGCAGCATCTGCTGGCCGCGCCAGTAGCCCTGCGGCCACGCCGGCCCTTTGGTCTCGCCATCGTCGCCGGGATCACTGTAGAGAATGAGCGCGCGGGCGCCGGCCTGCTCCGCCGTGTGCGTCTTCACCGCGCGGTGGCTGCGTCCGTAGCGCGCGAGCGCGATCTTGCCCGTGAGCGACACGCCGAGCGCGGCGAGTTCAGCGTAGTCGGCCGGCAGGCCGTAGTTCACGTAGACCACCTGCCCTTCCGCGGTGCCAGACGCCGAGTAGGCCACATAGCCGCCGCCGAGCTCCGGGTGCGACGACGTCGGATCCTCGGGTATCGCGGGCTCGTCGATGCTGAGGGCACGACGCGTGGGCGCGGTCATCGTGATCGCGATCGTCTTCGGCTTCGCGAGCAGCACCTGGTACTCGTGGGTCTGCACGTCGAGTCCGAAGTCGGCGAGCGTCTGCTGCAGATACCGGACGACCTCCTGCGTGCCCGCCGAACCCGCGGGATGTGGCCGCGTGGTCAGCGGCCTGTGAAGGGCGGACAGCGAGTCCGCGGAGACGCCGGATCGAAACCGCGTCTCGAGCTGTTGCTGCGTGGCCGAAGAGGCCACGGTATAGCCCAGCTTCACGCGGGTCGGCTCTTCGCCGGACGGGGCGACATCGTCCCGCGAACAGGCGGCGAACGCCAGCGTCACGAGCAGCGGCGTCGTGGTGCGCGCGAACATGCGAAGGGTCATCGCGGAATCACCGGAAGGATGAGATGTGAGGCGGCATCAGGTGCATGGAACACCGTCTGCCGCGCCGTCACGGTCGTGGCGTCAGTGGCGAAGGGCGCGCCGGTGTTGGGATTGCGGTCGTAGCGCGGGAAATTGCTGCTCGAGACTTCGAGGCGGATGCGGTGCCCCGGCAGGAACACGTTGCCGGTGGCGCCCACATCGATACGCACTTCGTAGCGCGTGCCGGGCACGAGCAGCTCCGGCGTGGTGCGGCTCTTCCGGTACCGCGCGCGGATGATGCCGTCGGTGAGCGCGCGGGCAGTGCCATCCGGCTGCACGTCGCTGACGGCGGCGGTGAAGTCCGTGTCCTTCGCGGACGACGCGATGTAGAGCACGGCCGTGATGGGGCCCGTGACTTCGAGCGGCGCGGCGAGCGGGTCGGAGGTATACACGAGCACGTCCGGACGCTGCTGGATCTCGCGGCGATCGACGGGCATGCGCGAGTAGGCGCCGAAGAGCCCGGTAGGTACGGGCTTCTCGGGGTCGAAGGTGAACGTGTCGGATGTCGCCGCGCCACTGGCGGGCGTCGCGCGATCGAGGCGGCCATCACCGGCGAGACCGTTGGCGCCGCGGGTGCTGTGCAGGAAGAACTGCGTCGGCTGCGCGCGGCGCAGTGGCCACTCCTGCTCGTCGCGCCAGCGGTTCTCGCCCATGAGGAAGAGCCGCACGGGAGAGCCCGGCCAGTCGGACGTCCGCCCCCCGCCACTCATCCAGTGCTGAAACCAGCGGATAATGAGGCCTTCCGAATCGAAGCCGGCGTCGGCACCGAAGTCCACGGCGCCGATCGTCGTCGTGGCGATGGTGGGCCGCGCATGCGTCCATGGGCCCACGATGAGCCGCTGATTGCGCCGCGCCCGTTCGGTGCCCGCGTCGGCGCGGAGTCCGCTGAAGTTGGCGAGCGTGCCGTTCAACAGGCTGTCGTACCAGCCGGTGAGGTGATACGCCGGCACTTCGAACTGCGGATGTTTCGCGGCGACGTCGAACGTGGTCCAGAACGTGTCGTACGACGGATGCTGCAGCAGGTCGAAGTACCCCGGCGAGTAGCGCCGCAGCTGCAGCGCCTCGATCGTGTTGAGCGGCAGGTGGCGGTACCACTCGCTCTGGAGTTGCTTGCGCTCCTCCGGCGAGAGGCCGAGCTCGCCGTCGCGGTTCGCCTGCGGCTCGAGCATCCGGCGGCGGACGTCCTTCGCCTGGCCGAGGCTCCACGAAAGGCCATCACCAAGGTAGAACGCGCCGCCCTGGAACACCATGTCGTAGCGGCTCGCATACGACGCCGACGGGAAGAGCGCGACGAGATGCGGCGGCCGGAGCGGCGCGGCGAGCAGCTGCACGGTAGCGCTGTAGCTGCCGCCGAACATACCGACGCGGCCGTCCACATACGGCAGACTCGCCACCCACTCGACCGTGTCGTAGCCGTCGGCGCCTTCGTCGTGCGGCACGGCGACGCCATCCGACATGTAGCGTCCGCGCGTGTCCTGCACGACCACGACGAAGCCGGCACGCGCGAGGCGATGGAACTGGCTATCCGGCGCGCCCGGGTTCTTCGAGTACGGCGTGCGCTGCAGCAGCGCGGGACGGCGCCCCTTGCCCGCCGGGCGATAGACATCCGCGCGCAGCACGACACCGTCGCGCATTCGGGCCTCAACGTTTTTCTCGATGACGAGGTCCGCCGGCGCCTGACGCGCGGAAGGCGTCGCCAGCGCGCACACGGCCAGAATCAGGGCAAGTCGCCACATGCCGCGCATTGTAGCGGGCGTCCGCCCCTGACAGTGCCCTGTTCCCGATGGCACAGTAACGGCGCAGATGTCATGCCACACGGGACAGGGCACCCAGCGGGTCTGGCGGGTGAGGGCGCCGCCGTTCTCGCGCCTCGATCCCGGCCTCCGGCCCGTGTTGTGTCCGTACTCGCGTCCGTGCGCATCGAACTGCTCGTCAGCAGGCGACGGGCCGCGGGAAGGGGTGGTTCGGAACCCGGCAGTCCGACCGTCCCGGACGGAGACACACGCCCGCGCCACGATCCGCGCGGGTGGCCGGTGTATAGTCCCGCGCATGCGCCACATCGTCCTGACCACCCTGATTCTGGGAGCAGCGGCCACCGTGCCCGGCCTGCTCTCCACGCCCGCCGCACA
This sequence comes from Vicinamibacterales bacterium, assembly GCA_044347565.1. GTDB lineage: Bacteria > Acidobacteriota > Vicinamibacteria > Vicinamibacterales > UBA2999 > CADEFD01. Next base: position 20,816 of record JBIKUN010000026.1, on the reverse strand, counting down.
GGAGGGCCAACAGGCCCGCGCCGCCACGCCGGCCGAACCGATCGATCAGGACATCGTCTGGAAGATCCGCCGCGAGGCCACCGACCGCTCCGAGATCATGCGGACGCTGCACGTGCTCACGGACGTGTACGGCCCGCGTCTCACCGGCTCGCCGAACCTGCGCAAGTCGCAGGACTGGCTCGTGCAGCGCGCCACGGCCGCCGGCCTGAAGAACGCGCACCTCGAGGAGTGGGACTTCGGACATGCCGGCTGGGCCAACGACAAAGCAGCCGTCCATCTCGTCTCGCCCGTGAAGGACAGCCTCGTTGTGGAAGCGCTGGCGTGGACGCCCGGGACGAGCGGCACCGTGACCGCGCCCGCGATCATCGTGACGCCGCCCGAGCGGCCAACGCAGGCCGACGCGGATCGCTTCTTCAACCACCTGCGCGGCAACCTCAAGGGCCGCGCCGTGCTCGTGGGCCAGCCGGTCGTGCTCGACGTGACGATCGATCCGCCGGCGAAACGACGTGACGACAACGAGGCGCGGGCGCAGTTTGCGCCGAATCCGCCGCCGTCGCCGTTCGGCGCGCCGGCCGCGGCGGCGCCGGCCGCGCCCGCCGATCCGAAGCTCGCGCCGCTCACCACCGACCAGTTCCAGGATCAGCTCAACCAGTTCCTGAAGGATCAGGGCGCGGCGCTGCGCGTGAACGACGCCGGCCGCGAGCACGGCCAGATCCGCGCCTTCAACAACCGCAACTTCGACGTGGCGAAGGCGGTGCCGACGATCGTGATGCGCAATGAAGACTACGGCCGCATCGCGCGGCTGATGGCCAACGGGCACCCCGTCGAACTCGAAGCGACGATCGTCAACCAGACGTATCCGGAAGGGAAGACGCAGCACAACGTCATCGCCGAGATTCCCGGCACCGACAAGGCGCAGGAAGTCGTGATGCTTGGCGGCCACCTCGATTCGTGGCACGCGGCCACCGGCGCCACCGACAACGCCATCGGCGTCTCGACGATGTTCGAAGCGATCCGCATCCTGCAGGCGATCGGCGTGAAACCGCGGCGCACCATCCGCCTGGCGCTCTGGAGCGGCGAAGAGCAGGGCCTGCGCGGGTCGGTTGCCTACGTGGCGCAGCACTTCGGCACGTTCGAGAATCCGAAGCCGGAATACGAACACTTCGCCGGCTACTTCAACATCGACTCGGGCACGGGCCGCGCGCGCGGCATGACGGTGTTCGGTCCACCCACGGCGGCCAACGTGCTGCGGCCGCTGCTCGCGCCGTTTGCCGGCAACGGCGTGCTGGGCGCGACGTCCACGCAGTCGCGCGCGCGCGGTGGCTCGGACCACACGTCGTTCAACGAAGTCGGCCTGCCGGGCATCGGCGTTGGGCAGGACCCGATCGAATACGGCACGCACACCTGGCACACGAATCTCGACACCTACGAGCGCGTCATCGAAAGCGACGCGCAGCAGTCGGCGATGGCCATTGCCGCCGCGGCGTATCACCTGGCGATGCGCGACGAGAAACTGCCGCGCTTTGCGAAAGACCAGATGCCGGCCCGCCCCGGCCGCTGACCCTCGGGGTCAGACCCTTGTCGGATTTCGTAAGGGGTCTGACCCCACAACACGAGTGGCAGTGACTGCTATGGCCGATCCCGCACCGCCGTCCATGTTCCGCGCCGCCTCGCCCATCCTGCCGGTCAGCGATCTGGCGAAGAGCCTCGACTACTACGTCCGCGTGCTGGGCTTCGCCGTGGACTGGCAGGACGCCACGGGGACGGCGTCAGTCGCCCGCGACGGCTGCGCGCTGATGCTCTGCCAGGGCGACCAGGGACACGCCGGCACGTGGGTATGGGTAGGCGTCGCTGACGTCGACGCCCTGCATGAGTCACTGAAGGCGCGCGGTGCCATCGTGCGGCATCCGCCGAGCGACTACCCATGGGCGCGCGAGATGCAGATCGCCGACCCGGACGGCAACGTGCTGCGCCTCGGCTCGGACCCGCGCGTCGGCGCGGAGCCCGGCGAGTGGCTCGACATGCACGGCGTCCGCTGGGCGCAGGACAGCTTCGGCGCCTGGCAGCGCGCCGACTGACGGCGACTTGTAACGGGGTCTGTCACCGTCACCGGTTGTAACGGGGTCTGTCACCGTCACCGGGCGTCTCCCGGTCCGTGACATCCCGTGACCGTGACAGACCCCGTTACAAGGGGCGCAATGTCTACACTCGACGCGTGTCGATGAGCGCCTTGCTCGTGATCGCCTTGAGCGAGGTCGTGCCGCAGCCCACCATCGCGAGCCGCAGCTCGGTGTCGAGGATCTGCAGCGTGCGTTCGACGCCGGCCTGACCGAACGCGCCGAGGCCCCAGATGTACGGCCGGCCGATGCCCACGGCCGTCGCGCCGAGCGCGAGCGCCTTGAACGCGTCGGTGCCGCGGCGGATGCCGCCGTCGATGATGATCGGCAGACGTCCGCCGACCGCCTGCACCACCTCCGGCAGGCACTCGATGGTGGCGCGGCCGGTTTCGGTGGCGCGGCCGCCGTGGTTCGACACGATGATGCCGTCGGCGCCGCTCGACACGGCCAGCGCCGCGTCCTCGCCGCTCTCGAGGCCCTTGACCATCACCTTCATGGACGTGACGTCCTTGAGGCGCTTGACGAAGTCCCACGTGAGCGTGCCGCTCGTGAGCGTGAAGCCCTTCATGTCGAGACCGGCGAACATCGGCTTGGTGCCGTTGGCGCCGTTCGGACCATGGCAGGCATTGCAGGTGCGCGTGTCTTCGCGCGCCAGCCGCTTGTCCGTCTCGGTATTCCGTCCACCCGGCAGATCCACGGTGACGGCCACCACGGGACAGCCGGCCGCTTCGGCGCGCTTCACCATCTTCGCCGAGTTCTCGAAGCTGTTGCTCGTGTAGAGCTGATACCACAGCCCCGCGCCGCGCGCCTTCGCCACGTCCTCGATCGGCGTGGACGACTGCGTCGACAGGATCTGCAGCTGCCTGCGCGCCGCCGCGGCACGCGCCACGGCCAGCTCACCTTCCGCGTGGAAACCGCGCTGCGACCCGACCGGACACAGGATGATCGGCGACGCGTAGGTCTGCCCGAAGATCGACATCGACATGTCGATCTTGCTGACGTCCACGAAGCGGCGGACACGCAGCTGATACCGTGAATAGGCCTCGTGGTTGGCGCGCAGCGTGGTCTCGCCGTCCGACCCGGTGGCCATGTAGCCCCAGTGCGCCGGCGGCACGAGCTTGCGTGCGGCGGCTTCGAGGTCGAACACGTTGAGCGCGTCGGCGGCGCTCTTGAGCACCTGCTCCACGGCCTGATCGGTCGTGGCATTCCCCAGCGCTTCGACCAGCTGGGGCATGCCGAACAGGAGCGGGCTGGCCGCCAGGTACTTCAGGAATTCGCGACGATCCGACATGACGCCTCCGGGGACGTGGACTGGACGGCCGATTCTGCCACGACTGCGGGGCGGCTGGCGGCGGAGATTCGCACTCCGCCGCCGCGTCCGGCGACTAGGCGCCCGGCGCCCGGTACTTCACGGTGACCTTCGCCGCGTCGTCCATCTGCTTGGGGGTGATGAGCGGCACCATGTCGAGGGTCACGGTGCCCGAGGCGTTCACCGCCAGGCTGAGGGCCAGACCCGCCGCCTCGTTGGGCACGTCCACGATGACGAACGCGTCGTCGCTGCCGTAGGCGAAATAGAAGCTCTCGACCTTGCCGCCGATCGCCTTGGTGGCCTTGGTCACGGCCGCGACGCGGCTCGAGCCGCCTTCCGTCATCAGTGCCCGTGCGCCGTCAGCGTTGTAGCGCGCCTTCGCCATGAATTTCGGCATGCGATGCTCCCCGCGGCACACCGCCGGCCGGGAGTGGCCGGTGCGATTGTTGCCGCTCAGGGACGTATGCGGATTCAGGCGCGGGCGCCCCTCACGAACTGCAGGATGAGCTCCGCGACCTTCGCCGGCTGCTCCTGCTGCACCCAGTGCCCGGCGCCGTCGAGCAGGTGCGCGCCGCGGAAGTTCGTGCAGGCGCTCTTCTGCATCGTCTCGAAGCTGCCGGCCCGCTGGAACACACCCCAGTCGGACTTCCCGGAGATGAACGTGGCTGGCACGTCGATGGTGCGGCCGGCAAAGAGCGTGAGCTCGGCCGAAAGGCGCGGCACCCGGCCCACGCGATACGACTGCAGCCCGCCCTGGAACCCGGTGCGGCCGTATTCGGCGGCATATACGGCCAGCTCGCGCTCCGGCAGCCACTGGCAGGCGGCAATCTGCGCGGCCGTGGGCATGTCGGCGGCCACCTGCTCGGCCATGCCCGTGTCTTTGTCCATCACGTAGTAGCGCGGCAGCACCGCGAACTGCTCGGGCGTGTTGGCGCTGAGCGGATGCGGGGCGTTGCCGGGCCAGTCGGCGCTCTTCGCGTGGTAGTAGGCGCGCAGGAAGGCCTGCAGCCCCTGCGGCGCCTTCCACATGTTCTCGTTGGCCTCACGCGTCGTGTAGTAGGTCTGGTAGTGCTTGCGCGGCGGCGTGAGGGCGGCGAGGCCGGCGTCCATGTCGGGCGCGGACGCGGCGGGGGCGGGGGCGGTGTTGGCGGTGTTGAACGGCAGGCGCGCCGTTCCGCCGAACGGCGCACTCATCATGACGACAGCGCGGAAGACGTCCGGCCGCGTCAGCGCGCACCAGGCGGCCACCGGCGAGCCGAAGTCGTGGCCCACGACGCACGCCACGTCGCGGTGGCCGAGCGCGTTCACGAGCGCCAGCATGTCGCGCACGCGGTTCAGCGTGGAGAACGGCGTGAGGTCGTCGTCGAAGCGCACGTCGGTGCCGCCGCTGCGGCCGTAGCCGCGCTGGTCGGGCGCCATCACGTGGAATCCGGCGGCGGCGAGCGGCAGCATCACCTTGCGCCAGCTGTAGCCGAGCTCGGGGAAGCCGTGCACGAGCAGCAGGCCCGGACGTCCGGGCGACTCGTGCCCCGCTTCGAGCACGTGCATGGTGATGCCGTTCACGCCGGTGACGAGCCGCGAGCGGATGCCCGCCGGCAGCGTCCCGGCGCCGTACGGTGCGTCGGCCGCGGCCTGCGCGTGCGCGCCGCGGGGCGCGGCAACGCCGGCGGCAGCCGCGAGCAGCGGCGTGGTCGTGAGCGCCTGGAGCATCCGTCGGCGGGTCAGCGTAGCCATAGGCGCCGCAGCGTAGCAGGAACCGCGCACTTTGCAACCGGGTCTGTCACGGTCACGGCATGTCTTCGGTGACAGACCCAGAATACAAGTCGTGACCGTGACAGACCCCGTTACAAGTGGCCGGGACCAAGTACCATCGTCGGCAGTCGATGTCCTCCCTGCGGTCCGAACTTGCCCCGATGCTGCGCCTGGCGCTGCCGGTCGTGCTCGCCGAGCTCGGCTGGATGTCCATGGGCATCGTGGACACGATCATGGTGGCGCCGCTCGGGCCGGCCGCCATCGGCGCGGCCGGCATCGGCACCTCCGTGCACATGGCGTTCGCGGTGTTCGGGATGGGACTGCTGCTTGGCCTCGACACGCTGGTGTCACAGGCGCACGGCGCCGGGGACCATCGCGACTGCCACCGGTGGCTCGTGCACGGCGTGGTGATGGGCGCGGCCCTCACGGTGCCCATCGTGGCTGTCTGCCTGGCCGTGCTCGCGTTCTTCCCGCACGCGGGCTTCCATCCGGACGTCGCGCCGCTGCTCGACGGCTACTTCGGCGTCGTGATCTGGAGCACGGTGCCGCTACTGCTCTACGCGGCGGTGCGCCGCTATCTGCAGGGGATGCACGTGGTGGGGCCGATCGCCTTCGCGCTCGTCACGGCGAACCTGCTGAACGCTGCGGCCAACTGGACGCTCATCCACGGCAGGCTCGGCATGCCCGTGCTTGGCGTGCCGGGCGCCGCCTGGGCCACTGTGATCTCGCGCGTCTACATGCTCGGCGTGCTGGTCGTCGCCGCGTGGTGGATCGATCGCGCCGGCAGCACCGGCCTCGCCACGGTGTCGCGCGCGCTCTCGCGCGAACGGTTCGCGCGTCTCTGGCGCCTGGGCTTCCCCGCCGCGTCGCAGGTGACGCTCGAAGTGGGCGTCTTCGGCCTGGCCACCGCGCTCGCCGGACGTCTCGACCCGGTGTCGAGCGCCGCGCATCAGATCGCACTCAACATCGCCGGCACCTCGTTCATGGTGCCGCTCGGCGTGGCGGCCGCGGGGGCCGTGCGCGTGGGCAACCGCGTGGGCGCGAACGATCCCGCCGGCGCGGCCCGCGCCGGGTGGATGGCGATCCTGCTGGGCTCGGGATTCATGTGCACGACGGCCCTCGGCTTCTTCATCGCCCCGCGGGCGCTCATCGGACTCTTCTCACCCGGAGCGGCCGTGGTGGAGCTGGGCGCGTCGCTGCTGCTCGTGGCCGCCGTGTTCCAGCTCTTCGACGGCCTGCAGGCCGTGGCAACCGGCGCGTTGCGTGGCCTTGGCAGCACACGCATGGCGATGATGGTGAACCTCGGTGGCCACTGGGGAATCGGTCTGCCGATCGCCTGGCTGCTCTGCTTCCCCCTCGGACTCGGCGTGCGCGGACTGTGGATGGGCCTCTCGATTGGCCTCATCGTCTGCGGTGTCGTGCTCACGTGGTACTGGCATCGCCGCATCAGTCATTACACTTCCACGGGACGGCTCCGATGATCTGCGACGCGCACTTGCACTACTTCTCGCCCGGCTTCTTCGATGCGCTCGGCGCGCAGAAGGGGCTGCCGCTCGATGGCCGCGTCGGCGTCGTCACGGGCGCGCTCGGCTGGGAGGAACCTGTATCGGTCAGCGCACTCGCCGACCGCTGGGTACAGGAACTCGATCGGCACCACGTCGCGCGCGCCGTGCTCATCGCGTCCGTGCCGGCGGATGAAGCCGCCGTCGCCGCGGCGGTGGCGGCGCATCCGGACCGCTTCATCGGCTTCTACATGCTCGACCCGACACAGGACGACGCGCTCGACCGCGTGGCCTGGGCCGCCGCACACGGCCTGCGCGGCATCTGCCTCTTCCCGGCGATGCATCGTTACCCGATCCACGGGCCCGACGCGGCGCGCGTGTGCGAGATGGCCGCCGCCACGCCGGGCACGGCCGTGTTCGTGCACTGCGGCGTGCTCTCGGTGGGCGCACGCACGAAGCTCGGCCTGCCGAGCCGCTTCGAGATGCGCTTCGGCAATCCGCTGGACCTGCAGGGCCCGGCGCTCGCCCACCCGCGTCTGCCGTTCATCGTGCCCCACTTCGGCGCGGGGCTCTTCCGCGAAGCCCTGATGCTCGCCGACGTCTGCCCGAACGTGTATCTCGACACGTCGTCGTCGAACCGCTGGATGCGCTACACGCCCGATCTCTCGCTGCGCGAGGTGTTCCGCGCCGCGCTCGACGTCACCGGATCGAAGCGTCTGCTCTTCGGCACCGACTCGTCGTTCTTCCCGCGTGGCTGGCAGCCGGCGATCCTCGAGACGCAGCAGCGTGCGCTCGCCGATGCCGGCGCCACCGATCAGCAGGTCGCCGACATCGTCGGCGGGAATCTCGACCGGCTGTTCCCGGTCGAGTGAGGCCACGCGGCCGCATCCGCCGCGCGTGTGGCGGCCGGACGGCAGACGGCACTGCCGACAAGTATCATAGAGCGTTCACAAGGAGCTTCCGTTGGGCAACATTCTCCAGGCACTTCCGGTTGGTGAGAAAGTCGGCATCGCGTTTTCGGGCGGCCTCGACACGAGCGCGGCCCTGCACTGGATGCGCGCCAAGGGCGCCATTCCGTACGCCTACACCGCCAACCTCGGTCAGCCCGACGAGACGGATTACGACGACATCCCGAAGAAGGCGATGGCCTACGGCGCCGAGAAGGCGCGGCTCATCGAGTGCCGCCCGCAGCTCGTCGCGGAAGGCATCGCCGCGATCCAGTGCGGCGCGTTCCACATCTCGACCGGCGGCGCCACCTACTTCAACACCACGCCGCTCGGCCGCGCGGTGACCGGCACGATGCTCGTCGTGGCGATGAAGGAAGACGACGTCAACGTCTGGGGCGACGGCAGCACCTTCAAGGGCAACGACATCGAGCGGTTCTACCGCTACGGTCTGCTGGCCAATCCCTCCCTGCGCGTCTACAAGCCGTGGCTCGATCAGCAGTTCATCGACGAGCTCGGCGGCCGCAAGGAAATGTCCGAGTACATGATCGAGCAGGGCTTCGAGTACAAGATGTCGGTCGAAAAGGCCTACTCGACCGACTCGAACATCCTCGGCGCCACGCACGAAGCGAAAGACCTCGAGTTCCTGAACAAGGGCATCACCATCGTGCAGCCCATCATGGGCACGGCGTTCTGGAAGGACGACGTGGCGGTGAAGGCGGAGACGGTGAGCGTGCGCTTCGAGGAAGGTCAGCCGGTCGCCATCAACGGCCGCACCTTCGCGGATGCCCTTGCGCTCTTCACCGAAGCGAACGTCATCGGCGGCCGCCACGGCCTCGGCATGTGCGACCAGATCGAGAACCGCATCATCGAGGCCAAGAGCCGCGGCATCTACGAGGCGCCGGGCATGGCGCTGCTGCACCTGGTCTACGAGCGGCTCGTCACCGGTATCCACAACGAAGACACGATCGAGCAGTACCGCAACAACGGCCGCCGGCTCGGCCGTCTGCTCTACCAGGGCCGCTGGTTCGATCCGCAGTCGATGATGCTGCGCGAAACCGCCCAGCGCTGGGTGGCGCGTGCCGTCACCGGCGAAGTCACCGTGGAGCTGCGCCGCGGCAACGACTACTCCCTGCTCGATACGACCAGCCCGAACCTGACCTACAAGCCGGAACGGCTCACGATGGAACGCGGCGAAGCGTTCTTCACGCCGCAGGATCGCATCGGCCAGCTCACGATGCGCAACCTCGACATCATCGACACGCGCGACAAGCTGCGCGTCTACACCGAAACCGGGCTCATCGGCGCCGGCTCGGGCGACGGCATGCCGCTGCTCTCGGCGCCCGAGGCCGACGAGCCGAAGAAGTAGAGGCCCCTGATGCCACGCCGACTTGTGCCCGCGCTCGCCCTTCTGGCCGCCCTCAGCGCCGGCTGCAGCGAGGGTGACCTGCTCACCGCGCCCACGCCCTCGGCGCGGGTCGATGGCACGTGGAACCTCGTCTCGGCCACGAACAGCACGATCGCGCTGACCGAGGCGAAGTCCGCGAACCGGTTCGTGCTCACGCTGGCCGGCGACCGGGCGCTGCTCAAGGCAGACTGCAACACCTGCGCCGGCGACTTCCGGCTCGACGGCGACGTCATCACGCTGAGCCTGCCGGCGTGCACCCGCGCGTTCTGCCAGAGCTCGCCGCTCGACACCCAGGTGACGCAGGCCGTGAGCGGCGCGCACACGGTGCGTCTGGATGCCACGCGGCTGCAGTTCAGCTCGTCGCGGGGCGAGATCAAGTTCGAACGGTAGCGCGCCGGTCAGCCCCTGGCCGGGAGGCCCCCCAGTGACCACTCCCGCGAACTCGAAGAAGGCGTGGGCCGTGCTGGCCTACACGATCGCCGAAGACACCGCCACGACGAGCCCGCTCGACAGCTCGGCCCGCGGCGAACTCAAGGCCATCTGCGATGCTGCCGACTTCCGGCACGTGAGCGTGGCCGCGCAGGTGGACTTCAAGCGGCGGCGGGGTGTGTACCGCAGCGCCATCACGGAGCTCGTCCCGGCCGAACGGGGCTTCGAGGACATCGACCCCGAGCGTCACGAGCTGTGGCAGAAGATCCTGTCGGGCGTGGATGACGGCACGACGGTGGTACGCCTCCAGCGCGACGCCACGGACCTGAATGCCGCGGACAGCGATGTGCTCGAGACCTTCCTGCGCTTCGGCCAGGACGAGTGTCCGGCGGATCGATACCTCGTCTCGTTCTTCGGCCATGCCGCCGGGCCGCTCGGCGTCTTCTCGGATCGGGCGCCCGGTGAGGCCGCGCCCGACACGTTGCGCCTGCCGGGCTTCGTGAACGCCTTCCGCGGCAGCCGCAGCCGCGCCGCCGTCGTGGTGTTCCGCGACTGCTTCATGAACTGCCTCGAGGCGATTCACCAGCTGCGCGGGTCGGCCGACTACCTCGTGGCCACGCAGGCGCTGGCACCGGCCGTGGGCGCATGGCCGTGGAAGGCGTTCATGGCGTCGCTGACGCCCGACGCGACGCCCTACGAAGCGGGTCTCGGCCTGACGAAAGCACTTGCCGCCTATCTGGACGATGCCACCCACCGCTCCGGCTTCGACGCCGTGCCCTATTCGCTCATCGACACCACCGCGGCGGAGGCGATGGCGACGCGCCTGGCGGCGCTGACCGATGCGCTCGAGGCAGCGCGGCAGGATCCGGCGCGGGCCCGTGCCTGCGGGAAGGCACTCGAGGCCGCGCGGGTGGGCTCACCGGAAAGCGCAGCAGTGCCCGGCGATCCGGCACTGCTCGACGTGCCCACGATGTGTGTGCGGCTGGCGGCGCTCAAGGGTGACCCCGTGGCAGCGGCGGCCGTGGCGCTCGGGCGGGTGGTGGGGTCGAAGCTCGTGCGCTGGCACCACAGCCAGACACGGCATCATCTGGGCACGAGCCTGTTCTACAAGCCGGTGCGCGCCGACGATCTGCGGCGCTCGTATCTGCAGGCCGAAGACATGACGGTGGCCAACGACGACGCCGCACACTATCGCGCGCTGGCGCTGTCGAAGGCCACCGGCTGGCACCGGATCGCCCTCGATCCACTGCCGGTCGAGGACTGACGTTACCGCTTCTTCGCGGTCTTCTTCGCAGCCTTCTTGGCGGTCTTCTTGACCGCCTTCTTCGCAACCTTCTTCGCAACCTTCTTCGCGGCCTTCTTCGCCGTCTTCTTCACGGCCACGGCGTCCACCACCGGCGCGGCGCCACGCTTGCCCGCCATTCCCTTCGGCTTGTCGTCCTTCGGCATCGAGTGCACTCCTTCGTGCGAATCGAACTCCGGATGATCCGGAGTCGACGCGCGAGTGTAACAGAAAGACTTTGACTTCGATGGCGTGTGCGCGGAGCATTCCGGCGATGAGTGGCGCGCTGCCCCTTCCCTCGTTCGGCCGATCGCTCGCCGTCGTCATCGGCATCAACGACTACACACGCGGCATTCCGCCGCTGCGCACGGCGGTGAACGACGCGCGGCGTCTCGGTGCGCTGCTCGCCGCCGAACATGGCTACGAAGTCATCGCAGTACTCGACGGCGCGGCCACGCGCGCCCGCCTCGTGTCGCTGCTGAAGGACGAGCTGCCGGCGCGTGTGAAGGCCGGCGACCGCGTGTGCGTCTATTTCGCCGGCCACGGCGTGGCCATCGACGGCCATGACGGACCGAACGGCTATCTGCTGCCGGTGGATGCCTCGCGCGCCGACGAGGGCACGTTCCTTGACATGCCGCTCGTGCACGACGCGCTCGTCGGCCTGCCGTGCCGGCACATGCTCGTCATCCTCGACTCGTGCTTCTCCGGCGCCTTCCGCTGGAGCGGCACGCGTGCCGTGAGCGTGCTGCCGGAGGTGGTGCACCAGGAGCGCTACGAACGTTTCGTGCGCGATCCGGCCTGGCAGGTCATCACCTCGGCCTCGCAGGATCAGGAAGCGCTCGACCAGCTGCGCACGGGTGCCCTCGGCGGCCGCGACGGCGAGGGCGACCACTCGCCCTTCGCGCTGGCTCTCTTCGACGCGCTCGCCGGCCACGGCGACATCATGCCGCGCGCCGGCGGCGATGGCCTCATGACCGCGACCGAGCTCTATCTCTATATCGAGGATCGGCTGCAGGCAGCGACGATCGAGGCCGGACGGCAGCAGACGCCGCGGCTCTGGCCGCTCGCGAAACACGACAAGGGCGAGTTCGTGTTCCTCGTGCCCGGCCGCGCGCTCTCGCTGCCGCCGGCGCCGCCGCTCACCGCCGAGACCAACCCGTGGCGGGGCCTCGCGAGCTACGACAGCAAAGACGCGGCACTCTTCTTCGGCCGTGAGGCGCCGGCCGCAGCGCTGAAGGAGGCCATCGAAGCTCGGCCGCTCGTGGCGGTGCTGGGTGCGTCTGGCACCGGCAAGTCGAGCCTGGTGAAGGCCGGCGTGCTGCCGGCGCTCGCGACAGACTCGCGCTGGACGCTGCTGCCGGTGGTGCGCCCGGGCGCGGCGCCGTTCGAAGCACTCGCGCAGTCGGTCGCCACCCTCACACCGGGCACGCCCGTGGCCGCGGACGGCATCGAGGCCGCGCTCGCCCGCTGGTGCGACGCCCATGCCGGCCAGCGCCTGCTGCTGCTCGTGGACCAGTGCGAGGAACTCGTGACGATGGCCCGGGCCGCCACGGCGCGCGATGCGGTGACGGCGCTGCTCGCGCGGCTGCTCGACCAGCATCCGCTGCAGCTCACGATCGTGCTGACGCTGCGCACGGACTTCGAGCCGCAGTTCGATCGCTCGGCGCTCGCGCCGCTCTGGGCGGAGGCGCGCTACGTCGTGCCGCCGCTCAGCCGCGCCGACCTCAAGGCGATCATCGAGCAGCCCGCCTCGGCGCGCGTGCTCTACTTCGACCCGCCGTCGCTCGTCGAGACGCTGCTCGACGATGTCGTGAACACGCCCGGCGGCCTGCCGCTGCTGTCGTTCGCGCTCAGCGAGATGTTCGGCCGCTACCTCAGCCGCCAGGCGGCGGATCGCGCGCTGATGCGGGCCGACTACGACGCCATCGGCGGGGTCGTAGGCGCCTTGCGCGCCCGTGCCGACGCCGAGTTCGACGCCCTCGACAGCGCGCACCAGGAGGCGATGCGCCACCTGATGCTGCGGATGGTGAGCGGCGGCGCCGGCAGCCTGGCGAAGCGCCGCGTGAGCGACGCCGAGCTCGCGTTCACGGACCCTGCCCAGGGCGCGCGGGTGCAGGACGTGCTCGCCCGTCTGACCGCCGCGCGGCTCGTCGTGGAAGGCACCGAGTCGGACGGCACCGGCTATGCCGAACCCGCGCACGACGCGCTCGTGCGCGGCTGGGGCCGTCTCGTGGGCTGGATTCACGAGGTGAACGACGACGCCGTGCCGCTCGCCACCCGGCAGAAGCTCGCCGGCGCGGCGCTCGAGTGGGCGGCGGCCGAAGGCGCCGCGAAACCCGGGCTCGTCTGGAGCGATCCCGTGCGCAGCGCCATGCTGGCGCCGCTCGTGCGCGGTCGCGCGCCCTGGCTGAACGCACCTGAGCTGGCGTTTGCCACGGCGAGTGTCCGCAGCCGGCGCAACGCGCGCCGCGTCTCACTCGCCGTCACCGCCGCCATCGCCGTGCTCGGCGTGGCCAGCCTGCTCTTTGGCGTCCAGGCGCGCCGCAACGCTGCCGACGCCCGCAGCCAGCAGCTGGCGGCCACCGCGGCCGCCAGCCGGGCCGAAGCAGAAGAAGCACGGGCAGAGGCCGAGGCCGCGCGGGCCGGTCTCGAGAAACAACGCGCCGTGCGCAGCCTGTTCTCGTCGCTGCGGCTCTTCATGTCCAATGGCAATGCCGGCAGTCTCTGCGTGTTCCCGTGGTGCACGAACGCACCACCCGGTGACGGGAACAGGGAGGCCTGGTTTTCGATCGCGCGGCTGCCAGAGAGCGTCGAGAACCTGTGGGCGCCCAGCGGCGAAGAGTCACGCGACTTCGCCGTTGCTCGCGACTACGGCGAGGGGCACCTGCTCGTCTACGCGCAGGACGGTCTGACCCGCGACGACGAAGTGCGCGTGCCGGGCGCCGACAACCTCATCTTCGCGGAGAACGCCCTGCGCTGGCTGAGCCGCGACGACACCCCCGGCCGCTGTGCCGCCACGACGACGATCGTGGTCTGGGAAGGGACGTTCGTGCGCGCCTCGCAGATGACGGCCGTGCGCCGCTTCATGGACCGCCGCGGCTGGCAATTCGTCGTCACCTCTCCCGAGACGCTCGACGCCGATCTCGGCTGCGCGTCCGTGCTCTGGTACCTGAGCGACTGGGACCCGCCGGCCGGCTTCGCCACCACACATGTGCCGCGCATCGAACGCTTCGTACGCGAGGGTGGCGGTCTGCTCGTGGGCGGACTCGGCTGGTCGTACGACCAACAGGGGCCGAATGCCCCGTATGCCGCGGACCAGCTCGGCGACGCCTTCGGCTTCCGCTTCTCGCTGAACGCCTTCCAGACCGACGCCCGCCAGCCGATTCCGCTGCTCGTGCCGTGAACCCGCCTCCAGCGGCCGCGGCCGGAACGGCGCGGCTAGGGCCGCGCGCCAGTCACGACGAACAGCACCGACGGCACCGACGTGTAGTTGTAGGCGTAGGCGCTGCCCTCGTCGATCCAGTCGGCCACGAGGACCGTGGCCGGCGCGCTGACGCCTTCGGGGGCGATCGAGCCAGCCGTCGTGCGGGCGCCGGTCGTGAGGTCCACGCGCGCGATCTCGACGGGCACCTCGAACCCGCGCTGCACGAACACGGCCGCGCTGTCGCGGCTCCAGCCCACCACGCGGTCGCCTGACGACATCGCGGCGACGACGCGTGTCGCGGACCCGCCGAGACGGCCGGCCTCAACACGGCCATCCGCCATCGTGAGGAGCACCGTGACGCCGTCTGGCGCCAGTGATGCGCGCACGCCCTCGGCGGTGACGGGCGTGAAGTCCGTGCCGTCGAGATCCGTGCGATAGCAGCGAGGCAGACGCCCGGCCTCGGTGCCACAGACAAGCAGGTGCTGCCCATCGGGAAACCACTGCACCGAGCTCACGGGATCGAAACGACCGGTGCCGAGCCGGCGGGCGGTGCCCGCGCCGGTGGGATACAGCACCACTTCCGGCGGACTCGCCACGATCGCCGCCGCCCAGCGGCCGTCTGGTGAGAGACGTTCGGCGCTGCCCACGCCGAGACGCATCGGCTGCGAGCCGTCGGTCGCACGCAGCACGACGCCGTACGACGGTCCGCTGCGCTGACCGACATCGACCATCAGCAACTGGCGGCCATCGGCGGAGAGCGAGCGGGCGCCGGAAGACCCGAGCCACGACAGATCGCGCTCGGTGGCCGACCCCGGCACACGCGCGCGCACGCCGAACGTGAGGTCTTCGCGCACGGCGAGCCAGCGGCCGTCGGCCGCCACGTCGTGCACGATGAGCCGCGCCGGCGCGCTCAGCACCGTGCGGTGTGGCGTGCGGCCATCGGTGGCCACCGCCATCGGCTGCATCTGTCCGCCGCCGGTGGCGTTGCCCGAGAAGACGAGCGTGCGGCCATCGCGCGTCCACGCCAGGCCTTCGATGGACCAGAGCTCCGGCGTGAGCGCGCGGGCGGCGCCGTCGCGGCCCACGACCATCACCGTGCCGCGATCGTCGAAGCGCCACGGATGCGCGACGAAGGCCACTGCACTGCCGTCCGGTGACAGGCGCGGATCGCTCAGATACCCGGTCACCTCGTGCCGCGCGGTGCCGATCGGGTACTCGAGACGGTCGCGTCCGTTGCCAAGGTCGTGCACGATGGCGAGCGTCTCGCCGTCGGGCCCCCAGTCGGCTTCGCGCACGCCGTCGAGCACGGCGCGCGGCGAGCTGCCGAGCGTCATGCGCGCGAGTGTGCCGGCGTAGAGCCGCTGCTGCAGGTAGCGGGCGTTGACGATGAGCGCGAGCTCGCCTTTCGACGAGATGGAGAGCAGGTGTGCGTCGGGCACGTCGAGCCGCTGCGGCGCTTCCGCCGTGGGGCTGATCACATAGAGCGCCGGGGCGTAGCCGCGCGAGGCCGCGCTGTAGACGATCGTCTGGCCGTCGGGCATGAAGCGCGCGTTCATCACCGGCAGGCGATCGAACGTCCTGGCTTCGTAGACCACCTCCGTCACCGGCGCCGGCGCGAGCAGCGTGAGCACGGCCCACACCGCACCACCGCCGACGAGCAGCGCGGCCATGACCGCCGCGACGATACCGGGACGCGCCCGCGCAGGCACCGGTGTCGCCGGTGACGGCAGGCTGGATGGGGAGGCGGAGGCGGCGACACTCGGCGCGGTGCCCCCGGCCACGGCGTCGAGCGCGAAGGCGACGTCCGCCGCCGACTGGAAGCGCTGCGCCGGCACTTTCTCCATGCAGCGGCGGATGATGCGGCTGAGCCCGGGCAGCGTCTCCTGCGGCAGGTCTGGCGGGTCTTCGCGGATGATCGCCGCCATGATCTCGACCGACGTCTCGCCGGTGAAGGCGCGCCGGCCGGCGAGCATCTCGTAGCAGACCGTGCCGAGCGAGAAGACATCGGCGCGCGCGTCCACGACTTCACCGCGCACCTGTTCCGGCGCCATGTAGCCCACCGTGCCGAGGACGGTGCCAGGCCACGTGGCCGGCTCCTGCCCGATGAGGGTCGTGACAGCGTCCGTGTCCCCAGGCTCGACGATACGCGCAAGGCCGAAGTCGAGTACCTTGGCGCGCCCGTCGGCGGTCAGGAAGATGTTCGCCGGCTTCACGTCGCGGTGCACGATGCCCTTCTGGTGGGCGGCGGCGAGGCCAGACGCGATCTGCACGGCGATGTCGACGGCGCGGCGTGTGGGCAACGCGCCCCGCTGCAGCGCATCGCGCAGTGTCTCGCCTTCGAGCAGTTCCGAGACGACGTAGGGCGAGGTGCCCTCGACATGCACGTCGTAGACGGCGAGCACGTTCGGATGACTGAGCGCGGCGGCGGCGCGCGCTTCCTGCGCGAAGCGGCGCAGGCGATCGGGCCGCGCCGAGACATCCGCCGGCAGCACCTTGATGGCGACGTCGCGGCCAAGGCGGGAGTCGCGGGCGCGGAACACTTCGCCCATGCCACCGGCACCGATCTTCGCGACGATCTCGTACGGGCCCAGGCGTGCGCCGGCAGGCAACGACACCGGGCGATTATAGCGACTGCCGGGGAAGCCCCCGGCAAACGCTGGTACACTGCACCGCCATGCAGAGCCTTGAAGCCCTTCTCGCCCGGGCGAGCGACCTCGTCTGGGGGCCGCCCCTTCTCATCCTGCTGTTCGGCACCCACCTCTTCCTCACGGTGCGGCTCAAGTTCATCCAGACGTATCTGCCGCGCGCCATCAAGCTGTCGTTTTCCCGCGAGAAGGAGGGTGACGGCGACGTGACGCAGTTCGGAGCGCTCACGACGGCGCTCGCCGCCACGATCGGCACCGGCAACATCGTGGGCGTGGCCACGGCCGTGGCCGCTGGCGGCCCCGGCGCCGTGTTGTGGATGTGGCTCACTGGTGTCTTCGGCGTGGCCACCAAGTACTCGGAAGCCGTGCTGGCCGTGAAGTACCGCGTGAAGATGCCGAACGGCATGATGGCCGGCGGCCCGATGTACGCGCTCGAGCGCGGCCTCGGCAGCAAGCCGCTCGGTATGCTCTTCGCCGCCCTCACCGCCATTGCCGCCTTCGGCATCGGCAACATGACGCAGGCCAACTCGATCTCGGCCCTCGCCAACGAGACGTTCGGCGTGTCGCCGTGGGTGACCGGCATCATCATGACGGTGCTCACCGGCATCGTGATCCTCGGCGGCATCACCTCGATTGCGAGCGTCTGCGAGAAGCTCGTGCCGTTCATGGCCGCGTTCTACATCCTGGGCTGCCTGATTCTCATCGGGATGCACATGGAACGTGTGCCCGAGACACTCGGCCTCATTTTCTCTGGCGCATTCACCGGCCAGGCGGCCGTCGGCGGGTTCCTCGGCGCCGGCGTGATGCAGGCGATGCGCTTCGGCATCGCGCGCGGCCTCTTCTCGAACGAGTCGGGACTCGGCAGCGCGCCCATCGTGGCCGCCGCGGCGCAGACGAAGAACCCGGTGCGTCAGGCGCTCGTCTCGGCCACCGGCACCTTCTGGGACACGGTCGTGGTCTGCGCGCTCACCGGCATCGTCGTCGTGAACTCCGGCGGCTGGCAGCAGGGCCTGAGCGGCTCGGCCCTCACGAAGTTCGCCTTCGAAGACCTGCCCGTGGTGGGCCCGATCGTGCTGACGATCGGCCTGCTCACCTTCGTCTTCTCGACTATTCTCGGCTGGGCCTACTACGGCGAGAAAGCCGCGGAGTATCTCTTCGGCATTGGCGTGATCAAGTACTACCGGATGCTCTGGGTGATCGCGGTGATGACCGGTTCGGTCTCGACGCTCACGGCCGTGTGGAGCTTCTCGGACGTGGCCAACGGGCTCATGGCCGTACCGAACCTCATCGCGCTGCTCGCGCTGAACGGGGTCATCGTGAGCGAAACGCGCGAGTATCTCTGGTCGGGCAATCTCGACAAGCCGTCGGGCTCGTAGAGCCGGCGCCGCGCCTCGGCGCGGCCTGACGTCGATGTTCCCCGCGGACCTGCCGCTCAGATACCAGTTCCTGCTGCGCACCTACCGGTGGCGGCGGGCCGAAGCCGTGCCCGCAGCGCGCCTGAGGCGTCCGGTCGCCGACGCGCGGGTGGCGCTCGTGACGTCCGCGGGGTTCGTGGCACCGGGCGACACGCCCTTCGATCTGGACCTCAAGGGCGGCGATGCGTCGTTCCGCACGATCGCGGGCGACACCGCGCTCGACGCGCTCACGATGCATCACAAGAGCGACGCCTACCACCCGGCGCCGATTGCCGCCGATCGCAACGTCGCCTTCCCGCTCGAACGCCTGCGGGCACTCGCGGACGCGGGCGCCATCGGCGAAGTGGCGCCGCGCCACCTGTCGTTCATGGGCTCGATCACACGGCCCGAGCGCCTCATCGCGGAGTTCGCGCCGGCCGCGGCCGCGCTGCTCGCCGGCGACGGCGTGGACATCGCGCTGCTCGTGCCCGTCTGACCGATGTGTCACCAGACCGTGAGTCTGGTGCAGGCGGAACTCGAACGGCGCGGCATCGTCACGGTGTCGCTCACCGTGATGCCTGACGTCACGCGGAAGCTGGCGCCCCCGCGTGCGCTATCAGTACCGGCCCCGCTCGGTGCGCCGGTGGGACCGCCGCGCGACGCCGCCGCGCACGACGCCGTACTGCGGCGGATGCTCGCGCTGGCGGCGCGCACGGACGTGCCGCTGCTCGACGCGCTCTGAGCGCACCGTTCGCGAGCGACTGCCGGCAGTGTTGTGCTCCGGCCGATGCGGCCCGCCCCCGCCGGCCAGATCGAGGTTCCGGACATGACCGCCAGCTCCGCGCTCCGCCGCGTATCGGTCCTCGTCCTTCTGCTGGCGCTGCCTGCGGCGCTCCGGGCGCAGCAAGCGTCCATGCCCATCGGCGGTCCTTTCACGGGGCCGATCCTGTCGGGCGTTCCGTTCACCGCAGCAGCCAGCGCGGTGCTGACCACGTCTGCTGCGGGAGGTACGACTCGGGACGTCAGAGTCGAGTCGCGGTACTTCCGTGATTCGAGCGGTCGCGTGAGGCTCGAACGGACGATCCCCGAAGTCGGCACGGCCACGAGTCCCGCGGTCTACGCCGTCGTCCACACCGTGGCGACCGAGGCGCTCGTGCATGTGCTCGACCCGGCCACGAAGACGTATCGCTACAACGGCCGGAGCATGTACTCGACAGGGTTCGGCGGTTTCGGCCTGATCGTCGCCGTGACGCCCGTGCGCTATCGGACATACCAGTTCCACGAATGGCGGCACGGCGAACTCCGCCGGCCCGGGTATGAGCGGGCCAGCGGCATCGTCGAGACGCCGCTCGGGACGAAACAGATGGAGGGCCTCACGGTGGTGGGCCGGCGCTTCACGGCCACCGTACTCTCCGCTACGAAGGAGAACGGCGGCACGGTCGAGATCGTCGATGAGGTGTGGGAATCGCCGGAACTGCGTCTGGTCATCGCCTCACGCACGTCCGATCCCCGGTCAGGCATGCGCGACGACCGGGTCACGAAGATTCGACGCACCGAGCCTCCCGCGCACCTCTTCGAGGTGCCCGCCGACTATCTGGAACGGCCAAAGGCCAGCGACGAGAACTACCTGTTCCTCTACGAACCACCCAGCGCCACTCGTCAAGACCGCCGTCCTGGCGGCCGCTGACGGCCGCCCTCCGATCAACCCGCGCGACGAATCCAGCCGAGCAGCGCCGCGCGCAACGCCTGCTGCACATTCAACCGCTTTGCGCGCGCCGCCCGCTCGACGTCCTTCCACAGCGCCTCAGGAAGGCGCACCGACCGGACACTAGACGGACGCCGCTCCCCGCGGGCTGGCCGTCCGCGCCGCACCATCACGGCATCGGGCGTCAGTTCCGGCATCTCCCACAACGAACGCAGCGACGGGCCGCCGGGCTCACCCGCGCCGGCAAACGCCCGCCGACGCACCGGCGTGAACCTGGCGAAGTCCACCGGACCATCGAGCGGATCAGTCGTTTTCGTAGTGCGCTTTTTCATGGCTGGTCGCCCGTCGGGCGCTGATGATCCGAATGGTCCTCGTTCCGACCTCCGCGTGAACGACGTACAGAAGACGCTGCTGCCGCGAGTACCCAATCAGAACGAAACGTTCGTCGTGCAACGTATCAGGATAGCAGGCGCCCTGCGCATCCTCGAACGCTGAGGCCGCCTCCGCGAACGTGACACCATGCTTTCGCGCGTTGCTGGCCGCTTTTCTCGCATCCCACGTGAATCGCACGCCGTTTAATGTAACACATTAAAAGGCAGCTGGCCCGGTGAGCCAGCCGCCAAGCGCTGATCTACTTCACCGGCGTGAACACGACGCCGGCGCCGATGAGGTCGCGCACGAGCGCCGGCATCTTCCGGCCGGCCGCACTCGCATCCTCGATGACCTTCGGCAGCGCCACCCGCACCTCGCGGATCATCGCCATCTGCGTCGTCGTCGGCACGGAGGTCGAGCCCATGATCGCGCCTTTGAGCTGACCGATGCGGCCGCGGACGTTTTCGGCGCCGCCGCCGAAGCCGCCACCGCCCAGGCCCAGCCGGCGGCGCAGGCGTTCAAGTTCGGTGTTC
>JBIKUN010000136.1:0-11541 GCA_044347565.1 Vicinamibacterales bacterium | reverse complement strand
ACCGGCGTGCTGCAGAATCCGCAGGCGGTGCTGACGCCCACGCAGCTGCAGCGCCTCGAACAGGCGAAGACCGCCAGCGCGCCCGTGCTCATCGTGACGCCCGCGGAAGCCAAGGCGGCGGAAGCCGGCAAGCCCACGGGCACGAAGACCTGGGTGTTCCATGCCGAGAACGTGCGCGATTTCGCCTTTGCCTCGTCGCGCAAGTTCATCTGGGACGCGCAGGGCCACCGCTCGGGCACGCAGCCGGTTCTGGCGATGTCGTACTACCCGAACGAGGGCAACCCGCTCTGGGCGCAGTATTCGACCGCCGCCATCATCCACACGCTCAACCTCTACTCGCGGTATTCGTTCGACTATCCCTACCCCATCGCCATCTCGGTGAACGGGCCGGTGGGCGGCATGGAATACCCGATGATCTGCTTCAACGGGCCGCGTCCGGAGCCCGACGGCACCTACACGGCCCGCACGAAGTACGCGCTCATCTCGGTCGTCATCCACGAGGTGGGCCACAACTACTTCCCGATGATCGTCAATACCGACGAGCGGCAGTGGACATGGATGGACGAAGGCATCAACTCGTTCCTGCAGTTCCTGGCCGAACAGGAGTGGGAAGACAACTACCCGTCGCGCCGCGGCGAGCCGAAGAACATGGTCGAGTACATGACCGCGCCCGGTCACGACCCGATCATGACCAACTCGGAGTCGGTGAAGGAACTGGGCAACAACGCCTACGGCAAACCGGCCACCGCGCTGAACATCCTGCGCGAGACGGTGATGGGGCGCGAGCTCTTCGACTTCGCCTTCCGTGAATACAGCCGCCGCTGGAAGTTCAAGCGGCCCATGCCGGCCGACTTCTTCCGCACGATGGAAGACGCCTCCGCCATCGATCTCGACTGGTTCTGGCACGGCTGGTTCTACACGACCGACCACACCGACCTGTCGCTCGACGACGTGCGGCACTTCACACTCGACACGAAGAACCCCGAGACCGAGAAGAGCCTGCAGCGCCAGCAGCAGACCGCCGCGCCAACGACCCTGTCGGCCGAGCGCTACAAGGACACGCCGAAGCTCGTCGAACAGAACCCGGCACTCGCCGACTTCTACAACCGCTTCGACCCGCTGGCCGTGACTCCTGCCGACCGTGAGGAGTACCAGAAGGTGCTCGGCACGCTCACCGACAAGGAGAAGGCGCTCATCGGTGCCAACAAGAACTTCTACGTGATGCGCTTCTCGAACGTCGGCGGACTCGTGATGCCGATCATCCTGAAGCTCGACTACGTGGACGGCACGTCCGAGGAGCTGCGCATCCCGGCCGAGATCTGGCGCCGCGATGCGTCGAAGGTGTCGAAGCTGGTCATCACCGACAAGGTGCTCTCGCAGGTCACGCTCGATCCGAAGCTCGAAACGGCCGACACGGATCTCAGCAACAACTTCTTCCCGCGCAAGCCCGTGATGACGCGGTTCCAGCTGTTCAAGCAGCAACAGCAGACCACGCCGAATCCCATGCAGCAGCTCGAGCGGAAGCCGGGCACCGATGCGCCGCGCCCGCAGGGGCCCGGCCAGTAGCGGCACCAGGAACGCCGATGCATCGCTGGCTGGCTGTGGTCGTGCTGGTGACGGGCCTCGCGCCCGTCGCCGCCAGCGCCCACAAGTTCTACGTGAGCCTGACCACGGTGGAACACAACACCGCTGAGCAGTCGCTCGAGATCACGATGCGGCTCTTCGCCGACGATCTCGAGCGGGCCGTGGCGCGCGAGACGGGCAAGCCGCTCACGCACGGTCAGCCGGGGTTCGATGCGGCGGTGCTCGCCGTGGTGCAGCGCGCCCTCACGGTGCGGCAGGCGGATGGGCGGCCACTCACGCTGACGTGGGTGGGCCTCGAGAACAAGGTGGACGTGACCTGGGTCTACGTCGAAGCGCCGCAAGTGCCATCCACGACCGGGCTCACGCTGCGCGACACGATCTTCATGGATCTGTTCCCCGAGCAGGTGAACATGGTGCACGTGAAGGACGCGCGCGGCCGCCGGGCGATCGACTTCCGCGGCGGCGATTCGTTCAAACCCTTCTGATCAGGGCAGGAAGACGCGCTGCACGCACCAGAAGGCGCCCACGGCGGCGATCGCGGCTGACGCGGGCACGACGACGCGGGCGCGATACCAGGCGGCACTCCGGCACCAGGCAAGGGCGGCGAGCAGCGCGGCCACGACTACGAGTTGCCCGCCTTCCACACCGAGGTTGAAGGCAAGCAGCGAGACCAGCAGGTCTTCTGACGGCAGGCCGAGACTCACAAGTGCGCCGGCGAAGCCAAGGCCGTGCAGCAGGCCGAAACCGAAGGCCATCGCCGGACGCCGCCAGCGGAAGCGCGGCTCCACGATGTTCTCGACGGCCACGGCCACGATCGAAAGTGCGATGAGCGGTTCGACGACGGCCGACGGCATCTGCACGAGGCCGGTCACCGCCAGCGCGAGCGTGAGCGCGTGCGCCACCGTGAACGCACTCACCTGCCAGAGCAGTGGCGGCCACGAGGGTGAGGCGAGCACGAGCGCGGCGATGAACAGCACGTGGTCGAACCCGCGCGGCAGGATGTGCTCGAAGCCCAGCGCGAAATACGTGGAGAACACGCCGGCATGTTACCGCGGCGCCGGCGCCTGCCGGTCACGCGTTTCACGCGCGGCCGCGGAGGCTTCCGGCGCTCCATCGCCGCCCGCGACGCCAGCCGAGCACCACGGCCGTGCCGCTCACGGCGATGCCGCCGAGGCTGAGCCCGACGACCACGATGTCCCAGGCCGGGCGCGAGAAATAGAGCGCGGGAAAATCGAGGGAGTGCAGGCCCTGATAGAGCCAGCGTTCGAGGCGGCTTCGACGCTCCTGTTTGGCCACGAGCTGCCCCGACTGCGGATCGGCATACAACCAGGTGTCGACCGGATCGTTGAACTTCACGCGCAGCACCGGCAGCGGCCGCGCGCCCTCGCGGTCGTAGTAGTAGGCGTCGTAGGTATCGAGCCACACCGCCTCGACCACCTCCGCCCCTGCCACGGCCCCACGTGTCAGCCGCTCGACCGTGGCGCGCTCGAAGCGGTCGAACATCCGGCCGGCTGGATCGCCCACACGCGTGATGCCGCGTTCGATGGTGGTCTGGGGTGAGAGGAACGCTGCCAGGTCGGTGTTCGTCCACTGGCCGGCCTCGGCCGCCGGCGGCGGGCGGTAGGCCGCGAGATAAGGCGCACCATCGAATTGCACCACCTCGACTTCACGCGCGGCGAGCGCGCCCGTGAGCACCTGCGCGGCCTGGCGCAGAGCGCCCGCCTCGAGCCGGTCGAGATCGAGCGGACCACCGGCGAGCGCCGCCCGCTGTGCCCGCGTGGGGCTGCTGCCGGGACTCCAGTCCCACGGGTTCATCGACAACATCCCGCTCAGAATCCACGTGAAGGTGATGACGCCGAAGATGAGGCCGCCGTAGTGATGCCACTTCATCATGCCGGCGTACGGCGACCGCGACGGCCCGCTCGCGCCACGCAGCCGGTAGCGGGGCGCCCGCGACCAGCGCCACAGCCCGGCGACGAGTCCGCTCACGCACATCACGCAGCCGACGAGCGACCCGTAGACGATGAACGCGTCCCAGAGATCGACCCGCCGTCGCAGCGGCGTGAAGTAGACCCAGTGCAGCACCGCGCCGGCATAGCCCCAGAACCGTCCGGGCGCGTCCGTCTTCATCACGACGTCGCCGGTGCGCGCCGACAGGTAGAGCGACGTGCC
Source organism: Vicinamibacterales bacterium (assembly GCA_044347565.1). GTDB lineage: Bacteria > Acidobacteriota > Vicinamibacteria > Vicinamibacterales > UBA2999 > CADEFD01. The sequence continues at coordinate 7,785 of JBIKUN010000136.1, read as the reverse complement.
GTCGGCATCGCCGAGGGCCACGCGGTGCAGCGGCATCTGCGCGCGTATGACGCTGCTGAGCGTCCACTGATCGGAGTCGTCGAGGCGCGCCTCGTAGCGGATCGTGCCGGCGTGTTCCGGCACGAAGGCGCGCACGGCAGCGACAGCGGCGTCCGCGGCCACCTCGCCCAACGGTGCTCCCGTGTCAGCGTAGACGACGCGCCACTCGGCCCCGCGGGCGAACCGGTAGACCGGGCGCCCCTGCCACATGCCTATGCGGAGGCGCTCGGGGCCTGTGTTGGCGGCGTACCCGGCTCGACGCGCCGCCTCGGCCGGCGATACCGCGAACGCGCTGGCGTCGAGCGGCGGCAGGCGCATCAGGCGCTCCTCGGCCGTCAGCCGCGGCATCCGGGCGTACATCATCACGATGCCGGAGGCGAACCAGACCAGGAAGAGCACGCAGCAGCCAAGGCCGAGCCAACGGTGGGTGTAGATCAGCCAGCGGGTGACGGTCGCGCGCGACATGGGTGGTCAGTGTGTCGCGACGCAGCCGCCACGCAGGTGTCGGACCATCTCCAGACGTGGTGCGTTTTCACACCACGCGACGGATCACGAGCGACGCCGGCGAGCCGGTATGGTCGCCGCCATGCCCGTGCGCCTGTCTGTTGTTCTGCTCATGTTCCTCGGCGCCGCCTGCCGTTCGGCCGCGCCCTTGTCCGCGCCAGCGGCCGCGCCGGCGCCGCCGGCCGCCACGATGCCCGACAGCATCCGCTGGGTGCGCGACGCCGCGGAGTATCGCGCCTCCACGCTGCAGGCGTATCGCCTGGCGACGAGCGCGGTCGAAGCCGCCGCGGCCGGACGCCAGGCCGGTTCGTGGGCCGTGGTGCTCGACGCCGACGAGACCGTGATCAACAACGTCACGTATCAACTCGAACGGGCGCAGCAGGGACTCCCCTACTCGAGCGAGAGCTGGACGGCCTGGGTGCGGCGCCGCGAAGCCACGCCGATCCCTGGCGCCGCCGCGTTCCTCGCCCGTGTGCGCGCCCTTGGTGGGCGCATTGCCATCGTGACGAATCGTCTGCAGTCGGAATGTGCGGACACGGCGGCCGTCTTCGAGCGGCATCAACTCGCGCACGACGCGCTGCTCTGCCGGCCCGACGGTGGCCCGTCAGACAAGAACCCACGCTTCGACGCGGTGGCCGCCGGACAGACGCCGGCCAGCGCGACACCCGTCGAGGTGGTGGCCTTCCTCGGCGACAACATCCTGGACTTCCCGCGGCTGTCGCAGCCGGCGGCGCTCGCCGCGGAGGCGGCACTGGCGCCGTTCGGCGCGCGCTACTTCATCCTGCCGAACCCGATGTACGGTAGCTGGCAGCCGCGATGACCACGCCCGCCGAGACACCTGCCATCGACCGCCCGGCGCGAATCGGCCTGCTTTCGGTGAGCGATCGCGCCTCGGCCCGCGTCTACAAAGACGAGGGCCTGCCGTCGCTGCGCGCCTGGCTCGAGTCGGCGTTGGCCACCCCGTGGACGGCGATCGAACGCCTGATTCCGGACGATCAGTCGACGATCGAAGCCGCGCTCATCGAGCTCGTCGATCGCGAGGGCTGCGACCTCGTGCTCACGACCGGTGGCACGGGGCCGGCGCCGCGGGACGTGACGCCGGACGCCACGCGTGCCGTCGCCCACCGGGAGCTGCCGGGGTTTGGCGAGCAGATGCGCCAGGTCAGCCTGCGTGCGGTGCCAACGGCGATTCTGTCGCGGCAGACGGCGGTCATTCGCGGGCGCGCCCTGATCGTGAACCTGCCGGGGCGCCCGTCGGCGATTCGCGAGACCCTGGAGGGGCCGCGCGCGCCGGACGGCACCGTGGCCATCTCAGGCATCTTCGCCGCCGTGCCGTATTGCCTCGACCTCATCGGCGGGCCGTATCTCGAAACGCACGCCGCCGTCGTGCCAGCGTTTCGTCCACCTGCGGCACGGCGACGCTGACGACATCTGCAACCATCACTTCGCTGCACGCGTCCACTGTTCAGCGGCCGAAACGTCCGGTCCCACCGTCTGTCTGCCACAGGAGTCCCGCATCGTGACCGTCGCATACATCTTCGCCACCAACATGGCCAGCACGACCAAACTCGCCACCATGATTCTTCCGCAGCTCGAACGCGGCACGCACGGCGTCAAGGTGGCCGGCATGATGTTCTTCGACGACAACGTCTACTGCCTGCGTGCCGGCGACCCGGTGGGCGAGCGCCTGGCGAAGGTGGCCGCCGAGCAGGGCATCCTGCTCATGGTCTGCGATCAGTGTGCCGTGCGACGCGGACTCGCCAACGGTACGTTCGACGAGTGCGGCACGGGTAGTGTGACCGCCAAGGGGCTGGTGGAGGGCGTGGTCGCCGGCTGCTTCCCCCAGCTCTACGCGGCGCTGGGCGGAGCCAGGCCCGACCAGGTCATCACACTCTGACGGCCGCTGCGGCTACCGGCCGCGCATGGGCACGCAGCAGTCGCAGTCGGCCGCGTGCGCCGCGGAGCGTGCCGCACTGTCAACGGGCGCCGGCCGTCCGCGCAGATACGCGGCGGCGGTGGGCGCCCGGCTGATGAGCCGGTGACAGATCGGACAGGCCTCGACTTCGTCGGCCCGCGACATCGGCTTCAGCTCCTCGAACTCGACGTCGCAGTCATCGCAGACGTAGACATAGATCGGCATCGGCGCGTCACCCGAACCAGCGGCGTAGCCCGCGGCGCTCGCAGGCGCGGAAGATCGGATCGATGACCGCGGCCGTGGTCTCGGCCGGCGTGCCGATGAACACCATGCGTGTCCGCGGCGCGTCGCTGCCCCACGGCGCCCCGAAGACGATCTGCTCGCGCTTGCCGACGAGCTGCACGAGCGACCGGCGGTCTGGCTGCTCGCAGAAGCGGACGACTCCCTTCATGCGGTAGACGCCCATCGGCAGCTGCTTCAACGCCGCCTTGACGGCCTCGAACGACAGCGGCGCGTCCGATTCGAACACATGCGTGCCGAACTCTTCGCGATGGGCGTGCCCCGGGCTGTTGCCGTGCGCGCCGTCACAGGGCCCGTCGTGAGGCGCGTGCGCATGCGCATCGGCGTGCGTGTGCGCATGGGCGTGGGTGTGCGCATCGGCGGGCGGGTGCTCCTCCGTGGCCGCGGGTCGTGCGCTCAGACGGTCCGGATCGAACCGGCCATCGGCAAACACGAAGGCCAGGGGCACGATGCCGTGGCTGGCCTCCACGACGCGCGCCCGCGGCGTCAGATAGGTCATCAGCTCGCGCACGCGGCGAAGTGCGGCCTGGGTAACCAGGTCCACCTTGTTGAGCACGATGATGTCGGCGTGCTGCACCTGCGGCATGAGCAGCCAGGGCCGCTCCTTCGACTGCTCGATCCACTGTTCGGCATCGACGACCGACAGGATGTTCGCCACCGCGAAGTGTGCCCGCCCTTCGGTCTCGAGGAACGGCAGGACGATGCCGGCCGGATCGGCCACGCCCGAGGCCTCGACGAGGATGTGTTCCGGACGCGGGTCGCGGGCGAGCAGCTGCAGGCAGGCATCGCGTACTTCTGTTTGCAGCGAACAGCAGATGCACCCGTTCGACAGCTCCACCGTGTTCCCTTCGACGCTCGTCACCAGTTCGGCATCGATGTTCACCGCGCCGAAGTCATTGACGAGCACCGCCAGCCGTAGTCCGTGGTCGGCCGCGAGCACGTGGTTGAGCACCGAGGTCTTGCCGGCGCCAAGGTAGCCGGTGAGCACGGTCACAGGAACGCGTGAGGTCATGAGCACCCTCGTTGACACGTCGTGCGCTGCCCGATCACGCCTCGGGATCCTCGTCCGCCGACGGTGGCGTCGACATCACCCGATCGTCGAGGGCCGGGGCGCCCCAGGCGTAGAGCACATGCGTGTCTACGGGCCGTCCGCCCTCGAGATGTTCAGTGACGATGCGGCGCGCCAGACTCGGGTCGACGTATTTGTACCAGAGCCCGTCTGGCTGCACGATGACGATCGGGCCATCGTCACACCGCCCGTTGCAGAGGGTTTTGGTCGTGTGCAGTTGCTCGTGCAGCCCGCGCGCCTGTATCTCTTCGCGCAGCGCCGTGGTGCTGGCGGCGGCACCGCGCGCCGCGCAGCTCGAACCGTTGCACAAAAAGAGGTGCCGCGACACCTGGGTCAGATCCTTGATGGCCACCCCCCAATCCTGCGCCGGACACGCGCCCGGGGCTGGTGCCATCGGACACCACGTCGCGGCGAATGCTCTGGCACCCTTGGGCAGGCGCCGTGGACGGGCGCCAGGGGGTGTCCATGCCACGCATCATCGTCAAGCTGGTCTCCACGGCGGGAACCGGCTACTTCTACACGACCACGAAGAACCAGAAGACCACGACCAACAAACTCGAGCTGCGGAAGTACGACCCGCGCATCCGTAAACACGTGGTATTCAAGGAAGGCAAGGCGTAGCCGCCCTCAGTGCGAGTGGGCGTGGTGATGCGCGTGCTCGCCGTCACCAGCGTGATGATGCTGGTGGTGATGGTGGGCCACGGGCGGTGCCTGTACACGCAACAGCCGCAGGCCGTTCATCGTGACGGCGAGGGTGGCGCCCGTATCGGCGAGCACGGCCATCCACAAGGTGGCGTTGCCGAACGCCGCGGCCACGAGGAACGCCACCTTGATGCCGACGGCGAACCACAGGTTCTGCTGCACGACGCGCAGCGTGCGCCTGGCGTGGACGATGAGCCAGGGCAGATGGCGCAGATCGTCGTGCACGAGCACGATGTCGGCGGCGTCGAGCGCCGCATCGGTGGCCCGAGGCCCGACGGCGATGCCGAGTGTGGCGGCCGCCAGCGCCGGCACGTCGTTGATGCCGTCGCCGACCATCGCCACCGGTCCGGAGGCGGCGAGCGCAACCACCGCGGCCGCCTTGTCGGCGGGTGCACACTCGCCGCGCACCTCGGTCACATGCATCGCCTGCGCGGTGGCCCGCACGGCAGCGGCGTGGTCACCGGACAGAATCGCCAGGTGCCGCACCCCGCGCGCCCGCAGCAGCTGGGCCGCGGCAATCGCATCCTGCCGCGTCGTGTCACGGGCGCCGAACACGGCCCAGAGGTCGTGGCCGCTGCCGCAGGCCACCACGGTGAGGCCCTCGGCATGCAGGCGCGCGATCTCCGCGGCGGCGTCGTCGCTGACGCGCGCGTGTTCGCCGAGGAATCGCGCACTGCCGATCCAGAATTCGTGGCCCCAGGCCTGGCCCACGAGGCCCCGGCCTGGCACCGCCTGCACGTCTCGCGCGTGGGCCGAACCTTCGGCCACGCCACGGCTGGCCGCGAACGTCACGAGCGCGTGCGCCAGCGGATGTTCGCTGCGCGTTTCGAGCGCGACGACATGGTCGAGCACCTCCCGTTCGGTGTGCGCACCGAGCAGCCGGAGGCTCGTGATCGTCGGTCGGCCGGTCGTGGCGACGCCCGTCTTGTCGAACGCCACGGCGCGCAGCGTGGCGCACCGTTCGAGATGCTCACCGCCCTTGACCAGCACGCCGTGGCGCGCCGCCGCGGACAGGGCGGCCACGATCGTGACCGGCGTCGAGATGACGAGCGCACACGGACAGGCCACGAGCGTCACCACGAGGCCGCGGCGGAACCACTCATCCCAGGCGCCGAAGCCGAAGAGCGGCGGCAGGAGCCACACGGCCAGGGCGAGCAGCACCACCACGGGGGTGTAGATCCTGGCGAAGCGCTCGACCCAGCGTTCGGCCTCGGTGCGGCCCTGCCTGGCGTGTTCGACGGCCGACAGCATGCGCGCAAGACCGCTCTGGTCGGCCCGGGCCCTGGCGCGGATCTCCAGGGCGCCCGAGCCGTTCACTGAACCGGCGGTGACGACGTCGCCCGCGCGCTTGAGCACGTGTGTCGGTTCACCCGTCACCGACGACTCGTCGACACTCGATGAGCCCGACACCACGTCCGCATCGACCGGAATCCGTTCGCCGGGCTTCACGCGGAGCACCATGCCAGGCTCGATGCAGTCGACCGCGACATCGCGGTCGTGGCCATCGATACAACAGCAGGCATGGTCCGCGCTGCCCTGCATGAGCGCGCCGACCGAGCGCCGCGCCCGCGCGGCGCTCCACGCTTCGAGCAGCTGCGAGCCGGCGAAAAGACTGGCCACGGTGGCCGCTTCCGAGACTTCGCCGAGCCACGCCGCGCCGGCGATGGCGACCACGACCAGCACGTGCATGTCGAGCCGCCCGGCCCGCGCCGAGGTGAACGCCTTCGGCAGGATGATCGCGCTGGCCGCGAGCGCGGCGGCGGCGTACGCCGTGGTGCTCACCCACGACGGCCCGTCCGCCTCGACCTCGGCCACGAGCGACAACCACGCCCCGCCGGATTCGACGAACTGCGCGATGACCGCGGTGACCAGGCACGCGGCACTCGTGACGCCTGACCACCATACGCGCGGCTCGACGGCGAGCTCGGGCACGGCCTCGTCGGGCTGCACGAGACGCAACCCGGCGCGTGTCACGGCCGCCGACACCGCCGGCAGCGTGGCGGGCGCCGCCATCGTGAACGAGACCCGGGCCCGCAGCTGGTCGATGTGGACGTCGGAAACGCCGGTCTGGCGGTCGAGCGCCCGGCGCAGGGCGCCAACTTCCTCGGCACAGTGCAGGCCGAGCACCCGGAGATCAACCGCCTGAGGAGTTGCTGAATTATTCACTTGCATGATTACGCAACTATTGGGATACTCCGCCCATGGCCCGCCGCGACACGCCCGCCGCCCCCGAGACGTGCGATCCGCCGCATTCCGCCAGCGCCCTGCCGCCGCTCGATGGCTCGCCGGCCGCCCTGGAACGGGCCACGCGGCTCTTCCGCGCCCTCGGCGACGAAGGCCGGCTGCGGCTGCTGACCCGGCTGGCCGCGGCGCCGGCCTGTGTCACCGACCTGGCCGACGCCGAGGGGGAAAGTCTGCCGACCATCTCGCAGCGCATCCGCGTGCTGCGCAACGAGCGGCTCGTCACCCGGCAGCGGGACGGCCGGCACATCACCTACGCCCTCGCCGATGACCACGTGCTGGCCATCGTGCGGGCGGCGATCGACCACGCCGCGGAAACGCGGCAACCCACGTAAGGCTTCAGGAGGTTCGTCATGTCCGAGACCCATCGCATTCACGGAGAACACCCCCATCAGCACGGCCCGGGCTGCGGCCATCAGGCCATCGCCCACGACGGCCACGTCGACTACCTGCACGACGGCCACCTGCATCACCTGCACGACGGTCACGTCGATGAACACGTGCTCGACGTGAGCGCCGCCAATCCCGCGGCCTGCACGCCCGCCCACGCCTGCGGCGCGCACGACACGACGCACGTGCACGGTCCGGCGTGCGGCCATCAGGCCGTGCCCCACGGCGACCACGTGGACTATCTCGTGGACGGCCATCTGCACCACCCGCACGGTTCGCACTGCGACGACCACGGACGCGTGGCGTTCGCCTGACGCCGCACACGCTCGCCGGACGCCCTCAGTGGCGTCCGCGCGAGTGTGTCGATTCGCACCATCACGGCCCTACCGATGCGCAACGAGCGGTCGTTTGGGCCGGGTGAACGGCGTGGGTGCGGACGCCGGCGTCTGTGACCAGTTCGACGATCGCCGCGCGACCTAGGCCGGAGCCACGGTCTCGACGTCCGCCTCGGTCGCCACCTTCCACGCGGGAAACGGATCCTCGAAGGCCTCCCAGGCCTCGCGGCCGAGGGCCATCTCGTCGTCGGTCAGCAGGCACGCATCGAGCCGCGCGGTGAGCACGGTCT
>JBIKUN010000135.1:0-11606 GCA_044347565.1 Vicinamibacterales bacterium | reverse complement strand
GGCCGAGCGTGCCGTCCGCCTTCACGTCGAACGCGAGCAGATACTCGCCGGCGGTGTTGTTGACGTAGAGCGTCTTCTCGTCGGCGCTCAGCATGATGCCGTTCGGGCGTTCGATGCCCTCGGCCACTCGCGACACCTTGCCGGCCGGCGACACGTAGTACACCGCGGGCGTGAGGGCCGGCACCGGCGGCGGCTGCCCCGGCGTGGCGTTCGGGCCGGGCTCCGAGAAGTAGACGCCGCCGTTCTTCGCCACCACGAGATCGTTCGGGCGGCCGTAGGGCTTGCCCTCGAAGTTGTCGGTGATCGTCGTGACGGCGTCCTTCGGATGGATGACGCCGATGCGCGCCTGGCCGGGTGTGGTCTGCACCGAGATGAGGCGGCCCTTCGCATCGAAACCGAGGCCGTTCGAGCCGTTCGTGTTCTCGAGGAACACCGACGTCGCGTTCGTGTCCTTGTCGATGCGCGTGATGCGGTTGGCCTGGGTTTCCGTGAAGATGAGGCTGCCATCGGGCAGCCCCACGGGACCTTCGGTGCCGGTGAATCCCGCCTTGATGACTTCCACCTTCGTGCCCGCCGCCACGACGCCTGGAATCGCCGTGGTCACGGTGTCGGTGGGCGCGGGCGGCGCGGCAGGCTGCGCCGCCGCCGGCGCGAACCCCAGGGCGGTCAGCGCGAGTGTGAAGAAGCACGCGGTCATCGGTCGTCGTGTCATGTGGCGATCTCCCGTCGCGGCCAGAAGGCGGCCGTGTCTCAGAGGGGTGGCGTCATGATGACTTCGGCCACGTCCAGACGCCCCCTCCCGCTGCATTATGGCGCTACTGGGGTCTGTCCCCAGTCAAGGCGGGGGCAGACTACTGGCAGTTCTTGCCCGTGCCAGCCAACGAAGTCTGGCGCATGGAGGAATGGGGTCTGACCCCAGACGGACCGGCAAAGAAAAACCGCCGGACGGGCGCGAGGCCCGACCGGCGGCGGTGTGTCGTGTGCGGGTGACCGCGGAGCTTACCGGAACAGATAGCGCAGACCGCCCCAGAACTGGTAGTTGCTGTCGATGTCGCTCACCCGGCGAAGCAGCACGCGGCCTTCGGTCACGAAGAACAGCGTGCGCTGGTCGTCGCCCTTCCACAGCGGCAGGCCGAAGTGCACGAGCGCGGTGGGGGTGATGAAGTCGCTGTGGGTGATGTCCCACAGGCCGAGGCCCGTGCCCACGTAGGCGCGGTTGCTGAAGCGCTTGTTGATCTCAGCATCCACGAAGAGGCTCGACCGATCCGCCTCGTCGGTGTTGAACGCGTAACCGACGGCCGGGGCGAACACCCAGTTGTTCTTGAGCGCCTTCTCGATGCCGACCTTGCCGCCGAACAGCGGATCGCAGAAGCCGGGCAGGAACGCCGTGCCGAGCCCAGCCGGGTCGTTCTCGTCGTACTGTCGGCGCTGCTTGCCGCCGAAGGCCGCCACGAACGGACGGATGGAGAGCTCACGCTCTTCGGCGAGCCGGGCTTCTTCGGCCTTGCGGGCCTCTTCAGCCTTACGCGCTTCCTCGGCCTTGCGGGCTTCCTCGGCGCGGCGGGCCTCCTCGGCCTTACGGGCTTCTTCGGCCTTGCGGGCTTCCTCGGCCTTGCGGGCCTCTTCGGCGCGGCGGGCTTCCTCTGCCTTGCGGGCCGCGGCGGCGCGTTCTTCCTCGGCGCGGCGGGCGGCCGCGGCTTCGGCGTCGCGGCGGGCCTGCTCACGGCTCGGCTCACGCGAGACGAGCGAGAGGTTGCCGCAGTCCTGCGGGATGACGAAGGTGTAAGTCTCCTTCAGGTCGTCGATGACGAACTCGAAACCGGCAAACGGCTTGGCGCCTTCCCAGCGCACGAGGCGCAGGATGTCGGCGCGGGTGCCGCCCCGGCGGAGCGCCATCCACTGCAGCGTGGAGCCCGGCGAGAAGGTGACTTCGCGCACGGCGCCATCGGCGATGGCCTTCTTCACCTCGGCTTCGAGGTGTGGGAGCTCGGCGATCTTGAGGACGGTCGTGATGTCGCGCTGCGTGCGCGGCCGGGCGAACGTCTTCTGCAGGTTCTGGATGTTGCGGACGGCCGGCGTGAAGCGCGACGCGCCGCCGAGCCTGCGGGCGACGTGCACCTTGTCGGAGGACGCCTGGGCAAATGTCTCCGCGGGCAGACCGAAGGTCACGAACCCCAGGAGGGCGGCGAGACAAACGGCGTGCACGCGAGCATGGACATGAATCTTCATGACACCTCGCTGTCGAATACAGGTTGGCAGCCATGCTGGGGACACGGCCACTCTCTCCATTATAGACACAAGGTGTGTGGGGAAGTCACTCCGGCCAGCGGAGACCCCCTCTCCAACGCCACGGCCGGGGCCATCCCAGCCAGCCAATCCGCTACACTTCCCCATCCTCGGAGGTTCCGCCGATGCGTGCGACAACAGCGCTCTCTGCTCTGGTGATGGTTTTCGGGCTCACGATGAGCCTACACGCGCAGGCGCCGGCGCCGGCCGCGCCGCCCGATCCGGTGCGGACGCTGGTGTCGCGCCTCGAGCTCGAGCGCTACAAGGCCACCATCAAGGGCCTCACGCAGTTCGGCGACCGCCGCCAGGGCACCGAGCGCAACCGCAAGGCGGTCGACTGGATTGAGGCACAGCTCAAGAGCTACGGCTGCCCCACCGAACGCCTCAAGTACGACTTCAACCCCCCGCCGCCGGCGCCGCCCGCGGCCAATGCTGCGCCGCGTCCCGCGCCCAACCCGAACGCCCGCGTGGTGGGCGGCGGACGTCCGCGCGGCAACCGCGCCCGCACCGGCGTGAACAACGATCCCATGCGTCAGCCCGACGAGCGGCTGCGCGCGCTCAACAGCGAGCCGGCGAAGAACGGCCCGCGCGACCTCGTCTACTGCACCAAGGTGGGCACGTCGCGTCCCGACGAGATGTACATCATCGGCGCGCACATGGACGGCCACGGCTGGGGCGAAGCGGCAAACGACGACGGCTCCGGCACGGCGCTCGTGATGGAACTTGCGCGCATCTTCTCGATGCCGGACGTCACGACCGAGCGGACGATCCGCTTCGCGCTCTGGAACAACGAGGAAACCGGCCTGAACGGGGCCGCGGCCTACGTGGCCCAGCGCAAGGAACTCCAGGGCAAGGAAGATCCGCCGGGCTCGGGTAAGTACCCCGAGCCGCGCTGGCTCGGCATGATCCAGCACGACATGATGCTCTTCGATCACGGCGCGCCGCGTGCCGATGGCACGGTGAGTCCCGAGCAGCGTCCCGAAGCCGACGTGAACATCGAGTTCCAGAGCGCCTCGCGCATGGCGGCCGACTCGCAGAAGCTCGCCTGGTTCCTGCACGCCGCCAACGCCGAATACGCCACCGACTACCCTGCGCAGGTCGGGCCGCACATGACGAACACCGACTCGACGCCGTTCATGAACGACGTGGCATCAGTGAGTCTGCGCGAGAACGAACGCGGCGTACACATCGGCAGTGGCTGGGATCCGCACTGGCACCAGCCCACCGACGTCTACGCCACGTTCTCCGACAAGGACTTCATGCTCGGGCTGAACGCCGCGCAGACGACGCTGTCGGGCGTCGCGCAGCTCACCGGCGCGAAGATGCGGAAGTAGCGCGACCGCCACTGACAGCGTGTAGCGGGGCGCCGGCGGCGCCACTCTCGAGGCCGGCTGCGCGGCAGCGGGCGACACGAATCCCAGGAACGCCACGAGAGTGGCGCTGATGACAGTCTTCATGAGTTGCCCTCCTCAACGGCCGGCCTGAAGCGGCGGGCCGTGAGCAGGAACACGCGCGACCCCGATCGCGCCCGAGGCTTCGCGCAGTACACGATGCTGCGGGCATTTCGTGCCTTCGATACCTTCACGCCGGGAACCAATGCCCGAGCGTGGCTGTTGAAGATCACATACAGCGTCTTCATCAACCAGTACCATCACGAACGGCGCACGCCGGCTGGCCGGCCGTCCTCCCCCCGAGAGCGTCCGCGACGACAAGGGCTTCCACTTCCAGATCTACACGCGCGGCAGCGTGACTGTCGTGTTCTGGCAGGAAGGCGACCTCGTGTGCGTGCTCGCATCGGAACTGCCGGCCGCCGAGGTCGTGGCATTGGCGGTGGCCAAAGCCATGGCGCCCGCGTAGATCGCAGTTCGCAGTCCACGCCGGGGTCGATACCGAGATATGTCTGTCTGGTAGTATGGCGGTATGGTGAAGATGACCTTCACGCTCGACGAAGACACCGTCGCCAAGCTCAAACGGGCCGCCGCCAGACACAAGAAGCCGCAGAGCTGGGTGGTGCGCGAGGCCGTCGCCGACTACGCCGCGAAGAGCGACATGCTCTCGCCGGATGAGAAGGCGCGGATGCTCGCGGTGCTGGAGCGCTTTCGGCAGACGCCCGTCACTGGCACGCAGGCCGACGTGGACCGGGAGATTGCGGAGATTCGCCGGTCGCGGCGGGCCTCCAGTCTGAAGCGGAACCCGCGGTGATCGTCCACCTCGACACGTCGGCGCTTGTCGGCGCGTTGGCTGGCTCGCGGCCGGAATTCGGGCGGCTGGCCGGCCTGCTGGCGGACGGGCACCGACTGACCGTCTCCACGGTCGCCCTCTACGAATGGTTGCGCGGCCCGCGCACGGCTGCTGAACTCGACGTGCAGAACGGTCTCATGCCGGCGGAGCAGGTGTGCCCGTTCGGTGTCGACGAAGCCGCGCTCGCCGCACGCCTGTATCAGTCGCTGCGGCGTCCTCGCAGCCGCGATCTGGACCTGGCGATTGCGGCGTGCGCGATGGTGCAGCAGGCGACGTTGTGGACGCTGAACCGCAAGGACTTCGACGACATCCCCGGCCTGCGTCTGCTGTGACGCAGGCGCGTCTGGCCGCGCCTACTTCACCGGGAGCTTCTCCCCCGGAAGCGCCGGCGTGTGCGCGGGCAGCCGCCGCGCCTTGGTGGCCTGCTCGAAGGCGTAGCCGAGGCCCAGGAGCTTCCCTTCCGTGAACGCGCGGCCCACGAACGAGATCCCGACGGGCAGGCGATCAGTCGTGAAGCCGGCCGGCACGATGAGATCCGGGAAGCCCGAGAGATTCGCGAGATTCGATCCGCTGGCGGCGCCGCCGCCGGGCACGTCGGGCGGCGCGTTGATGAACTCCGGCCGCCGCGACGACGTGGGATAGACGATGGCGTCGAGCGTGTTCGCCGTGAACGCGCCGTCGAGGATCGCCTGCACGAGCGGCAGCCCGAAGTCGTGCACCGAGGTGTAGCGCGGATCGCTCATCGTGCCGCTCGCGAGTTCGCGCTTGAAGAGGTTCCAGCGCGGCGCGTTCGGTCCGGCGCCATCGGGACGCGTCGAGACGAGTTTGTCCGATCGCTCGCTCATCTCGGCCAGCGTCTTCGGGAAGCCGGGCTTGAGCGTGGCGAGGTACTGCTGAATCTGGACGGGAAACTCCGGATAGCGGACGGCCGTGTAGAACTCGCCCTTCGCGTCGAGCAGCCACTTCGGGAAGCGCACGTCCACGATGGTGGCGCCCGCGGCACGCATGGCGGCGAGCGAGGCTTCGATGACCCAGTCCACTTCCTGGTCCTGGCCGAGGAAGTCGCGCGCCACACCGATCCGCGCGCCTTTGAGCGCGCCGGCGTTCAGGTACTTCGTGTAGTCGGTCTCGAACTGCCCTTCGCTCTTCTTCGTGGCCGCGTCGGCCGGGTCCACGCCCGTCATCACGCCGAGCGCCACGGCGATGTCGCTCACGCTGCGCGCCATCGGGCCGCCGGTGTCGAAGCTGAGCGCCAGCGGAATGATGCCGTCGCGGCTCAGCAGTCCGAGCGTGGGCTTGAGGCCGACGATGCCGTTCGACGTGGAGGGCCCACGCACCGAGCCGCCGGTGTCGGTGCCGAGGCCGAGCGTAGCGTAGGCGGCGGCGATCGACGCGCCCGTGCCGCCGGAAGACCCCGACGGCGTGCGCAGCGGGTCATGCGGGTTGCGCGTCTGCCCGCCGAGCGAGCTGAAGGCGCCGCCCGAGGCGAACTCCGACAGGTTCACCTTGGCGAGGATGATGACGCCGGCATCACGCAGCTTCTTCACGACAAAGGCGTCGTCCGGCGGTACCGACCCTTCGAGCAGGATCGACCCGCCGGTCGTGGGCAGGTCGAAGGTGTCGAAGTTGTCCTTGAGCACGACCGGAATGCCGTGCAGCAGCGACCGCTTCCCCTTCGCCTTGCGCTCGGCATCGAGCGCGCGCGCCTGCTCGAGCGCCTTCGGGTTGCGCGTCAGCACGGCGTTCAGCAGCGGGCCCTTCTCGTCGTAGGCGTCGATGCGGGCCAGGCTCAACTGCACGAGCTTCTCACTCGTCACCGTGCCGGCGTCCATCGCCGCCGCAAGCTGCTGGATGGTGGCGGCGTCGAGGTCCAGCGTCTGGGCCGAGGCCCCGGCCGCGTGCAGTACCAGCGCGAGTGAAAGCGTACGGGCGAGTCGCGTCGTCATTGAGAATCCTGTGCCTGCCCCGAGCCCCGAATCCCGAGCCCCGGTTCGTTAGTGGAAGTGGCCGTGTTCCGGCGACCACACCTTGCCGGGCGCCGGTCCCGCCGAGGCCGACTCGCGGAACGACAGGACGCCGGCGGCAATCCCGCCGATGATGGCCGCCGCCACCACGACGAGCAGCACGTTACTCGAGCGCGCGGCCGGGCTCTTGCCCTCGCAGCAGTTCTTGAACTTCCTGCCGCTGCCGCAGGCGCAGGGGTCGTTGCGTCCGACTTTCACGTGGGTCGCTGCCATGGGGTGCTCGCTTTCCGTCCACCGGGCCCCGCGGCCGCGGGCAGACCCGCCGATCCTGTCGGGAACCGGGGCAGGAATCAAGCCGCCTTCGCGGCCGCGATCCCGTCGTATCATTTCCCGTCATGACCTTTGCCATCGCCCGTCACATGCTGTCCGCCCTGGTTGTCGCCGCCCTGTCCGCTGCACCCGTCGTCGCGCAGACCGCCACGCAGGCCAAGCCGTTCGAACCCTCCGTGGGCCAGGCCGGCAAGGACGTCGTCTGGGTGCCCACGCCGCAGCCGCTCGTCGAGAAGATGCTCGACATGGCGAAGATCGGCCCGCAGGATCTGCACTACGACCTGGGTTCGGGCGATGGCCGTACCGTGATCACCGCGGCGAAGCGGGGCGCGCGGTCGTTCGGCATCGAATACAACCCCGACATGGTGGAGCTGTCGAAGCGCAACGCTGCCGCCGCCAAGGTGTCGGCCGACCGCGCCAGCTTCGTGCAGGCCGACCTCTTCGAGACCGACTTCTCGAAGGCCAACGTGGTCACGCTGTTCCTGCTGCCGTCGATCAACATGAAGCTGCGCGACAAGATCCTGGCGATGGCGCCCGGCACGCGCATTGTCGCCAACACCTTCACGATGGAAGACTGGCAGGCCGACCAGACCGAAACGGTGAGCGGCGACTGCGTGAGCTGGTGCACGGCGCTCCTGTGGATCGTGCCGGCGAAGGTCGAGGGCACGTGGCAGCTCGGCTCGAACACGCTGACCCTCACGCAGAAGTTCCAGATGCTCGAAGGCACGCTCGGCGGCGCGGCCATCACCGACGCGAAGATGAACGGCGCCGAGATCGCCTTCACCGCTGGCGGCCAGCGCTACACGGGCCGCGTGGACGGCACGTCGATGAAGGGCACCGGCCCCGGCGGCGCGTTCTCCGCGACCAGGAAATAGCCACGCGGCATATCGGGTCAGATTCCTCTCAAGGCGCGACCAGACGTCTCGGATTCGAGGTTCTATGCGCAGCATCGCGACACTCGTAGCGGCGTGCGGGCTACTGTTCTCCTGGACGCCCGCGGGTGAGCGGCTGGCCGCGCAGGCCGGTGGCCAGTATCCGCACGCATTCCCGCGCGCGGGGGTCACGCAGATCCTCGACAACGTGCGCGCCACGGTGTGGGAAGTCAACTGGCGGCACGGCGACAAGCAGCCCGTGCACCGCCATCTCTACGACATGGCCGGTGTGTATCTGCGCTATGGTCCGATCACGGTGACCGCGCTCGATGGCACCGAGAACAAGGGGGCGGAGTTCCCGGTGCCGCGGCCCTACTTCCAGCCGAAGGGCATCACGCACCGCGAGGAAGCGGTGACGCCCGGCGCGCCGGAGCGCCTGGCCATCATGGTGGACCTCAAGGAAGCGGCCACCGACATGATGTACATCGACGACCCGGAGCCGGCGGCCTACCCGCGCGAGGGCGCGAAGAACGTGCTCGAGAACCCGCGCGTGCGCCTGTGGGACTACACGTGGACGGCGAACGGCCCGGCCGTGAAGCGGGTCTACCGTAACGACGTCGTCGAAGTTGTGGTCACGGGCGGCACCGTGAAGGTGACGGGCCCGGACGGCAAGGCCGAGACGCGCACGCTCGCGCCGAAGCAGGCGCGCTACATCAATCGCGGCACCGTGCAGACCGAGCAGGGCGTCAGTGGCTCGCCCCGCGTCATCGCGATCGAGCTGAAGTAGCAGCCCCGAGCCCCGGTCCCCGGTCAGAAGGTCTTCCGCGCGACCCACTCGCGGTAGAGCGAGTCGGTCACGACGTAGCTGCCCCCGTCCTTCATCACGACGTCCTGCTTCACGAGCGCGGTGAGCGCCGCCTGCACGCTCGACGCCCCTGACAGGCGATGCCGCGTGCGCACGTCGGCCGAGAGCATCTCGCGGCCGTCTTCGAGCACGATGGCGCGCAGCGCCGCCCGCTGCGCCAGCGTGAGCCGCTGCCACGATTCCTCGAACACCGTGTGCTGCTCACCGAGCAGACGCGTGAGTGTCGCGTGCAGGTCGTCGAGCGTTGCCGTGCGCCGGCCGGCTTCGTGCAGGTCGTCCCACGCCTCGTGCGCCAGACGCTGCACGTCGTAGGGCACATTCCCGGCCAGGTCGACGATCGCGGCGCCGAGGCCGGCTTCCGCCTTGATGCCGCTCGCCTTGAAGCGCGCCTCGAGCCAGTCGCCGAAGACGTCCGGATCGATCTTCTGCAGGCGCACGACCGGCCCCGCCTTGTAGAAGGGCCGTTTCGGGCTGATCATGCGTTCCATCAGCGAGGGCTCGGAGCCGGCGAACACGTAGCCGACGGCGCGCTGGTCCTGCACGGCGGCCCTCAGCGCCTGCTCGGCGGTGTCGCCGTCGAAGGCGGTGAGCGCCTGGAACTCGTCGAGCGCGATCGCCAGCTTCTGCTTGCGCTCCGCGGCGATCCGCGCCGGCAGCGCGAACACTTCGGCGGCGAGGCGCGCGGTGTCGCGGGCGGTGCGCACGGCGGGGAAGGCCAGGCTGAAGCCGGACTCGCCGGTGGGCGCGGTGTCGAAGCGCACCTCGGGACGCACGCCCGTCAGCAGCTCGGACGTCCAGCGGCGCAGCCGGCTCATCGGCGTGTCGGCGGCCACGAGCGCCCGCGCGTACGACTCGAGGAAGCCCACATACGAACTCGAGGCCGCCACGGTGACTTCCACCGTGAGCACGTTCTCGCGGGCCAGGCCGCGCAGCACGTCGCGCACGAGTGAGCTCTTGCCGTAGCGGCGCGGCGAGATGAGGAACACCTTCTGGCCCGAGGCGAGGTCACGGCGCAGACGGTCGCGCTCCTGCTCGCGGTCGGCGAACGCCGCCGAGGTGACGATCTCGCCGTAGACGAACGGGTTGGCGGCAGCCATTACGTCATTATACGTAATGATTATGTGATTCGACGTAACGTAGTGCGGCGGCCGCCGGTTCAGCAGCGCGGCAGCGTCGTCCGCTCGACGCTCAGGCCGAAGGCGGGCCGCAGGTACGTGCCGACCACGTTGCCGGCAAAGCCGCACGGCAGCCACAGCCAGCCGTGCAGGCTGCCCGATGCGATGCCGCTGAAGTAGGCGCCGATATTGCAGCCATACGCGATGCGCGCGCCGTAGCCGAGCAGCAGGCCGCCGGCCACTGCCGCCGCCAGCGAGCGCGCGGGAATCGACCAGACCGGACTGAAGCGCCGGGCGAGGAGCGCCGCCAGCAGCGCCCCGAGCACGATGCCGCCGTCCATCACCGAGGTGACATCGCCGAACACGCTGCCGTCGAGCGCGGCGCGCTGCGCCGGCGAGGACCAGTACGGCCACGTCTCCACCGGCACGCCGATGGCGCGCGCGATCTTCGCGCCCCAGAGCGCGAACGCGGACGTGATGCCCCACGGCCGGCCGGCGAGCAGCAGCGTGGCGAGGTTCACGAGCGCGAGACCGATGGCGCCGGCGGCCAGCGGCCACGGCCCGCGCAGCCAGCGCGGGGCGCGCGCCGCGAGCGGCGTCTCGACGAGCGCGCCGAAGCGGCGCCGCTCGACCACCACGGTGGCGATGGAGATCGCGCCGAAGACGACGAGGCTCATCGCGAGCGCGCCGACCGGCCCGTAGCGCGTGACGAGCGACGTGGCGGCGAAGCTCGGCTGCGCGGTCCAGAAGTCGCTGTGCGCGGTGGCCACGAGCGACCCGGCGATGAACGCGGCGAGGGTGACGAGCATCCGCGGGCTGCCGCCGCCCACGCTGAAGAGGGTGCCCGAGGCGCAGCCGCCACCGAGCTGCATGCCGATGCCGAAGATGAAGGCACCGACGACCACCGGCACGCCGGGCGGCTGCACGAGTCCCGTGAGCGGCACGCCGAACGCTTCGCCCTGCGCGAGCAGCGGGAAGAAGATCGCGCAGGTGAGCGCGAGCAGCAGCATCTGCGCCCGCACGCCCTCGCCGCGTCCATCGGCGATAAGGACGCGCCACGCCGATGTGAAGCCGAAGGCCGCGTGGTAGAGCACGAGGCCGGCGGCCGTGCCCACACCGAAGAGCGCGCCCATGCGCCAGCCGAACGTGGAATGCAGCATCCACGCGGTGCCCGCGATGACGAGCGCGACGGCTGCCGGCCACGGCGACAGCGCGCTGCCGGTGCGAGCCGTCACGGGCGAATCGAGCGTGGCCCTTGCGCTGCGCATTCCGCGATCCTCTCGCCCGACGCGCGACTGGTCAAGGGCGCGCGGTCGGGCCGGCGAGCAGGAAGTCGGCGGCGCGGTCGCCAATCATGAGCGACGCCGCGGCCGGCGGCGCATTCACCACCACCGGCATCACGGCGGCGCCCGCCACGCGCAGGCCCTGCACGCCGTGCACGGCGAGCGTCGCATCCACCACCGCTGCGGCATCACTCGCGCGCCCCATCGCGCACGTGCCGGCGGTATGCGCCCGCGCCCGCGCGTTCGCCTTCACGAGCGCCTGCAGGGCGGCCAGCGGCACGGCCGCGGCGGTGTCTGCGGTTTCGTCGCCGCGCAGGCGGTCGAGCTGCGGACTTCCCGCGATGAACCGCGCGAGGCGCACCCCCTGTACGAGCGCGGTGACGTCGGCCTCGGTGGCGAGGGCGTTCAGCCGCACCACGGGCGCGGCCTGCGGGTCGGCGGAGGCGAGACGAACATCCCCGCGCGAGGTCGGCTGCACGAGAATCACGTCGATGCCGAGCAGCGGCCCGCCGGCGGCGCGCGGATCGAGATAGTCCATCTGCAGATCCGGCGGCGATGCGTTCAATGACACGGTGAACATGCCGGCCGTCACGGTGGACTCGGGCAGGCCGAGCGCCGGCTCCAACGCCCGCCAGCGCAGCGCGACGGCC
>JBIKUN010000134.1:0-11638 GCA_044347565.1 Vicinamibacterales bacterium | reverse complement strand
ATCGACGGCATCGTCGCCGTGGGCGGTGGCTCGGTCATCGACACGGCGAAGGCAGTGAATCTCTACACCACCTATCCACCGGCCGACTTCCTCGACTATGTGAATGCGCCGATCGGCAAGGCGCTGCCGGTGCCCGGACCGCTCAAGCCGCTCATCGCCATCCCCACCACCGCGGGCACGGGCAGTGAGACCACCGGCGTCAGCATCTTCGATCTCACCGGCATGCACGCGAAGACCGGCATCGCGAGCCGCCGCCTGAAGCCCACGCTGGGCCTGCTCGATCCCGACAACACGCGCACCATGCCAGCCACCGTGGCCGCGTCGAGCGGACTCGACATCCTGAGCCACGCGATCGAATCGTTCACCGCCGTGCCGTACACGGCCCGGCCGCGCCCGGACCGGCCGGCCGTGCGTCCCGCGTATCAGGGCTCGAATCCGATCAGCGACGTATGGGCGCTGCAGGCGCTGCGCATGGTGGCGCGGTCACTCGTGCGCGCCGTGGACGACCCCGGCAACGACGAGGCGCGCGCCGAGATGATCCTCGCCGCGTCGTATGCGGGCGTGGGCTTCGGCAACGCCGGCGTACATCTGCCGCACGGCATGTCGTATCCCGTGTCGGGCCACGTTCGCGACTACCACGCCCCCGGGTATGCCGCTGATCACGCCATCGTGCCGCATGGGATGTCGGTCATCCTCAACGCGCCGGCGGTGTTCCGCTTCACGGCGTCCGCGAGCCCGGCGCGGCACCTGCAGGCGGCCGAGGCCCTGGGCGTGGACATCGCGAACGTCCGCGCAGCGGATGCCGGACGCGTGCTCGCCGACCGCATCACCTGGTTCATGGATCGGCTGAAGGTGCCGAACGGCCTCCGGGCCGTAGGCTACTCGACGAGCGACATTCCGGCGCTCGTCGACGGCACACTGCCCCAGCACCGCGTGACGAAGCTCTCGCCGCGGCCTGCCGGCCCCGATGATCTCGCCCGGCTCTTCGAGGACGCCCTCGTCGCCTACTGACGCCGCCACGCGCCGCACACCGCCGTTCCACCGGCACGCGCACCACGCAGGCAGTACACTGGCTGAATGAACGCTCCGACAAGTGCTCGCCCGGGGCGTAATGAGCCCTGCCCCTGCGGCTCCGGCCGCAAGTACAAGCAGTGCTGCCTCGCGAAGGACGAGTCGCTCGCCGCGGCCGCACGCAAGGTGGCGGCCGAGGTCGCCGCCGCCACCGCGGCACCGGTGGAAGGCGTGGAGGGTGTCGAGGCCGCCGCGCCACCGCGCGCGCCGAAACATCAGACCGCGCAGCCCTGGCGCAACGCCACGTCACGCGGCTTCGTGCCGCGCTCGACCACCCCGCGCAAGGCCGGCGGCAGCTAGTCGCGTCGCGTGGACGGCTGCCGTCCGCGCCGGCTCACGCCTGCGGGTCGGCCGTGAGCTGGTCCAGATAGCCGAGCACCATCTGCTTCACGCCGACGCGCGTGTAGACGTCGGGCGCGCGCGACGCGATGACGCCGGCGATGACCGCCGCCACGTCCTCCGCGCTCTGCGAGTTCGGCAGGCTGCGTGAGTCCGGGCCTCCGTGCACGGCGTTCAGTCCGAACTCCGTCCGCACGACGCCGGGCGAGACGAGCGACACCGCGATGCCCGGATGTGACGCCGCCAGGTCCTCGCGCACGTTGGCGGTGAGCGCGTTCAGGAAGTGTTTCGCGCCGTTGTAGGCCGAACGAAACTGCGCCATCGGCATGCGGCCGAGCACCGACGACACGTTGATGAGGTGCCCGCGTCCGCACGCCGTGAAGTGCGGCAACACGGCCTGCATGCCGTAGAGCGCCGACTTCACGTTGACGCGCATCATCTCGTCGATGTCGTCATCGGTGAGCGCGGTGGCCGGCCGCGTGATGCCGCGGCCCACGTTGTTGATCCACACGTCGATGTGCCCGAAGCGCGCGAGGGCCTCGGCGACGGCACGTTCCGCATCGATGCGTACGGTCATGTCGGCCACGATCGCGAGCGCCTCGGTACCACAGCGTGCCGCGACGTCCGCCAGCGCGTCGGCGCGCCGCGCCACGAGCCCCATCGCCATGCCATCACGCGACAGCCGGTCGGCCACGGCCGCGCCAATACCGCTGCTTGCGCCGGTAATCACTACCACCTGATCACTCATCGCTCTACCGTCCCTGACCGCGCCCCGCCGGTGCTACGCCGGCGCGCGCTGCGACTGCTCGACCAGGCCCACGAGCGCCTGGAGCGTGCGGTTCACGGGCGTCGGCACGCCGAGTGCCTGGCCGCGCCGCACGACGAAGCCGTTCAGCGAGTCGATTTCGGTGGGACGGCCGAGCGCCAGGTCCTGCGCGGTGGACGACAGCGCCTCGGGCATCGCGTCGACGATCCTGCGCACGGCGAGGGCCAACGCCTCGAGCGTCACCGGCACGCCCTCGGCCGCAGCCACCGCCGCGTTCTCTTCGGTGACCATGCGCATCACGTCGCGCGTGCCATCGTTTGCGGCGATGTGCCGGTAGCGGAGCTGTGAGAGCGCCGAGATGGCGTTGTAGGCGCAGTTGGCCGTGAGCTTGGTCCAGAGGTCCACGCGGATGTCCTCCGACACGCGGCACGGCACGCCGGCCGCCACGAACCGGGCGACGAGCGCCTCGAGCACGGCGCCGGCGTCCTCACGGGCCACGCCTCCCATGAGCGGACGCCCGGCCACGATCGAACCGCCGCCGTTGTGGCGCAGGCGGCCATCGCCCGGCATCTCAGCCGACACGTAGACCGCGGCCGGCACGACCGGATTCGGCAGGTGCGCGCTCATCCGCCAGGCGTTGTCCACGCCGTTCTGCAGGCTCACGACGAGCGTGGCGGGCGGCAGCACACGCGCGAGTTCCTGCGCGACGGCCTCCGTATCCACCGATTTCACGGCCACGAGCACGACGTCCATCGACGCGAGTGCTCTGAGGTCGGTCGACGCCGCCATGCGCACGTGGTCCACACGTCCGCCGCTCGCCACCTCGAGCCCGGCGGCTTCGATGGCGCGCACGTGGCGTTCACGGCCCACGAGGGTCACCGGCACGCCACCGCGCGCCAGCATCGCGCCGAAGAACGTGCCGACGGCGCCGGCCCCCATCACTCCCACCCGCAACATCGACTCCTGCACGCCCGTCAGTATCCTTGAGATATGCCCAGGCGTGCACGCTGTGGGATGCGGACCCACGGTCCGTTCGAGACGACGCTCTTCCGCTGCAGCGGCAAGGGCGCCTGGCACGTCGCGGTCATCCCGGCGGCGGTTGCGCCGCCGGCGACACGTCCGTGGGGGCGCACGCCCGTCAGGGCCACCGTGGACGGCGTGACATGGGAGACGAGCCTCTGGCGCGACACGACGTCGAGCCGCTCACTGCTCGCCGTGCCGAAGAGGTACCGGGCGGGGAAAGGTGACGGCGACCGGGTCACCGTCACCTTCGTGTTCGATCCCGACGATGACTGAATGCACGCCCTCAGCGCGTACTCAGGGGAAGGTGAGGCCAATGGTCAGCGCCACGACGTTCTGCTTCCAGCCCGTCGCCAGCGTGTCGTCGCCGAACTTCACATCGCCGATGTTGCCGTAGTAGGCATCGAGCGCCGGCGTCAGCCGCACGCGGCGGCCGAGGCGGAAGTCGTAGCCGACTCCGGCCAGCAGACCGAGCCCGTTGCCCATGTCGCTGTCGATGGTCGTGTTCCCGTCCTTGTACTGCGAGTTGACGAACGCGAGGCCGGCGCCACCCTTCACGAAGAACCCGGCGGTTTCGGACGGATAGAGCGTGACGGTGCCCGACACGTTGTACATGTTGAACGTGATGTCGGTGCCGTCCTCGTCCTCGGTCTTCGTCCACGCGCTGCCTTCGATGCCGAGCAGCACACGGGAGTTCAGCGTCCAGCCGGCCCGCAGCGAGCCGGCGCCGCCCGTCTCCCGGTCGTCGTCATCATCGCCGCAGTCATCACATGAGGCATGCGCGGAGCCCACGCCGAGACCGAACCCGAACCAGAACCCTTCGCGCTCCTGCACCTGCGCCAGAGCGATCGCCGGCACGAACACGGCAAGAGCGGCAGCAAGCACGCTGATGTTCACGAGACGCGTTATCGCAGTCATGATGTCCCTCCCATCGATGCGGGACCTCGCGCATCACTGATCTGGAACAGCAGGAATCGCGCCAGTGAAGAGCGCTCGGATCCCTCGGGGAATGGCCATGGCGCGAGCCACGGCGGGGGCCAGCGGCCGTGCGGTGTGAATCCTTCCGGGGGCCGCGGAGATACTTCCCGAGCTACCGGGGCGCGGCGAGGTGCGCCCGCGCGTCCGGGCGCGTCTCGCGCAGGATCTCGACGACGGCGCGGCGGTCCGCCGGCGTGAGATGCGCGTACTTCGGCGCCGCGTCGCCGGCCACGAGCACCCGCGCCAGGCCGCGATACACCTCGGCGCGAATGTCGTCGGGCAGCGCATCGAACGCAGCGCTGTCGATCGTGTAGCTGAGCGGATACCGCATCAGGCGCGTCGTCAGCTCCAGCGCGTGCAGCGTGCGGCCCTGCGCGTCCTTCGGCCCACGGGCCGAGAACCACTCGGCGAATCCTGACGACCCGCGCAGTCCGCCCGGCATCGGGGCTTCCCCGACGAAGAGCAGGTAATCCACGAGGTCACCGAGCGTAGCGTTGACGGCCGGCGTCTCGAGCGGCACGCGGCCTTCGTGGGCGGCTACGCGCACTTCCCAGCCGAGACGCGTGATGAGGTTGAGGGCCCGCGTCTGATGGTCGAAGACGGCGAGCGCGGCGACGTCACTCGTTGCCGCCGGATAGCCGGCAAGGTCCACCGCGCCGTCAAGTGACGCCGCATTCAGCGCGCCGGCGGGCACGAGGGAGCGGCGGGCGTCGTTCGCATCCACCACCGTGTTGCCCTGGTGGCTCGACGTGCCGTGACGGCCGGTCACGAACCAGCCGCCCCAGCGGCGCTCGAACGGCGTGCGGTGGTCGATGAGGTCGTGGCTGCCGAGCCGCAGCTTAAGCGTGCCGTCGGTGCCGGCCGACAGGCTGCGCGTCATGAGCCCTGGCACTTCGAGCGTGGCCGAGGCGACATGACAGGTCACGCAGCCGCCCTGCCGCGAGAACGCCGGGCGTTCCGCCGGCCGCTGGTCCAGGGTGTAGAACACGGCGCCCTGCTCCGGATCGTGCGCGATGAGCTCGAGGAACGGCGAGCGGCGGATGAACCCCACCGACACCTGCTCGTTGTAGAAGAGCGCCCGCGGATTGGCCGGGCTCGTCACGAGGCGCTGCACACCCGTGCGTGAGAGCACGAGCATCTGCGAGGCGGCGGGCACGTCGAGGGCGGCGAGCACCGACCGCAGGTAGCCGCTGCCGGGCTCGAAGGTCAGCGTCGCCTCGCCGCGCTCGAGCCGCTGATTGAGCGCGGCCACCGCGTCGGTCGTGGGGCGCGTGGCCCACGCGATTGCGGGGTGCTCGTCGAGCACGCCCATCCAGACGCCGCGAGTGTCACGCTGGAGCGCCCGCGGCGACACCGCCGCCACAACCGCCAGAAGTACGGCCATGGCCACGACACCGCGACGGCGGCGGCCCGAGACGCTGGCGCCGCCGGCCGGCAGGATCGACAACACGCAGGGTCGAGTATAGCGAGGCGCACGAATCATCACGCGACATATCGAGCGGCCGGATTATTGCACCGGTGTGCCGCAACAGCCCCTCACGCGCGCGAGTTCCGCCTGCAGCATCTTCAGGGACGATAGGCGGGATGAACGGGGGCTGGAGTCAACGGACCGTGCGTTATCGGACCTTGCCGCCTGGAGGTCTCGACTGCTCGCGCTAACGGTCGCGGGTGATCATGCGGGTGTCGCTTCGGGTCACGTGGCCCGAGGCGTCAGTCAGCTCGGCGTACCACTCGTACGGTGCAGCGCGGGCCGGCGGGTCATAGATGACGCGGGCCGTCTCCGCTCCCGTCACGCCTTGTGTCTCGCCAACCTGGCGGGCGCTCCCGGCAGACAGCGTGAGTGCGGCCGTCGCCAGGGTGCGGGTCGTGCGGCCACCCAGGTCGAGTTCGAGCACGTAGTTCTCGGAGTCGGCCCCGTGGAACCCCGGGACGCTCGCCTGGTCCACCGCCTGGTGCCACCGGCCGTCGGACTCGGTGCGGTCGAGCATCGGCGAGTAGGTGTTGAAGTAGAGAAACCCGTTCTCCGCGTCCACACTGACGTGCTTCAGGAACTGCTGGCCACCGTAGACCCGGCTCTGGTAGTCGGTGAGGACGCCGTAGGCGCGCCGGCCGCTGGCGTTCACGTGACTGGCGATGCCGGTGCCGGCGATGTGTCCGCCCAGTACCAGCCTGACGTTGTCGTGGGGCTCGACCAGCTGCGAGACCACCACCGGATTCGACCAGGTGTTGGTGCCCGCGCCCACCGCGTTGTGCGTCGCGAAGATGACCGCATGATCGGGGTGAGTCCGGATGACCCGCTGCGCCCACTCAATCGCGGCGTCTCCGGGGTTGTCCACCGAGAAGTAGCCGAGCGTGAGCACGAGCAGCCTGGCGCCGGAGATCTCGCCCGTGTAGTAGTAGTTCGCGATGTCATGGCTGCCGCCGAAATGCCACGGACTTCCCGCCAGGCTCGATTCCAGCCGGTGCATCGGGAAGTGCCTCGGCAGCATCACGCGGCCGTTGCGCAGGTCGGAGTAGTCGTGATTCCCCCAGGCGATGAGGTACGGCAGGCGCGCCTTTTCGATGACACGCATGGCCTGCTCGGCGCCCGCCCACTGGTATTCCTGGCTGTAGTACTCCCGGTTGACCAGGTCACCGACCTGCACCATGAGGGCGGTCTTCCGCGTGCCGGCTGCCGAGGCCACGTATTCCATCTGCTCGACGAAGCGGGCCGGCGTCGCCTGGGAGTACAGCTGCGTGTCGCCGACGTGGTCGAAGCTCCACTCGTAATCCCCGGACTCGGGGAGCCGGGAATAGTCGCGTTCGGCGCCCCACGGCAACGAGGTCAGCCCGCGCCAGACGAGGACGCGCAGTGTACCGTCGCGAACCGCGTGTTCCGAGGCCAGGGCCGTCACGTCCAGCGACACGGCCTCGCCGCTGGCGCTGAAGCCGGAGGCCTTCAGCCGCCACGTCTCCGACTGGTGGTCCCACACCCACGCCGAGACACGGCGCGTGTCCGCGGTGCCGCGCCACGTCAGGTGGAACTGGTCCAGGGCGGCCTGCCCCGGCGTCAGTGAGATGGCGTAGATCTGGAAGGGGTTGGCGTTGTCACCGACGGTTGTCGGCCAGAGCTCGTCCGCAGGCCGGCCGCTGGCCGGGGTCACGCCGTCGGGGAGGCGGCCCGTGGAGGTGCCGACGCGCACGTCGACATTTGCCGACGAGAGTTCGATGCGCGCGTTGGCGTAGAAGCGGACGTCCAGGGGCTCGAGATCGTCGGTGCGGGGGGTGACGCTCAGGGTCATGCCGGTCGAGGCAGGCCGAGCCGACGCATGGCTCATCAGCGGTGCGGCGGGAGCTTTCGTGTCGCTCACCGCGAGGGGCACCGACACGGGCACGGCAGCGTTTCCGGCGTCGTCGACGGCGACGGCGTGGAAGACGACGTGCGGGGCACCGGCCGGATGGACCGGCACCTTCACGGCGAAGAGACCGGCATCGACCTGCTGCTGGAACACCTGCCGCTGGCCGACGCGGGCAGCCAGTACCGAGCGCCTGTTGACACTGCCAGTCACCTCGACCAGGCCCGCCTCGATCGCCGCACCCTGGCGGGGCGTGCCGATCGTGAGCGACACGCGCTCGGCCGAACGCTCCACCCGCTGGCCCGGCGTCACCGCGTCGCCGAAGAAGTTCGCATACCGGAAGGCCTCGTATTCGGGAGTGAAGGCCGTGCCGGTGATGTGTACTTCGTCGATGTGGCCGTGGAAGGGCGAGCTGGGTGCGCCGTTGCTCGTGTAGCGGTCGCCGATGGTCGTGAGCACGTTCGGATCCGAGAACGTGGTGCGGTATTCGATCATCGTGCTGTAGACTTCGCGGCCATCGATGAACACCGAGTAGGTCATGCCGTCGTAGGTCTGCGTGACGAGGTGTGTCCGGCCGTCGGCGACGAGCGGAAGCTGGCGCCGGTCTTCGATGTTCGGGAACTGGAAGCTGTTGCCCGCCAGGGCGACCGCCAGGGTGTCGCCGGCACCCGTGGCCTGAACGAACGCCATCGGCCCGTCGCCGGTCGCGCTCTCCTTGGCAATCACCGGCGCGGTGCCGGCAGAGCGCGCGGCGTCAGCCGCGCTCCGCCGGTAGAGCCCGCTGACGGTGATCGTGTCGTAGTCACCGCCGATGTTGCCCGGGAACTCGATCCGCGCGCCGTCGAAGCGGGTCTCGGCCACCCCGCCTGCCACGGTCACGGGGGCCAGGGCCTGCCCCCGCAGGCGTCCCAGCGCCCGGCCGGTCGAGTCGGGACGCTGACCACCTGCCGGTGTCGCCACGCTCATGTGGTCCACGAGCGAGTAGCCGTTGCTCCACACGGCGCTGGGGTCGTTGCCGGGGGCGTCACCGCCGTAATAGGCCCAGATCACCGTGGCCGCGCGTGCGGGCAGCACCGGGACCTTCACCCAGATCGTCGAGACCCGTCCCGGCGTCCACGTCTCGATCTCGAACGGCAATGGCACCCCGTCGAGCGCGAACAACGACACCTGCCGTGCGGTCACACCGGCGGGAGCGGCCAGGGTCACCCGGACCGGGACGTCGCTGAATCCAGCACGGGTGTCGTTGCGCACGGTGATGGCCTGACGCGACGTGGCGCCGCGGTCTGCCCAGGCCAGCACGGCTCCATCGTCGGACACCAGACCCTGAAGCCGGCGCATCTGGCGTTCCACGTCCTCGAGCCTGGTCAGGTGTTGCAGCGCCCCGCGCTGGCCGGGGGTCAGTCCGTGCACGGCGCGTCGTGCGGCCGCCACGGTGCCGGCGTCGCCGAGCGCCACCTCGCCCGGGCCCGGCAACGCGGCAAGGAGACGCTCCACCTGCGGGAGGCGGCGGTCGATGCCGAAGCCCTCGAACAGCCGCGGCGAGCTGCCGCCCCGGATGTCGTACTGCTCGACGGTGAGCCGGTCGTCGGTCACCCGGATCGCCGCGAAGGTCTGTCGCGGCGCCGCGGCATCGGGTAGCCGGTCGAAGAGGCCGAAGTAGGCTTCCAGGTCGATGCCAGCCGACGAGACGGCCTTCTGCGTGTAGTGCGTCGCGCCGGCGGTGTTCGGCAGGAAGTAGATCGTCCCGTGAGGGTCGACGGCGTACTCGATGCGCTTGCCGTTGACCATCTCGGTGAAGCGCGCTGTCTCGACCACACGGGCACCTGCGATGCCACGCGGATCGGAGGCCAGCACTCTGGTGCGGCTGAGGATGTGATCGTGCCCCTGCAGCACCAGGTCGATGTCGAGCGCATCGATGAGCGGAACCAGCACCCCGCGCATGGCGGCGACCTCGGCGTCATCCATGTGGTCCGCGGGCGTGTAGGGCCCCTTGTGCATGCTCAGAATGAGCCACTTGGCCCCGCGGGCCCTGGCCGCCTTCGCATCCGACGCCAGCCACGCGAGCTGGCTGGCCGAGATGCCCTGCGCCGGGCTCTCGTTGGTGTTGAGGACGATGACGTGGGCGGCGTTGTAGTCGAAGGAGTAGTAGATCCCCGACGTCGTACTCTGGCCGTTCGGCGCGTCGAGGGCGAAGTGATCGGCAAACGCGTTCGGCGCCTGGTCGCGCTCGCCGGCGGCCGGTGCGAGGGTCGTGGTCAACAGGCTGTCCTGCGACGCGCTCAGCAGGTCGGTCCACTCCTGCTCCCGGTCGCCGTGCTCCACCACATCCCCGTGGTGGAGGACGAACGCCGCCGCCGGCACCACGCGCAACGACTGCGCGAGCACCGCGGCAGACTGCTGGGCCTCGGGCAGCGTGGAGGATTGTGTATCGGTGAGTGCGATCAGGGTGAAGCTACTGGTGCCGTCACTCGTGACGAATGAGCCGGTCGCACTGCGGGCCGGATGATCAGCGAATCCGAGCTGGTAGTAGTAGGTCGTGCCGGGGCGAAGCCCGGTGGCGACGGCCCTGAAGAAGCGCTCGCCGCTGCCGTTGGTGTGCGTCGTGGCGTTGACCCGGACCGTGGATGCCAGGGTGGGCGTGGTGCTCAACAGCACGAGAGGCTGCGTACTTTCCACCGGCGAGTACCACGAGAAGGCCCGTCGTGAGGTGGTGTCGCCGTGAAACGTCGTCACGATGCGGTTGAAGTCGTCGTGGCGTTGCACGCGGGTATCGACCTGAGCCGACAGCCCCGTCAGCGCCAGGGCGGCGGTGAGGCCCCACCCCACCGCCAGGCGGCACAACCGGATGAACGATGAAACACGGCCAATGGACACCGTCATTGCGCTGCACTCCCTGCCGCGGCGACCGCGGTCTGCCGACGGTCGCCATGAACCCGGACCGTACGCTGAGTGAGGGTACGGAGCCGGCGTGACAGACGCGCAACGGACGCATGACCAGGCGAGGCCAACGCGTCGGGAGTTGTGCCCCGTCAGACCGGCTGCCAGGACGACAGGCGGGATGAACGAGGGCTGGAGGCAACGGAACGCTGGGTGCTCGTACAGGCTACCTCTGTGAACCTCTGGTCCGGGACCGCGCGGCAGGTCGCGGTGAATGCTCGAGTCGCCGAGGGACACCCGGTGGGCGGTACGCCCCTGTCGGCCGAGGTAGATGCATTGCCCGCACACGCCCGGTTTCTGGTGGGACACTATTGTCTGAATGACGACCTGCATTCCTTCGTTCCGGAACACGGATTCACCAAGATGGACCTGGAGTCGCGGGGCGGAACCGAGTCGGCTCGGACGGAGTTCACCGTGCATGCCCCCTGCGCGAACGTCGATGAACGACGCTGTACCCACGAGCCCTTGCACGTCCACGCGCCGCCTGCCGCGAGTGCGACGGATATTGCTGCTTCCCACCCTACTGCTCCTGCTCGGCGTTGCGAAACGGCCCACGCCCACGGAGATCGAGGTTCCATTGCCGATGACGCTGTTCTCATTCGACCGGCCCGATGAGTCGGACTGGAACGTGGTCAACGATGGCGTGATGGGCGGACGCTCGGCAGGCTTTGTGGCGATCGAAGAAGGCACCCTTCGCTTTACCGGTACGCTCGTGACGCAGGGCGGCGGCTTCACGTCCATCAGGGCCCGACGTGACATCGACCTCACCGGCCAGGCCGGCATGGAGCTTCGCGTTCGCGGCAGCGGTCGTCAGTTCGAAGTGGAAGTCGACGATGGTCTGCGCACGTACGGGCGCACCGTATCGCGTCGCGCCCCGTTTGCAACGTCAGCGGAGTGGACGCTCGTGCGCGTGCCCTTCAGCACGCTTCGCAGCACGGTTTTCGGACAGGCCGTGAACGCTCCGCCGATTGATCTCGCGAAGATCCGAGGCGTTGGGCTGTACATAGCAGACGGCCGTGACGGGCCGTTCCGCCTGGAGGTGGACTACATTCGGTCGTACGGCGTGGCGGAGAAGTAGCACCGCACGGACTGGCCGACGAACGGCCGCGCAAGATGCGCGTGCGCGGCCTCGCCTCGCCGCATCACGACTGTCCTGTCAGTGGCGTCCCACCTCGTCACTGGTCATCAACGC
>JBIKUN010000251.1:0-3101 GCA_044347565.1 Vicinamibacterales bacterium | reverse complement strand
CGTGACACGGTCGAGCACCGGCAGCAGCGGCCGCAGATGCTCGAGCGTCGACGGACTGCCACTCCACCCGATGACGATGGGGCCCTCGTCATCGCGCGCCGGCGGCGGCCGGAAGTGGTCGGTATCCACGCACGTGGGCACGACCTGCACCCGCGCCGCGTGGCCGGCGGCCCAGTCGGCCAGGTACTGGTTCCCCGCGAGCACCGTATCCGCCAGCGCTGTGATGCGGGCAATCTTGTCGACGTTCTTGAGCCACGCATAGCGGCTGTTCGCCGCCGATACGGCGCGGATCCAGATGGCGTCGTCGAAGTCGAAGACCACCGGCGCGCGTCGCGCCGCCAGCCATTCCGCCCAGTGATTGCCGAGGAAGAAGGCTTCGCGCTGCACCAGCCAGACGTCGGGCGCGGGGCGCGTCGCCAGGCTGTCGAGGCGCCTCACAAAGGCCCTCGCCGCCACGGCGGCCTTCTGCGCCAGCGGCGCGCGCCCGTAGAACACGCGGAGGTCAGTGGCGTCGAGCACCCACTCGTAGCTGATCGTGATGTCGCGCTCGCGCAGCTTCGCGGCGAAGGCTTCTACCCGGTAGCGTTGCGACGGACTGAGTCCCGGAGCCTGCAGCGCGAGGTAGCCGACACGCATCATGGAAGGAGCACGACCCACCCGGAGTGAGAGACGCGTCCCTTGAACCGCCCATGCGGTCTGGGACATAATCGGCGGGTTTCTGAACGCTTTCCTACGCCAAGCGCCTACGCCTCAACAATTCTAGCCCGTCCCGTGCATACCTGGATCGTCACCGGCGGCGCCGGATTCATCGGCAGTAACTTCGTACGACGGGCCCACGCGCTCGGTGTGGCGCGCCTCGTCGTGTTCGACAAGCTCACCTACGCCGGCCACCTCGAAAGCCTCGACGGGGTCATCGACGGCGACCTCGTGCGGTTCGTCCAGGGCGACATCGCCGAGCGGGCGGACGTACGCGCGGTGTTCGACACCGCCCGGCCCGACGCGGTCGTGAACTTCGCCGCCGAGAGCCACGTGGACCGCTCGATCGACGGCCCGGGCGAGTTCGTCCGCACCAACATCACCGGCACGTTCGAGCTGCTCGAAGCCTCGCGCGCCTGGCTCGCCGACGCGGGTGAGGCCGCCCGGCAGGCCTTCCGGTTCCTGCACGTCTCAACCGACGAAGTGTATGGCTCGCTCGGCCCCGAGGGCGCCTTCACCGAAGGCACGCCCTACGCGCCGAACTCGCCGTATTCGGCCAGCAAGGCGGCGGCGGACCACCTGGTGCGCGCGTATCACGAAACCTACGGGCTGCCGACGCTGCTCACGAACTGCTCGAACAACTACGGGCCGTATCAGTTTCCCGAGAAGCTCGTGCCGCTCATGCTCGTGAACGCGCTCGACGGCAAGCGCCTGCCGATCTACGGCGATGGCCAGAACCGCCGCGACTGGCTGCATGTGGAAGATCACTGCGACGCCATCCTGCGCGTGCTGGCCGCCGGTGTGCCGGGCGGGAAGTACAACGTCGGCGGCAATGCCGAACGCACCAACATGCAGATGGTCGACGCGCTCTGCGACGCGCTCGAGCAGCTGGCGCCGGCGGCGGCCAATCCGAAGCTGCAGGCGGCCGGCGTGGCGCGGTACCACGACCTGAAGACCTTCGTGGCCGATCGGCCCGGGCACGACCGCCGCTACGCCATCGATGCCTCGAAGATCGCGCGCGAACTCGACTTCCGCCCCAGCCGCACCTTCGAGCAGGGCATCGCGGAGACCGTGGCCTGGTATCTCGCCAACCGCGACTGGTGCACGGCGGTCACGCGCGACACCTACGACCGGCAGCGCCTGGGTCTGAAACAGGCGGCGCCGCGATGAAGGGCATCATCCTCGCCGGCGGCTCCGGCACGCGGCTCTATCCCGTCACGCTCGGTGTGTCGAAGCAGCTCGTGCCGATCTACGACAAGCCGATGATCTATCACCCGCTCACCACGCTGATGTGGGCGGGGATTCGCGAGATCCTCATCATCACGACGCCGGAAGACCAGTCGGCCTTCCAGCGCCTGCTCGGCGATGGATCGCAGTTCGGCATCGAGATCTCGTGGGCCGTGCAGCCGAAGCCCGAGGGCCTTGCTCAGGCGTTCATCATCGGCCGCGAGTTCGTTGGCGGCTCGCCCGTGGCGCTGGCACTCGGTGACAACATCTTCCACGGCGACAGCTTTCCCGCCACCGTGCAGCGGGCGGCGGCGCGCGATTCCGGCGCCACGGTCTTCGCTTATCAGGTGAAGGATCCGGAGCGCTACGGCGTGGTGGCGTTCGATGCCCAGGGCCGGGCGATGAGCCTGGAAGAGAAGCCGAAGGCGCCGAAGTCGAACTTCGCCGTGACCGGCCTCTACTTCTACGATCACCGCGTGTGCGACGTGGCGGCGGCGCTGAAGCCGTCGGTGCGTGGCGAACTCGAGATCACCGACGTGAACCGGCAGTATCTCGAGTGGGGCGATCTCGGCGTCGAGATCCTCGGCCGCGGCATGGCCTGGCTCGACACCGGTACCCACGAAGCGATGCTGCAGGCCTCCACGTTCATCCAGGTCATCGAGGAGCGGCAGGGCCTGAAGGTGGCCTGCCCCGAGGAAGTGGCCTTCCGGATGGGCTTCATCGACGCCGACACCGTGCGGCGCGCCGGCGAGCTCATGGCGAAGAACGAGTACGGACAATACCTGCTGCGGATGCTCCAGGGCTGACGCGGCCGCATGACGATGACGGTGACGGAAACCGCCCTGCCGGGCGTGAAGCTGATTCAGCCGGTGGTGCACCGCGACCAGCGCGGCTTCTTCGTCGAGACCTACCATCACCGGCGCTACGCCGAGGCGGGCATCCGCGACGTGTTCGTGCAGGACAACCACTCGCGATCGGTGCAGGGCACGGTACGCGGGCTCCATATGCAGCGCACGGCGCTGCAGGCCAAGCTGGTGCGGGTCATCCGCGGCGAGGTCTTCGACGTGGCGGTGGATGTGCGCGTGGGATCGCCCACCTTCGGCCGCTGGGCCGCCGAGCGGCTGTCAGAGGCCAACGCCCATCAGCTGTACGTGCCCGAGGGGTTCGCGCACGGCTTC
>JBIKUN010000250.1:0-3117 GCA_044347565.1 Vicinamibacterales bacterium | reverse complement strand
CGGCCGGCCGAGTCTTCCGACACCATGATGAGGTCGGCCATCACGCCGGCCAGGCACTGGCGCGCCCACTCCTCGTAGAACCCGTCGGCACGATCGGCGGGCATATGGGCGTCGAGGTGGAACCGGCCGCGATACCCGTGATACGCCTCGCGGGTGATCTCGAGCACGGCGGCGTGATCGGCCGGCGTCGCCAGACGCACGGGTCCCACCGATCGCACCTCGCGCGGCACATCCTTGCCGGGCCGCATGATGTAGGTGGCAAGCGCGTCCATCGTGCGGAAGCCGGCGTCTTCGAGCACGGCGAGCGTCTCGAGATCGCCGACATCGACACGCGCCGTGAGATGGTGGAGTCCGGCGGCGCGGGCCGCGTCACACGCGGCCGCCACGACGGCGTGCCGATCGGCCGCGCTGGCCTCTGGCGTGCTCAGCACGTAGTCGAGACGTCCCATCGGCATGCCGAAGTACGCCGTGTCCCAACCGAGCGGCCGGGCGATGGCCGCTGCGCGCAACGTGTCACCGCCGGTGGCCTGGCTGAACTCGCCGGCCACCGCGAGCGCCGCGTCGATCTCGGCCAGCAGGATGGCGTGCTGTTCGCGGCGCGAGTAGGCGCGGAACTGACGATACGGCTTGTGCGGATAGGCGGCGGCGAGCGCGTCGAGGGCCGCGCGCGGCACGTCGCGCAGCGGGAGGGCGGCAGTCATGGCCGGCTCATTCTACCAACCCGCCGCCGCGGCGGCGCCGGCCGCAGACTCACGGCACGACGACCAGCAGTTCGGCGGACGGCGCGCCGGCGCCGCAGGCGTTCACGCCGCGCACGCGCACCACGTAGCGTCCGGGCGGTGCCGGTACCGCGGCCGCGGTGAGGGGGCCCACGGCGAACACGCCGAGGTCGAGCCGCCCCGGCGCGCTGCCGATGCCGACGTCGTATGACGTCGGACCGTTGCCCGGCGGCGCGAACCACTGGAGCACGGCGGTGCCGGACGACACGGTGGCGCTGATGGTGGCTGGTCCGGGCACAGCGCACGCGGTCGTGACGTCCACGGGCACGTCGGCCGTGGGCGGGCTCTCGCCGCCCGGGCCGATGCTGCGCACACGCGCGTAGTAGCGGCCCGGAAGCACGTTGGGAAAGACCACGCCAGGTGCCGTCGTGACGAACGGGCCGTACGAGGACGTGCCAGGCGCCGGACCGGCGTCGAGCCTGTACCCCGTGACCGGCCCGCCGCTCGCTGGCGCCGTCCAGGTGAGCGTCACCGTGCCGCCGAGCACCGACACCGTGAGCGCGCCGGGCGTGCCAGGCGCAGGTCCGGCCGCGGTGTAAGCCGCCACGGTGGCCGCGGTTTCCGTGAGGCGCCGCGCGTTGTCCTGCAGGCTGTTGCCGGTGGGGCCACCCGTCGTCGCCGGCTCGCGCACGGTGCTGCTCGAGTAGTTCAGGCTCCGTGACGGTGTGCCGGAGGCCGCGTAGGCCATGAGCGTGCGGACGTTGCTGTCGCGATAGCCGCGCGCGTACGGCACCGGACTCACCACCGGATCGCCCGGCGCGTGGTCGGCGCCGAGGTTGTGGCCGAGCTCGTGCGAGAACGACCACTGGCCGGCGAAGAGACACGCCTCCTCGGTCACGCTTGCGATGGCCGCGGGCGATGGCCCGAGGTAGGCCACACCACATCCGGCCGACGGCGTCGTCCGGCCGACGACGAGGGCCACGAGATCCGCGCCGGCCGCCACGCGCATCGATTCGACGGTGGCGTGCATCGAGCCGCCGGCCACAAGCGCGACGAGATCGGCGGTGAGGCCGCTGGACGACTCGACATACGCCAACTCGCGCAGCGCCGCGGTGGCAAGCGCCGCCGCGACGCCGCTGCGCTGGAGCGCCGTATTCGTGACGGCGACGGCATTGGCGAGCGAGGCTTCGATGGCCGCGAGCCCACCGGCCCGCGCACGCGCGGCTGGCGTGTAGAGCACGAGCACGTCGATACGCACCGGTCCGTCCGCGGCAGGGGCCGCGTCTCCACGCGCCGCTGCGCCGCGCGCGACGGGTGGGGCCACCGCGGGCAGCTCCGGCGGCGGCTCGATGACCGCGAGTTCCCGCACGATGAGATCGCCCGTGCCGGACGGGTCGATCGCGTACGACACGCCATGCGCGACGACCCGGCCGGTAAGGCCGGCCGGCCCTGTCGTGAGCGCCGCGACGACGTCGTCTCCGGCGCCGCTCGTGCCGACCCACGTCCGATGGCCGGGCGTGGCCTCGTCGACGCGGGCGCGCTGCAGCGTGAGGGCGAGGTCGTCGAACAGATTGAGGAGGAAGGGCGCGTCGGGCGCAGACGTGGCCGCCATGGCCGCTGCCAGCAGGTCGGCGCGCGCCGTGACGCGGCGGGCCCGTCGCACGCGCGCGGCGGACGCGGCGGGCAGGACGTCGCGAACCGCCGACGCGCCGAAGAGCGGCGCTGGCGCCTGTGCCAACGCCGGCGCGACGTGCAGCGCCAGGGCGGCGAACACGACGAGGGCGGCGTTACGGGACAACCACCTCGACCTCATTCGAGGCTCCGCTCTCGCCGCACGCGTTGGTGGCGATGACGCGCACGTAGTACGTGCCGCGCGGGGCCGGGGCGGCGAGGCCGGTCGCCGTCGTGCCCGTCGAGAAGACGACGATGTCGGCGGCACCCCGGGTGCGGCCGGCGACGACGGTGTAGCTCGTGGGCGCGACGCCCGCTGGCGCCGTCCACCCCAGTGTCACGATGCCACCCGACTGCGATCCCACGAGACCAGTGGGCGCGGTCGGCGCCGCCGCGCACGGCTGCACGACGAGCGCGACTTCTTCCGACGGCGGACTCACCCCACACACGTTCGTGGCGAGCACGCGCACGTAGTAGGTGCCGTAGGCCACCGGGGCCCCGAGCGATGTCACGGTGGCCGGATAGGAGAGCACGGCCAGATTGGCGAGTCCCGGTGCGCTGCCGGCCACCACCCGATAGCCCTGCACAACACCCGAGGCGGGCGGCGTCCACTGCAGGTTCACGAACCGGTCGTTGGTCGAGGCCGTGAACGAGGCCGGTGCCGGCGGTGCGGTGCAGTTGCCCACGTTGACCGAACGCTCGAGCGTCGGCGCACTCGTGCCGATGG
>JBIKUN010000249.1:0-3158 GCA_044347565.1 Vicinamibacterales bacterium | reverse complement strand
GTTCTTGATCGACTTCGCCCACGGCCGCGCCTCGCGGAACGTCACGAGCGACATCGGGGCGATGGACCCCGGTTCGTGGCACGACTGGCACTTGGCCTGGAAGATCGGCGCGACGTCCCTGGAGAACGTCACCGTTCTCGCCGGCGCCTTCGGCGCCTGGGCAAAGGCCGTGTCAGAGGCAGTGAGCAGACCGGCGGCGGCGAACGCCGCGCAGCCGAGTCGAAGTGTGGTTCCACCCATCGTGAACTCCCTCGTCAAATCCCGGCGGCGGCGCGCCGCCCGGGAGAAAACTTCCCGGTCAAACCGGCCCGGGCCGGCAGTGGCACCACTGGCGAGCGAAATCCGTACCGGATCGCACCTGGGCCATTCCGGCCGGTTTTCGTGAGAACGCGATGAGAGGGCGGGAGCGTTGGGGAAAGGTCCCCGCGCCTTCTGGCGGGTGGTGCGGGAGATTCCCCAGCCGGGCTGGGTGCTGGCAACGGGCCGGACTTACGGGGTGATCCAGCCGCTCAGCGGGCGGAAGCGTCCGCCCTCGAGGGTGCAGACGAAGCCGGCGGGCTGGGCGTGGTGGTCCGTCGGGGAGAACGACACCGGCGGCATGATGCCGCCCGCGTCCCAGTCGCGCAGGCCTTCGAGCGCGTTTACCAGGCGCTCGCGCGTCAGGTCGCGGCCGGCACGCCTCAAGCCTTCGACCACCAGCCGTCCGTAGACGTAGCCGTAGAGCGAGTAGCGGTTGCGTGGACGCCCGGGGTGGAAGCGGGCCATGGCGGCGCGGTAGGCCGTCACACCCGGCTCCGGGCTTTCATCGGGGTCGGGGTAGTAGCAGAAGCCGAGGGCGCCGTTCGCGTGGTCGCCCGGCACCTTCAGGAACTGTTCGTCGGTGAGCGGACCCACGGGCACGAGCGTGCCCGTCCAGGCGAGCGCGCCCTTCGCCTGCACCACCTTCTTCCCCTGCGCGGGGTAGAGCGCCATCACCACCGCGGTGGCACCGGCATCCACGAGCCGCTTCAGGCCGGCGGTGAGGTCCGCCGGCTCGCGCGCGTCCACCGGCACGCTGCCCACCACGGTGTAGCCGCCGGTTGCGGCCAGCGCCGTCAGGCGCTCGAGGAACAACTGCCCGTAGGCGTTGACGTCGTGGATGATGCCGAGGCGCGTGAGCTTCCGCT
Source organism: Vicinamibacterales bacterium (assembly GCA_044347565.1). GTDB lineage: Bacteria > Acidobacteriota > Vicinamibacteria > Vicinamibacterales > UBA2999 > CADEFD01. The sequence goes on along the minus strand of JBIKUN010000249.1, from coordinate 1,992 downwards.
CTCGGGCGAGGTAGGGGAACATCACCGCCGCTTCGCCTTCGAAGCGGGGGAACGACGTGAAGAGATACCGCTGCCCCTCGGACGACACGAGCGCCGTGTGTGGGAACAGATACGGCACGCGCCGCTCGGCCGTGAGCGTGCGCAGTGTCATGGACTGCGGCCCGCCCCAGTTCACGAGCGCGAGCACGCCGTCTACGTCGATGAGGCGCGTGGCGTTGGCCACGGCCTCTGCGGCGGCATCGCCGCCCTTGCGCGGATAGCCCTTCCACGTGATGGTGCGCCCGTGGATGGGCACGGCGGCGTTGGCGACCTCAAACGCCAGGCGGAAGCCGAGGTTCTCTTCATCCGTCGAGAACGAACCGACGAGTTCTTCGATACCGAAGGTGACGGTGGTGGCCGTGACCCCGAGCGCGGGTGCGGACTGCGCGCGCATGGCCGGGCTGACCGCAAGGCACAGCCCGAACAGCACGACGCAGACCGCGAAAAGACCGGCTCGGGGAGTCATCGGCGGCGGTGCCGAAGTATGCGCGCTAGCGCTGCTTGCGCGCCCGCGCGGCAGACACCGACGCGGCGGCGACCGCGGCGGCACCCACGACGGCGCCCGCGGCCACGAGCGCACGCGCGACCTTCTTCTTGCGCGACGGCGTGGGCGCGAGCTTCACGGCCGCCTTCGCGGCCAGCTTCGAGGCGCCCGCGCGCGCTTTGGTGACGGCGCGGGACGTATCGGCCTTCGCCTTGCTGACGGCTTTCGACGCCGTTTTCACGGCGGCCTTCACGGCCTTCTGGCCGGCTTTCGCGCGCGTGGCAACGGACTTGGTGACGTCTTTGAGCTTGGCCATGGTGTGACTCCTGTTGAGATCGCGATCGATGGATCCGATGTGAGTGTACGCCTTGTTGATGGCGAAACGAACCGGATCGACGAGTGTGTTCGACCTGCTGGAGTAGACTGCGGCACGAGTCTGATGCCCACGCAGCCCACCGACTGGACGCGCGACGAAGTCGAGCTCATCGTCGCGGACTACTTCGCGATGCTCGAGGCCGAACTCAAGCGCGAGCCCTACAGCAAGGCCGAACACAATCGCCGCTTACAGGCGGCGACCGGCCGAGGACGGGGCTCTATCGAGTTCAAGCATCAGAACATCAGCGCGGTTCTCGTCAACTTCAGGCAGCCGTTCATTGCGGGATACCTGCCGCGCCAGAACTACCAAAGCCTACTTGAGCAGGCTGTGCTTGAGTGGCTCGCCGGAAATCCTCGCTTCTTTGCTCGACTCGCTGATGGGCCAATCCTCGACCCAGACGCGCGCCAGTCCATCGAGCCAGACGGGTCGCCGTCCAGCCTGATCGTGCCTCCTCCCGCGGAACCCGCCGGTCACGTGGTAAGCGATGCAGACCGAAGTCCCCGCTTCGTTAAGCTCGATTTCGCTCGTCGGGACGCCGAGAACCGCCGACTCGGTCGACTTGGCGAGGAATGGGCGTTGGAGTTCGAGCAGCGGCGCCTGCACGACGAAGAACAGCGTCCGGATCTCGCGAAGCGCGTCGAATGGATCTCCGATACACGGGGCGACGGGGCTGGCTATGACATCGCGTCCTTCAATGCCGACGCCTCCGACCGGCTGATCGAGGTCAAGACGACAGGGCTGGGCAAGAGTTTTCCGTTCATGGTGACGGCGAACGAAGTGCGCGTCTCAGAGCGACAGCCGCAGGCCTACCACCTTTACCGCGTCTTCGAGTTCGCCACTCGGCCTCGAATGTATTTGCTGCCAGGCTCACTGCAGATCTCATGCGATCTCGAGGCCACGCAGTATCGCGCGCGCGTCAAGCCAACCTAACTATCTGCTTCGCGTCGTTCCAAGCGTCCACGAGCTCCACTTGTCCGTCGGGTCCACCCAGATCAGCTCGTACTTCTGTGCCCACCACTCGACAAAGGCCATCGGCGTGTCGCCCATCTCGTGCGACTGCCGCAGCGGTGGTTCGTCGCCACAGAGGTCGTGC
>JBIKUN010000248.1:0-3181 GCA_044347565.1 Vicinamibacterales bacterium | reverse complement strand
TTCTGCGGATTGGCGCGCGCGTAGCCCATCAGCGTCTCGGCGAGGCCGACCTTGTTGGCCGACACGTCCGGGTCGTGCGGGTACGACGTGAAAAGGTCGGTGAGCGCGACCGGCCACGGCGTGCCGCGGAGCAGCCCGTCCACGACCGCCCCCTTGAGTACGTTGTGCGAGAAGTTGAAGAAGAACGACAGCGGCGAGTAGCGCGTGGCGGTGGGCCGGAACGCCTCGAATTCCTCGCGCAGACGGTCGCGATGCGCGAGCAGCAGCTCGCGGGCGCGAGACCGTTCCGCCTCATGCGGGATGAGCGTGGTGAACGGCGCCCCCACGAAGGCGCGGGCATCGGGCGTGAGGCCGTTCAGGAGCGCTTCGATCACGAAGTCGCGGGCCGGCCCGAACTCGCCCGCCTCGGTCATCCGCACGTATTCCTCGGCGGCGCCGGCCACGGCGAAGCAGAGCCACGGGTAGTCCGCGACGTTGTCGTCGCGCATCTTGATCGTGTCGCGCGCGTAAGTCGCTTCAAACCCGAAGCGCAGGTGCGACCCCATCGCGGCGCAGTGCTGCAGCGCCGTGCGCGTGCGGCGCATGGGCCCGAGCGTGCGCACCTTCCGGAGCAGCATGTCGTAGCCGTGTTCCTGCAGCTCGTAGTGCGCGGTGGCGATGAGGGCGAGCCCTTCGGCATCGTCGCAGAAGCGCTGGCCGCTGCCCTCCGGCCCCTGCACGCGCGCGAGCAGCGCCTCGACGAGCGCCAGCTGTTCGTCGGGCCGGCCTTCGTCCCAGCCGCGCAGCGAGAGCAGCGCCAGCAGGTACATCAGGTAGTAGTCGAGCAGGATGGCGAGCACGCCGCGGTCGGGCCGGTCCTGCCCGCGCATCCGGATGATGTAGTTGAGCACGTCCACCGCGATGGTGTCGTCGTTCACGCGATCGGCCACGCCGTCCCAGTCGTTGAGCGCGTGCAGGCCTTCTTCGGCGCGCGTGCGGCCGTCGTAGTCGGCGATGGCGGCGCCGAGATCGATGCGGCGCGCGCCGACGTGCCAGACGTGTGTGCGCATCCCTTCGCGCAGCCGCAGCAGCGCGTGTTCGAGGTTGCGGCCATCGGCGGCGAAGGCCAGGATGTCGGCCCTAACGTCGAGCAGGGCGCCGATGAGGTGGCAGACATCGGCGAACGGTACGGCCGGGGGACGGGGCGCTGGACGGGAGGACGGGGACGTGGGCATGGGTTCGCGCGTGGCTGCCCGCATTATCCCGTCTGCGCGGCGCGCGGTGAAGGCCTGTCGTCGCCGGTCCGATACACCGGCATCGGGAGGCCCGTGCTACGCTGGCCGGCAGCCTCCCCCAAGGGGTGCCCATGTTCGTCCGGATCCTGCCGCTCCTCGTCGCGGCCCTCGTCACCGCGCTGCCGTCGGCGGCGCACGCGCAGCTCCGCGCCCGGCTCCTCGCCTCGGGCTTCAACCGGCCGAACGGGATCGTCTTCGACCCGGTGGTGCCCGGCGCGATCTATGTCGTGGACCAGTCCGGGCTGGTGCGTGCTTTTCTGAATGGCACCGAGCGGCCCACGCCGTTCCTGAACCTGGTGGGCACTGTCTCGACCGGCGGCGAACAGGGTCTGCTCGGCATGGCCTTCCCGCCGAATGCCGCGGCGACGGGCCGCGTCTTCGTGCACTTCACGAACTCCAGCGGACACAGCGTGGTCGCCCGCTACACGCGCAGCACCGCGGACCCGATGGTGCTGAACGCCGCCTCGCGATTCGATCTGCAGTGGCCTATCGCGGGCACGACAAATCGGCAGCGCTTCATCACGCAGGACTTCGCCAATCACAATGGTGGTCACCTCGCCTTCGGCCCTGACGGCTACCTTTACATCGGCATGGGTGATGGCGGGAGCGGCGACGACCCGAACAACCGGGCGCAGTCGCCAGACACCCTGCTCGGAAAGATGCTCCGCATCGACGTGGCCGTGCCCGACACCGACGCCAATGGCTACGCCATTCCGCCAGGTCAGCCTACATTCCCCACAATGACGCCCGCCCTCTCCGAGATCTGGGCGTTCGGGCTGCGGAACCCCTGGCGCTACAACTTCGACGACCAGGGCAGCGGCGCCACAAACGCGCTCATCGTCGGCGACGTCGGCCAGGGCGCCCGCGAAGAGATCAACATCGAGCCCACCGGCCAGGGCGGCCGGAACTACGGCTGGCGGCAGTTCGAGGGCACGCTGGACAACAACGACGTGCCGCAGCTTGGACTGGCGTACGGCGCACACCAGCGTCCGCTCTTCGAATACACGCACGCCGTCGGCCAGGCCATCACCGGCGGCTACGTCTACCGAGGCAGCAGACTCGGCGCGGCCTACCAGGGCCGGTATTTCTACGCGGATTGCGTACAGGGCAAGGTCTTCTCGCTCGGGTGGAGCATCGACGGCGTGACCGGCGAGCCGGTGGCCGGCACCAACACCGAACACACCACTGAGATGGGCGGCCGGTTCCAGTGCATCAGCGCCTTCGCTCGCGACCCGAACGGCGAGCTCTACTTCATGGACTTCGGCTATTCGGCGTCGAATACCGGACGCGTCTTCGTCATCGAGGCCGCCGGCGCGTCGGCGCCGGGCCCGCCGACCAACCTCGCGGCGACGGTCAGCGGCAGCATGGTGAACATCTCGTGGAACGCGCCGAGCTCGGGTGGCGCGGCCACTGGCTACCGCCTCGAAGCCGGCACAGCGCCGGGCCTCTCGAACATCACGGCGTTCCAGACGACGTCCACAGGCATCGCGGTGCCCGGCGTGCCCACCGGCCAGTACTTCGTGCGCGTGCGCTCGACCAACGCCGTCGGCACGAGCGCGGCCACGAGCGACCTCACGATCAACGTCGGCTGCACGCCGCCGGTGGCACCCGCGACGTTCACCGCGTCGGCGGTGAACCGCACGGTGTCGCTCAACTGGACACTCGTGCCGGGCTCGACGCAGACCATCATCGAAGCCGGCGACGCGCCGGGCGCAACCGCGCTGACGATTCCGATTGCCGCACCGGGCGCCAGTGCCGCCTTTGCCGGCGTGCCGCCGGGCACCTACTACGTACGCACGCGCGGCGTGAGCGCCTGCGGCCAGGGCACGGCGTCGGTCGAACGCATGCTCGAAGTTCAGTAATCGCATGCTCCGCGGATCACGGGCCGGCCCCGGCGGCCGGCCTGT
>JBIKUN010000025.1:0-38692 GCA_044347565.1 Vicinamibacterales bacterium | reverse complement strand
GCGGCGAATGCGCCGGCCGGCACCTACGTCCTGCGCGTGGCCGGACGGTCGGCCTGCGGGGTGGGCGCGGCGTCGAATGACATCACCGCGTCGGTGCTCTCGGGCAGCGGCGGGGGTGGCGGCGGCGTGGTGCCGGTGCCGCCGAGCGGACTCACCGCATCGGTCGCCGGCCGCGTGATCTCGCTCTCGTGGACACCGCCGACGACAGGCGCCACGCCCACGAGCTACGTCGTGGATGTGGGCACGATCAGCGGTTCGTCGAATCTCGGGTCGTTCAACACCGGCAGCACGGCGACGTCGGTGAGCGGCACGGTGGCGCCCGGCCGCTACTTCATCCGCATGCGGACGCGCGCCAACACGAACCTGAGCGCGCCGTCGAGCGACGTCATCGTCGATGTGCCGTAGGCGCGCCGGCTACCTGGCGCCCTTGACGGCCACGGCGACCACTTCGATCTCGGCCGCGCCGCGGTTGTGCACGACGTACGGCAGGGCGCCGTCGATCCGCGCGAAGTCTCCCGGTCCGTTCAGCGGATGCCAGACCTTGCCGTCGAGGGCGGCTGACCCGTTGGTCTGCATCACGACCACGATTGTGCCGGCAAAGGTCGGCACGGGCGCCGAAGAGCCTGGGGCGATGACGAGTCGCTCGACGCGATACCAGCGGTTTTCCATCTCGGGCTTCGCCGTCGACGGGGCGGCGGGCGAGGTCGCGTCTCCGGGCGTCATGTTGGCGATGCCGATGAGGCGGAACAGCGTCGTGCCGATGTTGTTGACGCGATGGGTCTGGGGCTTCTCGACGTAGTTCGCCCCGCCGTTGATGCGGCCAGGACGAGCGGGCGCGGTGGGCGCGGTGGGCGCCGGGGGCGCCGCGGTCGGGGCGGGCCAGTCTTCACCCAGGTTCTGATTGCGCGTGCGCGAACTCGAGATCGGCACGTAGATCATCGCCGAGTTGTGCATGTGGAAGAGCGTCGTGTCGCCAGGGGGGATCTGGATGTCGAGGATCCGCAGCGAGGGCGTATCGAGCACCAGATGATGACGCGGCTCCTCGAAGACCGGCACCGGCTTCTCGGATGCGGCCGGCGTCTGCGCCGCGGCCGGCGTGACGACCGCCACCACACACATCCCGACTACTAGTCTCACTGCACGCATCCTGGCCTCCGGTTCTGAGTCAACCGGCGGAAGGCTATCAGAAACCGGCCCGGCGGGTCAGCCTTTGCGGGCGCGCTGCAGAATCGCCGTCGTCGAGTAGCCGGGCGCCAGCGCGATCCGCACGACGCGCCCGCCGCGCGCCTCGACCACGTCGCGGCCCACGATGGCATCGGCAGCCCAGTCGGCGCCCTTCACGAGCACATCGGGTTGAATGGCGCTCACGATGTGGAACGGGGTGTCCTCGTCGAAGACCACGACCGCATCCACGCAGGCGAGCGCGCTCAGAAGCTCCGCGCGTTCCTGCTCGGGGTGGATGGGCCGGTCGGCCCCCTTGTTCTGCGCGCGCACCGAGCGATCCGAGTTCACGGCCACGATGAGCACGTCCCCTTCGGCGCGGGCATCGCCGAGGTAGCGCGTGTGGCCGGGATGCAGCACGTCGAAGACACCGTTTGTGAAGACCACGCGGCGGGCGGCGGCCCGGTGAGCCTCAGCCCAGGCGGCGGCATCCGCGCGGCTCGCGAGCACCCGCATCTCAGGCCGTCTCGTCGTCCACGCCGCGTCTGAAGCCGGAACCAGGGGCGCGGAACGTGACGTCGCCGGTCACTTCCCAGCGGTGCGGCGGACGGTAGATGCCGACGTCCTTGCGGCGATCCTTCACGCGGATCGTGTAGAGCTGCCGGTGGTAGTCGTACGGGTAGCCGTCGAGCTTGTGCGCGGCGACGTCGAACTTGTAGGTGCCTTCGACGAGGTCGAGCCGCTCGATGACGAAGCGCACTTCCCCGTCGCCGCTCATGCGGTCGGGTTCGAGTTCGTCGATGTTGGTGTTGGTGCCGTAACAGCAGACGCCATCGCCGTTGAAGATGCCGAGGCCGAACACGAAGTCGCGCGTGGGGTGATGGGCGCGGAACTTGATGTGGACGGTGAGCGGATCGCCCGTGTGGAAGACGTGCGCCGGGGTGCCAGACGCGTCCGCGATCGTCACCGCCGTCACCTCGACTTCGCGCGTGCCCCAGCGGCCCTCGGTGGCCTTGAACATATCGGCCGGCGCTTCGGCGGTTTCCACCGGGTTGTGGGGCTCGTCGGCGGTAGCCGGCGCCGGCGTATCGGTGTCGCCCTGGGCGGCGGCGACGCGCGCGGCTTCTTCCTTCGCGAGCTGCTGCTCTTCCGACTTCTCGACGTCGACGATGTAGGCCGTGACGACGAGCTTCGGGTCGCCTTCGCCGTGCGTCTTGCCCTTATCGAGCCAGAGCGCCTGATCGCAGAACTTCTCGACCAGGTCGAGCGAGTGCGTCACGAGCAGGATGGTCTTGTTGCGGCGGCGGAACTCGGCGAACTTGTCGAGGCACTTCACGGTGAAGCCCTGGTCGCCCACCGCCAGCACTTCATCCACGAGCAGCACGTCGGGGTCGACGTGGATGGCCACGGCGAAGCCGAGGCGCATGTACATGCCCGACGAGTAGGTCTTCACCGGCGCGTCGATGAAGTCCTTCAGCTCGGCGAATTCGACGATCTCGTCGAAGCGCTTCTGGATCTCCTTCTTCGAGAGGCCCAGCATGATGCCGTTGATGAAGACGTTCTCGCGTCCGGAGATCTCGGGGTGGAAGCCGGCGCCGAGTTCGATAAGGGCCGAGATGCGTCCATCCACGGTCAGCGTGCCGGTTGTGGGCCGCGTGATGCCGGCCACACACTTGAGCAGCGTGCTCTTGCCGGAGCCGTTCCTGCCAACGACACCGTAGGTGCAGCCCTTCGGCACGCTGAACGACACGCCGCGCAGCGCCTCGAACGTTTCGTCGGGCTGCAGCTCGCTCACGAGGCTGCCCGAGAGCAGTGCCGACTTCAGCGTGGCGAACTGCTTCTTCCGGGCGTACTTCCGGTAGACCTTCGTGACGTTGACCGCGTCGATGGCATTCTTCATCGTGGCCTACACTTCCTCCGCGAACGAGTCGCGCAGGCGGTCGAACACGAAATATCCGGCCAGGAAGACCAGGATCGAGCCGGCGCCGAGCGCCAGCAGCCACTTCCAGTGGCCGTGCGGCCCGACGTGGAAGAGCACTTCCTGGTACGAGATCGCCAAGTGCGTCATCGGGTTCAGATTGAGCACCCAGCGGTAACTCTCGGGCGCCATCTGGATCGAGTAGATGATGGGCGTCGAGAAGAACCACAGCGTGAGCATGTTCGCCAGGATGTCCTTGATATCGCGGAAGTGCACGGTGAGCGCCGCGAGCAGGAAGGCGATGCCGGTCGTGAAGAAGAACTGCACGACGATGATGACCGGGAACCAGAGCAGCTCGACCGGATCGAGCGGCCGCTGGTAGTAGATGAGGAGCGCGGCCAGGATCGGCAGGCCGAGCATGAAGTGCGCGAGGTTCGCCAGCACCGACACGATCGGCAGCACTTCAGCCGGGAACAGCACCTTCTTGATGAGGTTGCCGCCCGAGATGAGTACGTTGGCCGATTCGGTCAGCGACGAACTGAACCACGTCCATGGCAGGATGCCGCAGAAGAAGAAGAGTCCGTAGGGCTGGATGTCCGCGGGATGCGCGCCCGGCATGATGACGGTGAACACGAACGTGTACACCGCCATCAGGAGGAGCGGATTGAAGAACGACCAGAAGAACCCGAGTACCGAGCCGCGGTAGCGCGCCTTCAGGTCGCGCGCCACCAGCGTCTGGACGAGGCCGCGGTACTTCAGCAGCGAGAGAAGATTGGCGAACATCTGGCCTGGCTAGTGTGCCACGGCCGTTACATGCCGCGTCGTGACTCGGCCTGCATCTGCTGGAGCGTCTTGAGCAGCGCGAGACGCGCACGCTCGAAGTCCATCTCGTGCGCGACCGGGCCCAGCATCTCCTGGGCGCGCTTCATGCCGGCTTCGGCGCGTGCCTGGTCGAGATCCTCGGCGCGTTCGGCCACCTGCGCGATCACGGTGACCTTCGCCGGCAGCACTTCCACGAACCCCACCGACACCGCGAGGAGGCGTTTCTCGGCGCCCTTCCGGTACCACATCTGGCCCGTGCGGAGCGCCGTGAAGAACGGCGTGTGACCCGGCAGCACGCCGAAGTCGCCCTCCGACCCCGGAAGCGACACCTCGTCCACCTCGTGGGCGAACGACTGATCGGGCGTGACGATGTTGAGCGTGATCGAGGTCGGCAGGGCCATGGCTACTGCTTCATCTTGGCGGCGCTCTCGAGCACGTCTTCGATCGTGCCCTTGAGGTAGAACGCCTGCTCGGGCACGCTGTCGTGCTTGCCTTCGCAGATTTCCTTGAAGCCCTTGATCGAGTCGGCGATCGACACGTACTTGCCGGCCAGACCCGTGAACTGCGAGGCCACGAAGAACGGCTGCGACAGGAACTTCTGGATCTTGCGGGCGCGCGACACGGCGAGCTTGTCTTCTTCCGAGAGCTCGTCGATGCCGAGAATCGCGATGATGTCCTGCAGGTCCTTGTAGCGCTGGAGGATCTGCTTCACCTGGCGGGCCACTTCGTAGTGTTCGTTGCCGATGATGCGCGGGTCGAGAATGCGCGAACTCGAGGCCAGCGGATCGACCGCCGGGTAGATGCCGAGTTCGGCGATCTGACGCGACAGGTTGGTCGTGGCGTCGAGGTGAGCGAACGTGGTGGCCGGTGCCGGGTCGGTGTAGTCGTCGGCGGGCACGTAAATGGCCTGCACGGAGGTGATCGACCCGTTCTTGGTCGACGTGATGCGTTCCTGGAGCTGACCCATCTCCGACTGCAGCGTGGGCTGGTAGCCGACGGCCGAGGGCATGCGGCCGAGCAGCGCCGAGACTTCCGAGCCGGCCTGGGTGAAGCGGAAGATGTTGTCGATGAACAGGAGCACGTCCTTGTTCTCGGCGTCGCGGAAGTACTCGGCCACGGTGAGGGCCGAGAGACCGACGCGCTGGCGCGCACCCGGCGGCTCCGTCATCTGGCCGTAGACCAGTGCCGCGCGCGACTTCGACATGTCCTTCATGTCGATGACGCCCGACTCCTGGAACTCGAGCCAGAGGTCGTTGCCTTCGCGCGTGCGCTCACCGACGCCCGCGAACACCGACACACCGCCGTGTTTCATGGCGATGTTGTTGATGAGCTCCATGATGATGACGGTCTTGCCGACACCGGCGCCGCCGAACAGCCCGATCTTGCCGCCCTGCAGGTAGGGCTCGAGCAGGTCGATGACCTTGATGCCCGTCTCGAACATCTTCAGTTCGGTGGACTGCTGCACGAGCGTCGGCGCCGGCCGGTGAATCGGCCAGTGTTCCTTCGACTGCACCGGGCGATCCGGGAAGTCCACCGGCTCGCCGAGCACGTTCAGCACGCGGCCGAGCGTTTCCGGGCCCACCGGCACCATGATCGGCCCGTTGGTGTCGATGGCGCGCATCCCGCGCTGCATGCCGTCGGTGGGCTTCATGGCCACCGCGCGCACGCGGTTTTCACCGAGGTGCTGCTGCACTTCGACGACGACATCCATCGCTTCGCTGGTCGCGGTCTTCTCGGACACGACCCGGACGGCGTTGTAGAGCGCCGGGAGGGCGCCTTCGAACTCGACGTCCACCACGGGACCAATCACCTGAATGACCTTGCCGACGTTTTGCGTGTTCATAAGCTTGTGTCGCTACTGGGCTGGGCCTAAGTGGCCTGCGCACCCGCGACGATCTCGATGATCTCGCGGGTGATGGCGGCCTGCCGCACCTTGTTCATGTAAAGCGTGAGCCGGTCCACCATTTCCTTGGCGTTGCGGGTGGCGGCGTCCATGGCGGTCATGCGCGCGGCGTGTTCGGCGGCCGACGATTCGAGCAGCGCCCGGTTGACCTGCACCGCCACGTGGAACGGCAGAAGCGTCTCCAGGAGTTCGCCAGGCGCCGGCTCGAAGAGATAATCCGCGCCTTCGACCTTCTCGACCTCGAGCTTCGGAATCGGCAGCAGGCGCTCGATGACGACACGCTGCGAGATCACCGACCGGAACTCGTTGTAGACGAGGTAGACCGAGCTGACGTCAGGACCAAGGAACTCCTTGATGCAGGTGTTCGCGATGGCCTGGGCGTGTTCCCACTTGACGTTCTGGAAGAGGCCGACCTCTTCGTACTTCACGTCGAAACCGCGGCGGTTGAAGAAGTCGCGGCCCTTGCGGCCGACGAGCGCCAGCGCCACTTCACGGCCCGGCTGAGCCGGGTGATCGGTGATGTGCTGGGCGGTGGCCTTGATGACGTTGGTGTTGAAGCTGCCGCACAGGCCGCGATCGGCGCTGATGACGACGAGCAGCGTGCGCGCCGCCAGCGGATCGTCCTGCAGCAGCGGGTGCGCCGAGGCATCGACGCGCGTCGCCAGGCTGTTGAACACGCGGAGCATCTCCTGCGCGTACGGCCGGCTGCGCACGATGCGCTCCTGCGCGCGGCGCAGCTTCGACGACGAGACCATCTTCATGGCCTTCGTGATCTGCTGCGTCGACTTGGTGGCGCGGACGCGGCGCCTGATGTCGATCAGTGACGGCATTTACGCGCGGGCTCCGGCGGCCGCGAACGTCTGCGTGAATTCCTTGAGCGCGGCATTGAGCTGCGCCTTCAGCTCGTCGTCGATCGTCTTCTTGGTCTTGATGGTGGTGAGCAGCGAGCCGAAGCGCGTGGCCATGAAGCGCAGCAGTTCCTCTTCGGCGCGGCGCACGTCGGCCACCGGGATGTCGTCGAAGTAGCCATTCGTGCCCGCGTAGAGCGAGACGACCTGCTGCTCGACGGCGAGCGGACGGTACTGCGGCTGCTTCAGCAGTTCGACGAGGCGGGCGCCGCGGTTGAGCTGACGCTGCGTGGCCTGGTCGAGGTCGCTGCTGCCGAACTGCGCGAACGCCGACAGCTCGCGGTACTGCGCGAGGTCGAGACGCAGCGTGCCGGCCACCTGGCGCATCGCCTTGATCTGCGCCGAGCCGCCGACGCGCGATACCGAGTTGCCGACGTTGATGGCCGGGCGCACGCCCTGGTTGAACAGGTCGGCTTCGAGGAAGATCTGGCCGTCGGTGATCGAGATGACGTTGGTCGGGATGTAGGCCGAGAGGTCGCCGGCCTGCGTCTCGATGATCGGCAGCGACGTGAGCGAACCGCCGCCCTTGGCGTCGTTCAGCTTGGCTGCACGCTCGAGCAGGCGCGAGTGGAGGTAGAAGACGTCGCCGGGATACGCCTCGCGGCCCGGCGGACGGCGCAGCAGCAGCGAGATTTCGCGATACGAGACGGCGTGCTTCGAGAGGTCGTCGTAGATGAGCAGCGCGTGCTTGCCGTTGTCGCGGAAGTACTCGCCCATCGCCGTGGCCGAGTAGGGGCTGATGTAGAGCATCGGCGCCGGGTCGGCGGCCGCGGCGGCCACGATGATGCAGTAGCGCAGCGCGTCGGCTTCTTCGAGGGTGCGCACGACCTGGGCGATCGTCGACTGCTTCTGGCCGATGGCGTTGTAGATGCAGATGACGCCGGTGTCCTTCTGGTTCAGGATGGCGTCGATGGCCACGGCGGTCTTGCCGGTCTGGCGGTCGCCGATGATGAGCTCGCGCTGGCCGCGGCCGATCGGCACCATCCCGTCGATGGCCTTGAGGCCAGTCTGCATCGGCTCGCGCACCGACTGGCGATCCACGACGCCCGGCGCCAGCGTCTCGATCGGCGCGAAGGTCTTCGTGAGGATCGGGCCCTTGCCGTCGATCGGCTGGCCGAGCGCGTTGACGACGCGGCCGAGCATCTCTTCGCCCACCGGCACCGAAATGATGCGGCCGGTGCGCTTGACCGGATCGCCTTCCTTGATCTTCAGGAAGTCGCCGAGGAGCACCGCGCCGACGCTGTCTTCCTCGAGGTTCAGCGCGATGCCGAACACCCCGTGGGGAAATTCGAGCATCTCGCCGGCCATCGCGCGTTCGCAGCCGTGCACGCGGGCCACGCCGTCGGCGAGGGAGATGACCGTGCCCACTTCCGCGACGTCGACGTCGGCGGCGAAGCCGCCAATCTGGTCGCGGATGATCTTGGAGATTTCGTCAGCTCTGATGTCCATAAGCTCTGTGTCTCATTCGGGTCCCGGTTCCCGGGCGGCATTCGGTCGAACGCCCGCCCCCAGCCCCTAGCTGCCAGCCCCTACCAACTGCTTGCGCAGCTTCTCGAGCTGCGACTTCACGGTGCCGTCATAGACGGTGCCGCCAACCTTCGCGACGACCCCGCCGATGAGCGCCGGATCGACGGCGGCGTCGATGGCGACATTCTTTCCGGTCACGGCGCCGAGCCGCGACTCGATGGCCCTTAACGCCTCGGGGGCCAGCGCGACGGCCGAGCGGACGTCGGCGCGCACGATCTTCCGGCGGTCGAGCAGGCGTTCGCGGAACACCGCGAGGAGTTCGCCCGCCATGCCGAGCCGGTCACGGTCGGCGAGCAGCTGCAGCAGACGCACGCCGGTGGGCGCCATGCCGATGCGCTCGGCCACGGCCGAGGCGATGTTGCGCCGGGCGCTCGCCGGCACTGACGGTGACAGCAGCGCCTGGCGGAGTTCGGGGTTCGACTCGATCAGTGCGACGAAGGCGCCGAGGTCCTGTTCGACCTTGGCCGCATCGGCATCACTCGTCGTGACGTCGAGCAGCGCCTTGGCGTAACGGGTGGCGGAGGTGCGGGTCGACATCAGCCTAGCGCTCCTTCACCTGTTCGACGTAGCGATCGACGAGGCGCGCGTGATCCGCGGCCGTCATGTCCTTCGCGAGCTTCTGCTCGGCGAGCTGCAGCGCGAGGGCCGCGGCATGGTCACTCAGCTCGCGCTGCGCGGCCTGGAGACGCACCTCGATCTCGCGCTTCGTCTGCGTGAGCAGGCGGGCGCGGTCGGCGGCGGCGGCACTGGCGATGCGCTCCTCTTCGGCCACGATCTCTGCGGCGCCGCGCGTGCGCAGGGCGTCGAGTTCGCCGGGAAGCGCCTGCATCTTGCGCTCGACATCGGCCAGCTGCACGGTGGCCCTCTTGTTGAGTTCGGCGGCGTCCACGAGGTCCTTGCGGATTTGTGAGGAGCGGGCGGCGAGATATTCGGCAATCGGCGCGCGGAGGAACTTGGTCAGCAGCACGACGAGCACGATGAAGTTGGCGACCGGCCACAGCAGGCCCGCGAGGCCGCCGTGTTCGCCGCCATGCTCGGCGTCGGCGCCGGCGTGTTCGGCGGCCGCGCCGTGGTCACCGGCGGCCTGGTCGTGGCCCGCGGCGGCGGGCTGGTGCTGCCCGGCCGCGGCCGGCTGCGCGTGGGTCTCGGGCGCCTGGGCCGCGAGTCCGCGCGTGAAGAGGAGCGTCGTGAGCGCGACGGCAACGAGCAGCCGCGCGGAGAGCTTGCGCCTTAATTCACAAGCCTGGGGGGCGGACGCGAGGGAGCGGATGGCGGCAGCAGTCATGGTGCGATTACGCCGTACGGCCCAGCACGCGGTTGACGATCTCGCCGGCAAGGGTATTCGCCTCGCTTTCGAGCGCCGCGCGGGCGGCTGAAGCCTGGGACGTCAGGCGGGACGTGGCGTCGGAGAGTGCGGTGTCGGCCTCACGCTTGGTGTCGGCCATGATGACGGCGCGCTTGTCGAGCGCGGTGCGCCGCGCATCGTCCATCTGCGTGTAGACCTCGGCCCGTGCCGCGCCGAGCGTGCGATCGAACTGCTCGGAGGCCTGCGCGGCCTTCTGCGCGGCCGACGCGGCCAGCTCGCGGGCGTCGCGCCCGGCGCCGGTGCGCGACTCGATGACATGGAGGATGGGCTTGAAGATCAACGTGTTCAGGACGAACACGCAGAGCATCAAAAGCGCGATGACCCAAAGGACCGACAGGTCCGGAATCACTGGATGAAGCCTCCGATGGCGCCGCACGGTATGGCGGGCCAAAACGCTCTTTTATACCATCCCTGCCACCCCGGCCACAAGGCATGGTGGCGGACCGAAGTGGCCCATGGACACGCGGTTCTGATTTTGCGGGGCAATCACCTAACCGTGAGGACCGCCCCGGACGGGCCGCTGGCCCGGCCGATGCGGACAGCGGGCACGCCCGCCGCGGCGAACCGGGCGGCGACGGCATCGGCCTCGGCGGCGCCGATGGCCACGAGCAGGCCCCCCGACGTCTGTGGGTCGAAGAGGAGGTCGGCGAGCGCCTCGGCCGCGGCGCTGGCCAGCTGCACGCGGTCTGCGAAGTGAGCCCGATTACTCGAGAGCCCGCCCGAGCGGTTGGCCGCCACCAGCTCCGCAATCCCGTCGAGAACGGGGATAGCGGCAGCATCGAGCTCGAGGGTGACGCCGCTTGCCACCGCCATCTCGACCGCGTGGCCGACGAGCCCGAACCCGGTGATGTCGGTGCAGCCGTGCACCGGCAGGTTCGCCAGCGCCTCGGCGGCGCCCTTGTTGAGGGTGCGCATCGATGCCACGGCCTGGGCCACGACGGCCTCCGGCGCGCGGCCGAACTTGATCGCCGTACCCACGATGCCCGTGCCGATGGGCTTCGTCAGGAACAGCACATCGCCCGCCCGCGCGCCGGCATTGGTCCACATCTTCGCCGGGTCGACCGCACCGGTCACGGCGTAGCCGAACTTGATCTCGCGATCGCGCACCGTGTGACCGCCGAGCAACGCCACGCCGGCGTCTCGCAGCGCGTCCACGCCGCCCTTGAAGATGAGGCGAATCGTGTCGGTGTCGAGGCCCACTTCCGGGAACCCGGCAATCGCCAGCGCCGTCAGCGGACGCCCGCCCATCGCGTAGACGTCGCTCAGGGAATTCGCCGCGGCAATCTGTCCATAAAGATAGGGGTCATCGACGATGGGCGTGAAGAAGTCCACCGTCTGCACGAGAGCCGGACCCGCCTCCCACGCGTACACACCGGCATCGTCCGCCGTCCTGAAGTCGACCAGGACACGGGGGTCAGTTTGTGGAGGGATGTCGCTCAACACGTGAGCGAGCTCGCCTGCGGCGAGTTTGCTCGCTCAACCAGCGCAGCTCACCATCTCGGTGAGGCGCTTCTGCTCATGGGACATGCCGCGATCTTACTGGGGCTGGGGGCTGGCGGCTAGGGGCTGGGGCAATGCCAGCGCGACCAGCTCGGGTACGGCATTGCGGCCGGCGCCCTGCACGGTGAGCGCGACGAACTGGCGGCCGTCTATCTGATAGGTCATCGGCGTGCCGATGGCGGTGCCGGGAAGATCCGCCGACCCGAGTTCCCTGCCGGTCGCCTTGTCCCACGCGACGAGGCGCGGACCGCCCGTCGTGCCACCGGTCGTGAGCGCGTAGAAGAGCGCGGTCTTCGTGAGCAGCGGTCCGCTGAACGTGCTGTCGCCCCCGAGCGCCGGCAGATCCAGACCGGCAAGCGGCGGCAGCGCGCGGATGCGTTCGCCGCGGCCGGCAGGCACCATCCAGCGATGCGCGCCGGTGTGCATGTCGATGGCGGTCATCCGCGAATACGGCGGCTTGAGCAGCGGCACACCGTCGGGCATCCGCGGATTCCGTCCCGGCGCCTGCATGAACTGCAGGTTGCTCCCGAGTTTCGGGTCCGGTGCGGCGAGCGTGCTCACGCTGAAGCCGTTGCGCGACGGCACGTACAGCATGCCAGTCTCGGGATCGACGGCGGCGCCACCCCAGTTGGCGCCGCCCACCGATCCGGGCCGCACGATCGTGCCGACGAGTGACGGCGGCGTGAAGAGCGGGCCACTGCGGAAGTTCCGGATCGCGGCCACCGCCTGCCCGCGGATGGCCGGCGTGAAGTCCGCGAGGTCGTCCACGGTGACGCCCTGATACTCGAAGGGCGCCGGCTTGGTCGGAAATGGCTGCGTGGCCGAGGCCCGTTCACCGGGGACGTCTGACGGCGGCACGGGCCGTTCGACGATCGGCCACACGGGTTCACCGGTCACGCGATCGAACGTATAGACGAAGCCCTGTTTGGTCACCTGCGCCACCGCCTTGATGCGCCGGCCGTCCACGGTGATGTCGAGCAGGTTCGGTGCCGCCGGGTTGTCGTAGTCCCAGAGGCCGTGATGCACGGTCTGGAAACTCCACACGCGCCGGCCGGTCTTCACGTCGAGACAGAGCAGGCTCTCGGCGTAGAGGTTGTTGCCCGGCCGGTGGCCGCCGTAGAAATCCGGCGCCGTCGTGTTCGTGGGCACGTAGAGGTAGCCCAGTTCGGCATCGGCGCTCATGGCCGTCCACACCGTGACCTTGCCCGCGTCGCGCCAGGCATCCCCCACCCAGCTCTCGTGTCCTGGTTCACCCGGTTGCGGCACCGTGTGGAAGGTCCACAGCAGCTTGCCGGTGCGCACGTCGTGGCCGCGGATCCAGCCGGGGATCTGTTCCTTGTCCTTGATGAGCGACGAGATCGACGCCGGGGTCACCACGACATCGCCGACGACGATCGGCGGCGACTGCACGGAATAGGTGAGCGCGTTCAGGTAATCGCGCGCGCCGCGCGTGGCGCGCGGCAGCCCCTGCATCAGGTCCACGCGGCCGGCCTCGCCGAAGCCCGGCACAGGCTGACCGCTTTTTGCGTCCACCGCCACGAGGTAGCCGTCGCCCGTACCCCAGAGCACGCGGGCGTCGTCGCCGTCGCGCCAGTAGGCCACGCCGCGCTGATTCCAGCGCAGGCTCATCGCGGTGGTGCCGGCTTCGTAGCTCTTCGGATCATACGTCCAGCGCAGCCGTCCGGTGGCTGCGTCGTAGGCCGCGCCGACCGAGGTGGGTGTGTTCACGTAGAGCAGGCCGTCCACCATGAGCGGCGTGGCCTTGTAGTTGGCGATATTCGGCGGTTCATTGTCACGCCAGCGCGTCGGATCGCGCCGCTGCAGTTCGGCGAAGATCACCGCCGGTGGTCCGCTCCACCTGCCGCCGCCCGGCGTGTCGACGCTCAACTGGCCGTCGGGCGATGGCGCGCGCCACGCGACGCGCAGCGAGCCGACATTGGCGCCCGTGATCTGCGCGAGCGGGGAGTACTTGCGGCTGGCGAGATCGCCGCCGTAGGTGGGCCACTCGCCCACCGCCTGCTCCTGCATCGCAGGAGCGGCCGGCAGCGTCAGCAGCAGCGCCAGCCAGGTCCAGCGAGACGCGCGGAGGGCGGAACGCGGCAGGGCGGTCACCCGGCTACCGTTCGTTGTTCGTCAGGTAGTCGTAGAGCCGCTGCAGATCGTCTTCCGACGAGAACTTGATGACGACCTGGCCGCCTCGCCCCTTGCGCACGATTTCGACTGGCGCGCCGATGGCGCGATGCATCGCTTCTTCGGCGGCGCGTGTGTGCACGTCTTTCGGCTTCGGCGCCGCTGGCGCGGTCTTCGCGCCCGGCTCCACCGCGTGCTTCACGAGCGACTCGGTTTCGCGCACCGAGAGCCCGCGCGCGATCACATCGCGCGCGATGCGGCGCTGATCGGCTTCGGTGGGCAGCGCCAGCAGGGCCCGCGCGTGCCCCATCGACAGTGCCTTGCTCGCGACGTCGTTGCGGACTTCGGCCGGCAGGCGCAGCAGGCGGATCGTGTTGGCGACGCTCGACCGGTCCTTGCCGACACGCGTGGCGATGTCGTCCTGCGACAGGTTGAATTCCTGCGCCAGGCGCTGATACGCCGTGGCCTCTTCGATCGGATTCAGGTTCTCGCGCTGGACGTTCTCGATGAGCGCCCACTCGAGAATCTGCGCGCGCGTCGTGCCGGCCGTGTCCTTGACGACGACTGGCACCTTGAGCAGACCGGCGCGCTGCGCCGCCCGCCAGCGCCGTTCGCCGGCGATGATCTGATACTTCTCGGCGCCGACCTTCCGCACGACTACTGGCTGGATGATGCCGCTCGCGGCGATCGACCTGGCGAGTTCGTCGAGCGCGGCCTCGTCCATGTGCAGACGCGGCTGGAACTCGCTCGGCTCGAGCCAGTCCACGTCGAGCTCCACGGGCGAGCGGGCCGGACCGGCGGCGGGCAGGTCGGGGATGAGCGCGCTCAGGCCTTTGCCGAGGGCAGGTCGTTTTTCCATGACGGACTCCGGAATGGCGATCAGGCGGCGGAGGGCCGCGTCGTGCGTTCGATGACTTCGCGCGCCAGCGCGAGATAGGCTTCGGCGCCGCGCGAGCGGGCGTCGTACACCACGCCTGGCACGCCGTGACTCGGCGCTTCGCCGAGCCGCACGTTGCGCGGGATCACGGTGGTGAATACCTTGTCCTTGAAGAAGTCGCGCACGTCGCGCGCCACCTGCTGGCCGAGGTTCGTGCGCTCCTCGTACATCGTGAGCAGCACGCCTTCGATGTCGAGCGTGGGATTGTAGGCGCCGCGCACGCGCCGCATCGTGCCCACGAGATCGGCCAGGCCTTCGAGCGCGAAGAACTCGCAGTGCAGCGGGATGAGCACACTGTCGGCGGCGACGAGGCCGTTCAGCGTGAGCAGGCCGAGCGAGGGCGGGCAGTCGATCACGATGTAGTCGAAGCGGTCGCGCAGGCCGTCCACCAGATCCTTCAGCCGGCGTTCGCGATCGGGCATCGAGATGAGCTCGATTTCCGCGCCCGTGAGATCGCGCGTCGCCGGCACGAGGGCCAGGCGATCGACGCTCGTGAGCATCACGTATTGTCCCGGCGCGCCCATCGGGTCGGTCGTGAGAGCGTGGTACACCGTGCGCGCTTCGGTGGCGCGCTGCTTCAGGCCGAGGCCGCTCGTCGTGTTGCCCTGCGGATCGAGGTCCACGAGCAGCGTCGCGTGGCCGCTCAACGCGAGACCGGCGGCAAGATTGATGGCCGTGGTGGTTTTGCCGACGCCGCCCTTCTGGTTCGTGACGGCGATGACACGGCTTGTGTGTGTCATATGACCAATAAAACTTTCATCTAGTGGGTGGTTAGCGTACCGTGCGGCGTTTTCCGGGTCAAGCGTGAACGACCGTGCGATGAGAACCTTTCCTTCAGTGACGAACTGACACGGCGCTCCTGTTCGCCGCCTCGTCGTGTTTCACGTGGAACGTCCGCCCACCCGCTGCTTCTGAATCACGACCAGTCGGCTCTGGTTCTCGGGGACCAGCAAGTGCACCGCGCGAAGACGCAGCGGGGGCGGAGGGTCAACAGGATCGGAGCCGGCCGCGAAGTTCAGGAGGTGGCCGCCAGGCTTCAGGAACGCCTGGATGCCCATCAACGTCGACGTGTCGATGCGAACCGCCCGGATCGAGACGACGTCGAGGTTCTCGTGCAGCGTGGGCCGTGCCAGCAACTCCTCGAAGCGGGTGTTCTCCACCTCGGTCTTCGTCAGCTGCAGCAGACGTGAAACCTGGCGAAGGAAGACTGACTTTCGGACCTTCACCTCGACCATTGTCAACGCCAGATCCGGACGGGCGAGCTTCATCGGGACCGCCGGCGATCCGCCTCCAGATCCAATGTCCATCAGCGACTTCGCATTGGCGGGAATGTATCGGGCGGCAAGCACTGGTTCGATGAGGAGCCGGTCGACCGCCTCGTCGCTGCCGTCGTCGTCAATCTGGAACGCCGTGAGATTGATCTTGCGGTTCCATCGCACCAGTTCGAGGAAGTACGCCTCGAGGCCATCGAGTAGCGGCACCGCTACATCGAGTCCCACGTTCTTTGCACGGCGGGCGATCCGCTCGCGCAGACGTCTGGCGCTCACGCGATCGATGTTACCCCGTCCTTTCCGCTGTTTCTCCGTGAAAGCACGGCGTTCAGCAGAACAGTGGCCGCCGGCGTCATGCCTGGGATGCGGCTGGCCTGGCCGAGTGATGCCGGACGGATCTCTTCGAGGCGCTGCACGAGTTCCGTGGAGAGGCCAGAGATGCCGCGGTACACGAAGTCGTCGGGGATTCGCTGGAACTCCGCGTGGAGTGCGCGGCGCATCTCGGCATCCTGCCGGCGGAGATAGCCGCCGTATTTGATCTCCGTCTGGAGCGTGGCGAGGTCGAATCCGCCGGCGGAAGCCTGCTGTAGGGGGATTCCGGACTCGCGAAGGCTCTCGGCGGTGACTTCCTGCCACTTCAGCGCGTCCTCGGCCGTGACCCTCGCACCGGACGGCGCCATGACTGACGTCCGTTGCAGCGTCTGACGGTTGGTCACGAGACGTTCGCGGCGCGTCTGGAACGCGTTCCATCGGGCGTCGTCGACCAGTCCCAGCTCCCTGCCGCGCTCGGTGAGGCGCAGATCGGCATTGTCGGCGCGCAGATGCAGCCGATGTTCCGCTCTCGAGGTGAACAGGCGATACGGTTCGAGGCATCCGCGGGAGACGAGGTCGTCCACCATCACGCCCAGATACCCCTCGTGCCGTCCGACGATGAACGGCGCCAGGCGTTTTACCGAGAGCGCGGCATTGACCCCCGCCAGCAAACCCTGTCCAGCGGCCTCTTCATACCCGGAGGTGCCATTGATCTGGCCCGCCAGGAACAGCCCGCTGACCCGGCGGGTCTCCAGAGTGTGGCGGAGCTCCGTGGGCTGCACGAAGTCGTACTCCACGGCGTAGCCTGGCCGAAGGAACCGTGCGGACTCGAGCCCCGGCAGGTTGCCGACGATCTCCCGCTGTACGTCTTCCGGGAGACTCATCGACATGCCGTTGACGTAGATTTCGTCCACGTCGAGCCCCTCGGGCTCCAGGTGGATGAGATGGCGGTCCCGTTCTGGGAACCGCATCACCTTGTCTTCGAACGACGGGCAGTACCGGGGACCTATTCCCTGAATCTGGCCGTTGTAGAGCGGAGATCTGGCGATGTGGCGGCGGACGGCTCCGTGACTGGCGGCCGTGGAGTAGAGCTTCCAGCACACCACGGTGTTCGCAGGTGCATCCGGCGTCATGAACGAGAGCGGAACCGCGGGCTCGTCTCCATGTTCCACGTGGAACAACCCATCGCTGACCGCTCCGTCGAAGTCGATCGACGCTTTCGAGAGCCGTGGCGGCGTGCCGGTCTTCAACCGGCCAACGGTGAACTGCAGCGAGCGGAGATGTTCACCAAGGTGGACCGACGGCGGTTCGCCCACTCTGCCCGCCGGACTCCGCTCGTCGCCGACATGGATCACGCCGTTCAGAAACGTCCCTGTGGTCACCACCACAGCACGGACGGACAATTTGCGACCATCGACCAGCACCACGCCTGTGACGGTCGAGCCCGCAAGAGCCAGACGAGCCACCTGGCCTTCGACGATGGTAACGCCCGGCGCGCTCGAGAGCGCCCTAGCCATCCAGCGGGCGTAGCGCTCCTTGTCTGCCTGCGCGCGCGGCGCCCACACCGCCGGGCCTCGGCTCTGGTTGAGCACCTTGAACTGGATCCCGGTCGCGTCGATCGCCAGGCCCATCAGCCCACCGAGGGCGTCGATCTCACGGACGAGCTGCCCCTTCGCGGTGCCACCTACCGCCGGATTACACGGCATGGTGCCAATCGTGGCGGTCGAAAGCGTGAATAGGCCCACCGAACAGCCGAGCGCAGCGGCCGCCCAGGCGGCTTCGCAGCCGGCGTGCCCGGCACCCACGACGATGACGTCGAAATCGATTCCAGGCATCACAGCAGACACATGCGATCTACTTATGTCTTGCTACTTACCGATGCAAAAACCAGCAAATATCTCATCGAGCAAGGCGTCCGCGCTGCGCCGCCCGGTGACCTCTTCCAACGCCTGCAATGCAGCCCGGATGTCGGCCACCACGAACTCCTCGGGCAGCTGATGCCCCGACGCCGCCAGTCCATCTGCCGCATGCCGCACGTGTTCGAGCGCACGCGCGAGCAGCACACGGTGACGCTCGTTCGTGACGAGCACGGGCTCCGCGTCGCTGCCACCGAGCGCCGCAACCGCGCGTGCGATCGCCGTACCGAGCGCGGACACGCCGCTCCCCGAGAGCGCGCTCACCGGCAGTGCCTCAGCGAGTGCGCCCGCCGTGGGCCACGCCCATGGCAGGTCCGCCTTGTTGCGCACGACAATCGCTGCCCGTCCATCGAGCACGCGCAACAACCCGTGCTCCGCATCGCTGACCTCGCGGGACCCATCGAGCACCACGATGACGATGTCCGCCGACTCCACCGCACTCACCGCCCGCCGCACCCCTGCCGCCTCCACGACGTCCGCGCCGTCCCGGAGTCCGGCCGTGTCCGCCAGCACCACGAGCGCACCGTTGATGACGAGCCGCTCACTCACCAGGTCGCGCGTCGTGCCGGCAACCGGCGTCACGATCGCGCGGTCGGCACCGACGAGCGCATTGAACACGCTCGACTTGCCGACGTTCGGCACGCCGGCGATCACTACCTTCGCGCCGTCTCGCACCAGCTGCCCGCGGCTGCCCGTGGCCAGAAGACGCGCCATCCCTTCGCCCACGCGCACGAGCCCGGCGTGCACCTCGGGCGGTTCGATGAAGCGGTAGCCTTCGTCCGGAAAGTCCATCGACGCTTCGAGCAGCGTCTCGAGCCGGCGCAGTGCCTCGGCCTGCTCGACGAGCGCGGCCGACAGCGAGCCATCGAGTTGCGCGGTGGCCGCCCGCACCTGCGCGGGCGACACGGCCGCGATGAGATCGCGCACCGCCTCGGCCTGCACGAGATCGAGCTTGCCGCGCACGAACGCGCGCAGCGTGAACTCACCGGCCCGAGCCGGGCGCGCGCCGAGATCGATCGCCCGCCGCACGATGGCGGCGAGAATCACGGGGCTGCCGTGCGCCGATACCTCGAGCACGTCGTCGCCCGTGTAGGACGCAGGCCCAGGAAAGAAAGTGACGAGCGCGTCCGCCGTCAGGTCCGACGTCGCGATTGACGCGCGCACGACGCGCCTGGCGGGCCACGCCTCAGCGCGCCCTGCGAGCCCGCGCCCGATGGATGCCGCGGACGGGCCGCTCACGCGCACGAGACCGACGCCGCCGTGTCCGGCCGGCGTCGCCACGGCCACGATGGTGTCGTCGGTCGAGAACACGGCCGTCCTCGCGAATCCCGCGGGCCTCGGCCCGCGCCTACTTCGTGACCGAGATGATGACGGTCTTCTCGAACGTGTCGCCGATGCTCTCGGTGCCCACCGACGGGATGTCGGCCACCGCCATGTGCACGATGCGGCGTTCGTACGGGTTGAGCGGCCCCATCTCCTGGGCCAGCCCCGTGTCCTTCGCCTTACCGGCCAGGAAGATCGCCATCTGGTGCAGCTCGGCGTCCTTGTCGCGGCGATAGCCGTTGCAGTCAACGACCAGACGGCGCTCGTCGCTGCGGTCGGCGCGGAACGCCGCGCCGACAATCTGCTGCAGCGCCTGCAGCGCCTCGCCCTGCCGGCGCGTGAGCACGGAGCCGTCGTCGCCGCTCAGGTTGATGCGGATACCGTCGGTCTCTTCCTCGACCGCCGCGGTCAGGTCGAGGCCCATGGCATCGACCACGTCCTGCACGAATTCCACGATCGGATCGGTCGCACTCATCGCTTAACTCCTGCCACGGCCTTCGGGGGGCCAATCATCCAGTTGGTGAAGTACTGCTGGCCAATCGCCCAGAGGTTGCTGACGAACCAGTAGACCACGAGGCCGCTCGGGGCCGGGAGGAACATGGCCGTGAACATCACCGGCATGAACATCAGCACCTTCTGCTGCACCGGGTCGCCGGTGCCTGGCTGCAGGCGCTGCTGCCAGAACATCGTCGCGCCCATGAGGAGCGGCGTGATGTAGTACGGGTCGCGCTGGGAGAGGTCGGTAATCCAGCCGGTGAACGGCGCCCCGCGCATCTCGATGGCCTGAGAGAGCAGCGAGTAGAACGCGAAGAGTACCGGCAGCGTGAGCAGCATCGGCAGACAGCCACTGGCCGGGTTGGCGCCCTTCGATTTGTAGAGCGCCATCACCTCTTCGTTCATCTTGCCGCGCGCCGGGTCGGTCATCTTCAGGTGCGAGTAGCGGTCCTGGATGGCCTTGAGCTGCGGCTGCAGCTCCTGCATCTTCCGCATCGAGACCACGCTCTTGTGCCGCAGCGGCGCCATCACGAGGTTGATGAGGAGCGTCAGGACGATGATCGACCAGCCGTAGTTGCCGACGAAGCCGTGCACCCACTCGAGCGCGCCGCGCAGCGGCACGGCGAGGAACGCGAACATCCCGAAGTCGATGACCTTCGTGAACTCGGGGCTGATGGCCTTCAGCGCGTCGAACTGCTTCGGCCCGACGAAGAAGCGCACATCGCCGGGCGCCTGGTCGAAGCCGATCGTGAACGACACGAACTGCCGCGCCACCTGGCCGTCGCCGGGCGGTGTGTACGGCAGATGCGCGAACTCGACGCGCTGATTCCCGGGCGCCTCGAGGGTCGAGGCGACGAAGTAATGGTCGGTCACGCCCGCGTAGAGGAAGGCGCCCTGCTGTACGCCGGCCGACGAAGCGGCGGCGCCGGCGAAGCGTTCGACCGCGCCGTTCAGATGAACGAAGCCGGCGGCGGGATAAACGTAGTTGCCCGAGAAGAAGCCGCCCGAACCCGCCGTGCGCGCGATTTCTTCACCGAGGCCCGGGCCCCAGACGATGCGCGGATTGAGTGTGGTGCCGGCGCGCTTCACGTCGGCGAGGAAGGTCACTTCGAAGCCCGACGGCTGCAGGGTGAAGCGCTTGCGCACGACGAGGCCGTCGGCCGCTTCGTACGCGAACGTGATGGCGGCCGGTGCCGATGTGGCGTCGATACGCGCCGGGGCGTTGTTCTCGACCACGTAGAGCGCGCCATTGGCCGCGGCCGTGTCGGTGGCGGCATCGAGCAGCAGCGAGAACGGCAGCGGCTGGCCGCCGGTGTCAGCGGGCACCAGGTCCACCGGACCGCCGCTCAGTTCGCGGTACTGCTTCAGTTCCCAGTGCTTGAGGCGCGCGCCGCGGTTCGTGAACACCGCGCGGACGCTCGTGGTCTCCACGACGTATTCGCGCTCCTCGGTGTCGGCGCGAAGGGCCGCGGCCGAGGACGTGACCTGACTGCCCTGCGTCCCGGCGGCGACCGACGCCGGAGCGGCCAGACCAGGCTGAGCCGGCGCCGACGACGCGGGCGTGGTTCCAGGCGCGGGTTCCGGCGGCGGGAAGAAACTCTGGTACCCGAAGAGCACCAGAAACGACAGACTGATGGCGAGAAGAACTCTACGTTCCATGAATCGCTGCTACCGATGGGGCACCGGATCGTGCCCGGAGCCCCCGAAGGGATGACACCGCGCCAGCCGTTTCACGCCCATCCAGGCGCCTCGTACCGGGCCGTGGCGCACGACCGCCTCGGCCATATAGTCGGCACACCCCGGAACGTATCGACAAGTGCCTGAGAACCAAGGAGATATGAAGTACTTATACCCGGCGATCGCGGCGAGGAGCGCGCGGCTGGTCAGCGGAGGGCTGGAGGCGTCTGCCATGACGAACTGCCACGTCCACGAGGGTCGTGAATTCCTGCCGCACGCTCTCGAACGGGGCGGTCAGTACATCGCGCCGCGGGATGACGACGATGTCGAGCGGCGCCGGCAGACCGGCGGCTCGAAACACCTCGCGCATCCGGCGCTTCGCCAGATTGCGTTCCACTGCTCCGCCAATCTTCTTGCTCGCGGCAATACCGAGGCGCGCGCGCCCGGCCGGCATCGGCAGCACGAAGACGGACATCAGGCGCCCATGCCGTTTCACGCCGCCATCGAACACCCCGGTGAACTCACCGCGACGACGAATGCGTGCGGTCCGGGGAAACGCGGCGGGCATGACCGGGCCCCGATCGATCAGGCTTCGTCGGAAACGGTGAGCCGCTTGCGGCCCTTGGCGCGACGGCGCTTGAGCACCAGCCGGCCGTTCTTGGTTTCCATACGAACGCGGAAGCCATGGGTCTTCGCACGGCGCCGGGTGTTGGGTTGGAACGTACGCTTCCCTTTGGCCATTTCAGTTATCTCTGTCCGAAACCACGAATTCTAGACGGTCCAGCGGCAGCCTGTCAACGCACCACAGGTAGTGGTGTGTCACGAAAACAGCGGATTTACTGAGAAATTTTGTTCAATTCGCCTCTCAGGACCATCGCGGGGCTGTGTTACAGTTTTCGCCCGGTCAGACCTCAGGCGGACCCCGCCCCGGCGCAATGTCCAGACCCCCGAAATCCCCGGTTTTCCACAGCGTGTGGAAAACCCTGTGGAAAATGGCTGCCGTTCCTCGTCTCGCCAAGAATTCTGCCGTATGTCTGTGAATGTCTGGGACCTGGTGCTGGCCAAGGTCGAAGCTAAAGTCAACAGACACAGCTACTTCACGTGGTTCAAGCCCACCGGCTTCGTGGCCGATGACGGCGTCACCCTGACCGTACGGGTGCCAAACCCGCTCTTCAAGGACTGGCTGACCAAACACTACGCCGTCGTCCTGGAGGAGGCCCTTCAGGAAGTCGGTCGGCCCGACGCGGTGCTCGCCTTCCAGTCGTCCGACGCTGAAACCCCAGTACCCGAGGCCCCCGAGCCTCACGCCGAGGTCACGGTTTCGGATGCCCCCACCGGCGTGGCCCAGGGCCTGAATCCGCGCTACACCTTCGACACGTTCATCGTCGGGCCATCGAACCAGTTCGCGCACGCCGCCTGCCGCGCCGTGGCCGAGGCGCCGTCGCTCTCTTACAACCCGCTCTTCATCTACGGCGGCGTCGGCCTCGGCAAGACGCACCTGATGCATGCCATCGGGCAATATGTCGTCCAGAATGGCGCCGGCCTGCGGCTGACCTACATCTCGTCCGAACGCTTCATGAACGAGATGATCAACGCCGTGCGCTACGACCGCATCCTCGAGTTCCGAGAACGCTACCGCTCGGTCGATGTGCTGCTCGTGGACGACATCCAGTTCGTCGCCGGCAAGGAAGGCACGCAGAACGAGTTCTTCCACACGTTCAACGCCCTCTACGACGCACAGAAGCAAATCATCCTCAGCAGCGATCGCCCCCCGCACGAAATCCCGCGCCTCGAAGAACGCCTCCGCTCGCGATTCGAGTGGGGCCTCATCGCCGACGTGCAGCCGCCGAACCTCGAGACGAAGGTGGCGATCCTGAGGAAAAAGGCGGATACCGAAGCCATTCCGCTGCCCGACAACGTCGCGATGTACATCGCCTCGCGCATCAAATCGAACATCCGCGAACTCGAAGGTTCGCTCATCCGGCTGCTGGCCTACGCCTCGCTCACGGGCCGCACCATCTCGGTGGAACTCGCGCAGGAAGTACTCCGCAACGTCATCGAGCACGACGACCGCGCGGTGTCACTCGAGCAGATTCAGAAATACGTCGCCGACTACTACCAGTTGAAGGTCACCGACCTCAAGTCGCGCAACAACGCCAAGTCGGTCTCGATGCCGCGCCAGGTGGCGATGTATCTCTGCAAGAAACTCACGCACGCGTCGCTGCCGGAGATAGGCAAGCACTTCGGCGGCAAGCATCACTCGACAGTCATCCACTCGATCAACAAGGTCGAGGACCTCCGCAAGAAAGACGGAGATTTCAACAGTCTGATCACCGGCTTCCTCGAAGCATTTCGCTGAGCAAATCCGCCGTCCCACGACCCCGGCGGCGGCTTTTCCACAGACCGCTCCGCGACTAGAGTGTGGACGTCTGTGCAGAGCCGTCCGCGGGCCGGCAACCCACCTCGGGACCGGTCCTCGATCCACAGAAAATTCAACAGGCTAACCATCTGATTCAAAAGGTTTTAGCTCTCCGGAATATTTGGTTTTCCACGCACATTCCTGTATACTTTTTTATCCACTCGTTACCTCTCTAGTTCCAGATAGAGATCGTTCGCCCACAGGCCCCTCTCTCGAGGTCATCGCAAACATGGAACTCGTCGCCCGGAAGGCCGACCTTGTGCGTGAGCTGCAGTTCTTCCAGCAGATCGTCGAGCGCAAGAACACGATTCCCATCCTGGCGAACGTGTTGATTGAAACCGATGGCGACGGCAGCATCCGCCTCCTCGCCACCGACATCGAGGTGATGCTGTCGAGCAGCTGCGAAGCAGCCGTCGAAAAGCCAGGCGCGGTCACGCTGCCGGCCAAGAAGCTCTACGAGATCATCCGGTCGCTGCCCGATGGCGACGTGACGCTGAAGTCCACGAAGGACGGCAACCACGTCACCGTGTCGGCCGACAACTTCGAGTCGAAGATGCCGACGATGCCAGTGGCCGACTTCCCGACGCCGCCCGCCTCGGACCTGGCAAACGCCACCACGCTCACCTCGGCGTCGCTGCGTCAGCTCATCTCGAAAACGCAGTTCGCGATCACCGGCGAAGACACGCGCTACTACCTGAACGGCGCGCTCTTCGTCGTGAAGACCGACAACATGACGATGGTGGCCACCGACGGACATCGCCTGGCGCTTGCCACGGCCACGCGCAGCGGTCCCAAGGGCGAAGAGATCAAGGCCATCCTGCCGCGCAAGACGCTCTCGGAACTGGGCCGGCTGCTCGCCGATAACGACAGCGACGTCGACTACGAACGCGGCGAGAACCACATGTTCTTCCGCATCGGGCCGCGCCTGCTCGTCTCGCGCATGATCGATGGCCAGTTCCCGGCCTACGAGAAGGTCATCCCGAAGGGCAACGACAAACACATCGAGTTCGAACGCGACCGCCTGACGAGCGCCGTCAAGCGCGTGGCCATCCTGTCGAACGAACGATCGCGCGCCCTCAAGTTCATCATCGACAAGGGCACGGTCGACGTCACAACCAGCAGCCCCGAGTTCGGCGAAGCGCGGGAGCCGCTCACCGTTGACTACAGCGGCGGCGGCATGACCATCTGCTTCAACGCCCAGTACGTCCTCGATTTCCTCAACGTCGTCGATGCCGAGGTCGTGGCGCTCGACGTGAAGGACGAGGTAAGCCAGGCCGTGCTCTCGCCGGTGGCCGCCGAAGGTTACAGCTACACCTACGTCATCATGCCGATGCGCGTCTGACGACGCGCCCCTGGCATTCTCGTCGTCGAAACGAAGGGTAGATGTCCCAGTCCGACTTCCCGTCCGTCACGCCCGAGTCGCCGTCCACGCCGCTGGAACCCCTCCACCCGGCCATGAACGGCGAAGGTTCCGGAGACTACGGCGCCGACAAGATCAAGGTGCTCGAGGGTCTCGACGCTGTCCGCAAGCGGCCCGCGATGTACATCGGGTCCACCGGACCCGCCGGCCTGCATCACCTCGTCTACGAGATCGTCGATAACTCCATCGACGAAGCGCTGGCGGGCTACTGCACCGAAGTCAACGTCACGATCCACCTCGACGGCTCGATCACGGTGGTCGATAACGGCCGTGGCATCCCGACCGACCCGATGCCCGACGGGCGCTCCGCCGCCGAGGTCGTGCTGACCGTGCTGCACGCAGGCGGCAAGTTCGAGAACGATGCCTACAAAGTGTCAGGTGGCCTGCACGGCGTGGGTGTGTCGGTCGTGAACGCGCTTTCGGCCAGGCTCGATCTCGAAATCTGGCGTGAAGGGCGCGTGCATCAGCAGGCCTTCGAACGCGGCACCCCCGTGACCGGCCTCACGATCGCCGGTACAACCGAACGGCGCGGCACCAAAGTCACGTTCAAGCCCGACGCCCAGATCTTCGAGACCACCGACTACAGCTTCGACATCCTGGCGCAGCGGCTGCGCGAACTGGCCTTCCTGAACGCCGGCATCGTCATCACCCTCGACGACGCCCGCGACGGCAAGAGCCACCGCTTCCACTACGACGGCGGCATCAAGTCGTTCGTCGAGCACCTGAACAAGAACAAGGGCGTAGTGCACGAGAAGCCCGTCTACATGCACGGGGAGAAAGACGGCATCGACGCCGAGATCTCGCTGCAGTGGAACGACGGCTACAACCCGCAGGAATTCTCGTTCGCCAACAACATCAATACGCACGAAGGCGGTACGCACCTCTCGGGGTTCCGCGCGGCGCTGACGCGCACGGTCAACTCGTACGCGCAGAAGAACAACCTCGCGAGAGACCTGAAGGACGCGTCGATCAGCGGCGATGACATCCGCGAAGGTATGGTGGCGGTGATCTCGGTCAAGATCCCGCACCCGCAGTTCGAAGGGCAGACCAAGACGAAGCTCGGCAACACCGAGGTCAAGGGCATCGTCGAAGCGATCGTCAACGACAAGCTCAGCCAGTTCCTCGAAGAGAACCCCGTCGTCGCGAAGAAGATCGTGATGAAGGTGGTGGATGCGGCCCTCGCGCGTGAAGCGGCCCGCAAGGCCCGCGATCTCGTGCGCCGCAAGGGCGCCTTCGAAGGCGGCTCCCTGCCCGGCAAGCTGGCCGACTGCCAGGAACGTGACCCGGCGCAGAGCGAGATCTACATCGTCGAGGGTGAATCGGCCGGTGGCTCCGCCAAGCAGGGTCGCGATCGCCGCTTCCAGGCCATCCTGCCCATCAAGGGCAAGATCCTGAACGTCGAACGCGCCCGCCTCGATCGCATGCTGAGCTCCGACGAAATCAAGACGCTCATCGTGGCGCTCGGCTGCGGCATCGGCGTCGAAGACTTCGACATCGAGAAGCTGCGCTACCACCGCATCATCATCATGACCGACGCGGACGTGGACGGCTCCCACATCCGCACGCTGCTGCTGACGTTCTTCTACCGGCAGATGCCGATGCTCATCGAGCGCGGCCACATCTACATCGCGCAGCCGCCGCTCTTCCGCGCTAAACGCGGACGCGCCGAGACCTACATCAAAGACGAGCGTGAGCTCGAGAACTTCCTCGTGCATCGCTCGGTGGAATCGCGCATCGTCACGCTGCCCGACGGCCGCGAACTCACCGGCCAGGCGCTCGAGAAGATTCTGCACACCATCGCCGGCTACCAGCGCGTGCTGCACGTGGTGCAGCGGCGCGGCCACGCCGCCGATATCGTCGAGTCGCTGCTCGATCACGGCGCCCGCGATCAGTCGTTCTTCGAACGCCAAGCGGAACTGACCGCCATGGCCCAGGCGCTCAGCACGCCGAGCCGCACGGTCACCTGTGTGCGAGACAACGAACACAACGCCTGGGCGCTGCACGTCGACGACCGCAGCTTCGGCTACTCGCGTACCGACACAGTCGGGAGCGCGCTCGTGGCGTCGGCGGACTATCGCGCGCTCGACGCCTCATACGGCGAGATCGGCGCGCTGGCGCGCGGCCTGCGGCAGGGCGGCGTGGAAGTGCGTCTCGTGGCCGGCAAGGTCGACGAGCCGGAACCCGAGGTGACCGACGAGGCCGACGCCGAACCGGCCGAGACGCCGAAGACCGCGGCCGAACTGGCCGAACTCGCGATGAGCGCGCCCGCTGCGGCGCCGGCGCGGCCGGCGAAGGACGGCCCGCTCACCCTGACCTCGCTCGACGCTTTCGTGGAGCACTTCCTCACGCTGGGCCGCAAGGGCCTCGCGGTGAACCGCTACAAGGGCCTCGGTGAAATGAACCCGGAAACGCTCTGGCTCACCACGATGAACCCCGACGCCCGCACGCTCCTGCAGGTGCGCGCGGAAGACCACACCGAAGCCGACCAGATGTTCACGACCCTCATGGGCGACCAGGTCGAGCCGCGGCGCAAGTTCATCGAAGACAACGCACTCGACGTCAGGAACCTCGACATCTAGCCGGGTTCCCGGGCTCGGGTCCCGGGGCTCGGGCCGGCTGCGCCGGCACGCCAGAACACGAACCGCATGAGCAACGAATCGCGCGTACCCGTCAACATCGAAGACGAGATGAAGCGCTCGTACCTGGATTACGCGATGAGCGTGATCATCGGGCGCGCGCTTCCCGACGTACGTGACGGCCTGAAGCCCGCGCACCGGCGGGTGCTCTTCGCCATGCGGCAGATGGGGCTGGCGAGCAACCGCGCTTACCGCAAGTGCGCCAAGATCGTCGGCGAGGTCATCGGCAACTACCATCCGCACGGCGACGCTCCGGCCTACGACACGCTCGTCCGCCTGGCGCAGGACTTCAACATGCGCAAGACCCTGGTGGATGGCCAGGGCAACTTCGGCTCGGTCGACGGCGATCGGCCGGCCGCCTATCGCTACACGGAAGCGCGCCTCGAGGCGCTGGCCGAAGCGATGATGAACGACCTCGACAAGGACACTGTCGACTACGTTCCGAACTTCGACGAGACCACGACCGAACCCACCGTCTTCCCGACGGTGTACCCGAACCTTCTCGTCAACGGCTCGACCGGCATCGCCGTGGGCATGGCCACGAACATCCCGCCGCACAATCTCGGCGAGGTGATCGAAGGCACGGTGTGGCTTATCGAGAACACCCTGCTCGCGCCGGCCGACGCGCCGAAGCTCACGGCCGAACAGAAGCTCAAGGAGCTCATCCGCCTCATCCCCGGGCCCGACTTCCCGACCGGCGGCATCATCGTGGGGCGGCGCGGCATCCACGAGGCCTACATCCGCGGACGCGGCGGCGTGCAGGTGCGCGCCAAGGCCGAAATCGAACCGATGAAGAAGGGCGATCGGCTGCAGATCGTCATCACCGAGATCCCGTACCAGGTCAACAAGAGCACGCTGCTCGAACGTATCGCTGACCTCGTGCGCGAGAAGTCGCTCGAAGGTATCTCCGACATCCGTGACGAATCCGACCGCGACGGCATGCGGATCGTCATCGAGCTGAAGCGTGGCGAAGTGGGCGAAGTGGTGCTGAACAACCTCTACAAGCACACCCAGCTCCAGCAGACCTTCGGCATCATCACGCTCGCCATCGTGGCCGGCCGGCCGCGTGTGCTCTCGCTGCTCGAAGTGCTCGAGCACTTCATCGAGTTCCGCCGCGACGTCGTGCGCCGGCGCATCGAATTCGAGCTGCGCAAGGCCGAGGCCCGGGCCCACATCCTCGAGGGCCTGCGAATCGCGCTCGACCAGATCGACGCCGTCATCACGCTCATCCGCTCGTCGAAGTCCACGCCCGAAGCCAAGACGGGCCTGATGACGACCTTCGGCCTGTCGGACATCCAGTCGCAGGCGATTCTCGACATGCAGCTCCAGCGCCTGACCGGCCTGGAACGCCAGAAGATCCTCGACGAGCTGGCCGAGCTCATCAGCCTCATCGAACGCCTCCGCACGATACTCGGCAGCCAGACGCTGCTGCTCAAGATCGTGGTCGACGAGATGCGCGCCGCCCAGGCGAAGTTCAGCGACCCGCGCCGCACCGTCATCATCGAAGACGAGAGCGAGTTCAGCATCGAAGACCTCATCGCCGACGAAGACGTGGCGATCACGGTCACCGACACCGGCTACATCAAGCGCACGCCGATCTCGACCTACCGGCAGCAGCGCCGCGGCGGCAAGGGCCGCATCGGCATGCGCACGCGCGACGAAGACGTGGTGAACCACCTCTTCGTCGCCTCCACGCACTCGTTCCTGATGATCTTCACGGACCGCGGCCGCGCCTACTGGCTGAAAGTCCACGAGATCCCGGACGTCGGCGCCGATGGCCGCGGCAAGTCGATCGCCAATCTCGTGCAGATGGAAACCGGCGAGAAGATCGCGTCGATGGTGGCGGTGCGCGAGTTCGACGACCAGCACCATGTGGTGATGGGCACGAAGAACGGCACGATCAAGAAGACGGAACTCTCGGCCTACTCCAACCCGCGTGCCGGCGGCATCATCGCCATGGGCATCGACGAGGGTGACGCCGTCATCGCCGTGCAGCTCTCGGACGGCCAGAGCGAGATCTTCATCGGCACGCGCCAGGGCATGGCCATCCGCTTCCCGGAAGACGACGTCCGGTCGATGGGACGCACCGCCTACGGGGTGCGCGGCATCACGCTCCGCGAGGGCGACGAAGTGGTAGCCATGGAAGTCGTGAAGCCGGGAGGCACCCTGCTGACGCTGACCGAACTCGGCTACGGCAAGCGCACACCGCTCGACGAATACCGGGTTCAGGGTCGCGGCGGCTTCGGCCTCAAGAACCTCGACATCACCGCCAAGAACGGCCGCGTCATCGAGATCGCCCAGGTGAGCGAAGACAAGGAGCTGCTGCTCATTACCGAGCAGGGCAAGATCCTGCGCACTCCCACCGAGGACATCCGCACCATCGGCCGCGCCACGCAGGGTGTGCGCCTGATGGACCTCGACGGAGGCGACAAGGTCGTCTCGGTGGCGCTCGTCGAGAAGGATGAAGACGCCGTGGTGGCGGCCGACGCGCCGCCTGCGCAGTAGCGCCGGCTACGCCGGCTGGAGCTTCGCGTACTTCGCGCGCAGCGTCTTCGTGCCCACGGTCGTGAACTTCACGACCACCTTCACATCGTCGTCGAGTTCCTCGACCGACTGCACCGTGCCCACGCCGAACATCGCGTGACGCACACGGCCGCCTGGCCTCAGGCCGCCGCGGCCCGACTGGTCCTCGTCCTCCGGCTGCACCTCGCGCGGCGGGCGCAGCGGCGCGCGGCTGTACGGCGTAGCCGCGTAGCCCCAGCTACGGGCCGGCGCCCGCATGCTGCTCTGGGCGCGCGACTCTTCGTGCCGTTGCAGCTCGGGGGGAACTTCGTCGAGAAAACGCGACGGCTCCGTATCCTTGTACTCGCCAAAGATACGCCGCCGCATCGCGCTCGTCAGGTACAGCTCGCGTCTGGCGCGGGTGATGCCCACGTAGCAGAGCCGCCGCTCCTCCTCGAGCTCTGACTCGTCATCCTTGGCGCGCGAATGCGGGAAGAGACCTTCCTCCATTCCGGCGATGACCACGACCGGGAACTCGAGACCCTTGGCCGAGTGCATCGTCATGAGCAGCGCCCGCGCGGCCTGACTGCCCTCCGGCTTGTCCACGTCCGAGAGCAGCGCCAGACGATCGACGAACGACGCCAGTGACGGATCGGCGTCG
The DNA here is from genome assembly GCA_044347565.1 of Vicinamibacterales bacterium. Taxonomy (GTDB): domain Bacteria; phylum Acidobacteriota; class Vicinamibacteria; order Vicinamibacterales; family UBA2999; genus CADEFD01. The sequence continues at coordinate 7,888 of JBIKUN010000025.1, read as the reverse complement.
CCCGCTTCGAACTGACGCGCCACCGAGACGAGTTCCATCAGGTTCTCGATCCGCCCGTCTGCCTCTTCGCTCTTTTCCTCGCGCAGATCGCGCAGGTAGCCCGATCGATCGAGCAGCAGGCCGAGCACCGTGGAGACGGGGTCCTTCTCTGCCGCCGCGGTGATACCGAGCATCATGTCGCGGAACGCGGCCAGTGGTGCCGCCTGCCGCGCCGGCACGCCACCGCGCGTGACCGCGGCATCGAGCCTGGCCCACAGCGAGTTCGACGCCTCGATCATGTCGAGACCGGCGAGCAGCGGCGGTGCGTCCACATCGGGCGCCTGCGTGTCGACGCGCTCGAGCGCGTCCATCACGCCCTTGCCGATGCCGCGCGGCGGCACGTTGATGACGCGCCGCAGGGCGACGTCGTCATGCGGGTTGAGCACGAGCTTCAGATACGACAGGGCGTCCTTGATCTCGCGCCGTTCGTAGAAGCCGGTGCCGCCGAGCACCTGATACGGGATGCCGGCGGTGCGCAGACCGTCTTCCACGGCGCGCGACTGCGCGTTCGTGCGGTAGAGGATGGCGGCCGTGGTGGCATAGTCGGCCTGGATGGCGCGCCGCACGACCTTCACGATGAAGTCGGCTTCGTCGAGCTCGTCGGCGCCGCGGTAGGTCACGATCGGCGCACCGCCCGCCTGATCCGTCCACAGCACCTTGTCCTTGCGGCCGCGGTTGTGGCTCACGACGGCCGACGCGGCATCGAGAATCACTTGTGTTGAGCGGTAGTTGCGTTCGAGCTTGACGGTGACGGCGTCGGGAAAGTCGCGCTCGAAATCGAGGATGTTCTTCACATCCGCGCCGCGCCACTTGTAGATCGACTGGTCGGGGTCGCCGACCACACACAGATTGCCGTGCACGCTCACGAGCTGCTTCACGAGCAGGTACTGCGGCCGGTTGGTGTCCTGATATTCGTCGATCATCGCAAAGCGGAAGCGGCGCGCGTAGCGTTCGCGCACGGCCGGCGCCGCGTCGAAGAGCTCCACCGTCTTCAGCAGCAGGTCATCGAAGTCGAGGGCGCTTGCTTCCTTCAACGCATCGAGATAGCCCTGATACAGCTTGCCGATGTCGCGGTCGCGCAGGTTCCACGCGTCCATGAACGTCTCGGGCCCCTCCATGCGGTTCTTCGCGTGGCTGATGCGGCCGAGCACCATGCGCGGCTGGAACGTGGAGTCGTCCATGCCGTAGCTCTTCACGAGCTGCTTGATGACCGACTGCTGATCGCCGGAATCGTAGATCGTGAAGCTGCGCGACAGACCCAGGTGCTGCGCTTCGCGGCGCAGCAGCCTGGCGCACAGGGCGTGGAAGGTCGAGATCCACATGCCCTTGCAGTCGCACTCGAGCAGCGCACCCACGCGGTGCCGCATCTCTTCGGCGGCCTTGTTCGTGAAGGTGACGGCCAGCACCTCGTCGAGCGAGGCGTGACGTTCCTGGATGAGATGGGCGACGCGGTGCGCGATGACACGCGTCTTGCCGGAACCGGCGCCGGCGAGGATGAGCAGCGCGCCGTCGACGTGCTCGACGGCGGCGCGTTGCTCGGAATTCAGTGAAGAGAGGAGGTCCAACCTCCCTATTCTACCGTGACGCTCTTCGCGAGATTCCTCGGCTGATCGACGTCGCAGCCGCGGCGCACGGCGATGTAATACGAGAGCAGCTGCAGCGGCACCGTGATCACGATGGGCGCAAGGAACGGCGACATCGCAGGCACTGCCACGATCGAGTCGCTCGTGCGATCGAGCAGGCGCCAGAGGGTGTCGTCGCCGGCGGTCGTGATGGCAATCACGGCGCCCCCGCGGGCCTTGGCCTCCTGGATGTTCCCCTGCATCTTCTCGAACACGTGGTCGTGCGGCGCAATGGCCACAACCGGCATCCGCTCGTCGATGAGCGCGATCGGCCCGTGTTTCATCTCGCCGGCCGGATAGCCCTCGGCGTGGATGTAGGAGATCTCCTTGAGCTTGAGCGCGCCCTCGAGTGCGATCGGGTAGTTGATGCCGCGCCCGAGGTAGAGAAAGTCGGTGCGGTTGTAGAAGCGCGAGGCGATGTCTTCGATCTGCGGCCCGCACTTCAGCACCTGCTCGATCTGCTGCGGCAGCTGCAGCAGGTCGGCGATATGGGTCTTACGCTGCTCCACGGTGAGGGTCTTGCGCGCCTGGCCCATGTGCAGCGCCAGCAGGTAGAGCGCCACGAGCTGCGAGGTGAAGGCCTTGGTCGACGCCACACCGATTTCCGGCCCGGCGTGCGTGTAGATGGTGCCGTCGCTCTCGCGCGTGGCCATGCTGCCCACCACATTGCAGATGGCGAGGCTCTTCGCGCCCTGCTGCCTGGCTTCGCGCAGTGCCGCCAGTGTGTCGGCGGTTTCGCCCGACTGTGTGATGGCAACGGCGAGGGTGTTCGGGCCCGAGAGTGGCTTGCGGTAGCGGTACTCGGAGCCGTAGTCCACTTCCACGGGCACCCGCGCCAGCTCCTCGATGAGGAACTTGCCGACGAGCGCCGCATGCCACGACGTGCCGCAGGCAATCAAGGTGACGCGATCGATGCTCGTGAGGTCCGCGTCCGAGAGACCCGTATCGTCCGGGAAGATGGTGCCCGTTTCGAGCGAGACGCGGCCGAGGATGGTGTCGCGCACGGCCGCCGGCTGCTCGAAGATCTCCTTCAGCATGAAGTGCTTGTAGCCGGCTTTCTCCGCGGCAATCGGATCCCAGGTGACGCGGGTGGGCGTCTTGGCGATGACCGTGCCGGTGAAATCCGAGAACACGGCGCCGGCCTGCGTGACCACGGCCATCTCCTGGTCGCCGAGGAACACCACGTTGCGCGTGTACTGCAGGATGGCCGGGATGTCGGAGGCGACGAAGTACTCGCCCTCGCCAAGACCCACGACCACCGGCGGGCCGTTGCGCACGGCGACGAGCTTCTGCGGGTCGTCGGCCGAGAGCAGCACGAGCGCGAAGAGGCCCCGCAGATGCGTCATGGCGCGCCGCACGGCGCCGTCGAGGCCATCGTCCTTCCATTCGCGCTCGACGAGATGCGCCACGACTTCCGTGTCGGTCTCGGTCACGAAGGTGTGGCCCTGCGACTGCAGCTCGCGCTTCAGCTCGAGGTAGTTCTCGATGATGCCGTTGTGCACGACGACGATGCGGCCCTTGCAGTCGCGGTGCGGATGCGCGTTCTCTTCGGTGGGTCGGCCGTGCGTAGCCCAGCGGGTGTGGCCAAGACCGTATTCCCCCGACAGCGGGTCGGCGGCCAGCGCCGTCTCCAGATTACCGAGCTTGCCGGCGCTCCGGCGGATCGAGAGCTCGCCGTTGTTGACGACGGCGATGCCGGCCGAGTCGTAGCCGCGGTACTCGAGCTTCCGCAGCCCCTCGATGATGAGCGGCACGACCTGCCGCTGCCCGATGTATCCGATGATTCCGCACATGGTGGATGTCCTGCCCGTCCGCGGTCTTGTCCGGGTCTAGCGGCCGGCGGGGTCGCTCTTCGACACCCGCGCCGCGACCCATCCGGTCTTGTTCGTCTGCCGTCCGCGGGCGATACCCAGCGCGCCGTCCGGCACGTCGTCGGTAATCGCCGACCCGGCCGCCACATACGCCCCTTCGCCCACCCGCACCGGCGCCACCAGCGTGGAATCGCTGCCCACGAATGCGCCATCGCCAATCACGGTCCGGTGCTTCTTCCGGCCGTCGTAGTTGCAGGTGATGGTGCCGGCGCCCACGTTCACCCCGGCGCCCACGGTAGAGTCGCCAAGATAGGCCAGATGGCCTACTTTGGTGCCCTTACCGAGCTGCGACTTCTTGATCTCGACGAAGTTCCCGATGTGCACCTGTTCGCCAATCGTTGATTCTGGACGAATTCTGGCAAATGGCCCAAGCTGGGCGCCGTCCGCAACGGTCGACGCCTGCACCACCGAGTGATTGAAGACGGTCACGCAGTTCCCTAGCGTCGCGCCCGAAATCCGGGTGCCGGCGTGCAGCTCACAGCCCTCGCCGATCGAGGTCGCCCCGTCGAGGATGACGAAGGGGTGCAGGATGGTGTCCTGGCCGATGCGGACGTCCGGCCCGATGTAGGCCGTTGCCGGATCCACCAGGGTGACCCCGGCCGCCATGTGCGTGCCGTTGATGCGGCCCTGGAGCACGCGGCCCACCTCGGCGAGCTCCGCCCGGGTGTTGATGCCGCGGATCTCGTCCGCGTCGTCGAGTTTCACCGCGTCCACCAGCCGGCCGTCGCGCCGGTAAACGTCCACCAGGTCTGGCAGGTAGTACTCGCCCTGCGCGTTGGCCGATCCCAGCCGCCCGAGCGCGGCGAAGAGCGGCGCAAGCTCGAAGACATAGACGCCGCTGTTGATCTCGCGCACCTCGCGTTCGGCGGGGGTGGCATCGCGGTGCTCCACGATGCGCACGAGCGCGCCATGCTCGCGGATCATGCGGCCGTAGCCGGTGGGGTCGGGCACCTCGGCCGTGGCTACGACCACCGCGGCCTGTCGCGCCGTTTGGGCATCGAGCACACGGCGCACGCTGGCGGCGGTGAGGAGCGGCACATCGCCCGAGAGCAGCAGCACGCGGCCCGTGGCGCCCTCGAGCGCCGGCCCGGCCTGCAGCAAAGCGTGGCCCGTGCCGAGCTGCGGTTCCTGAATCACACAGCGCACGTCTGGCCCTTCGACCGCGGCGCGCACCACGTCGGCGCCGTGGCCGAGCACGACCGTGATCGACTCCGGATCGAGCGATCGGGCCAAGCGCAGCACCCATTCGATGAGGGGCAGGCCCGCCGCCTTGTGGAGCACCTTTGGCAGGGCCGACTTCATGCGGGTGCCCTTGCCGGCCGCAAGCACCACGATATGGAGATCGTTCTGCATCTCTCTGGGATCTCGGTTGAAAGACGCCGGCTCGTCAGCCCTTCGACTTCCGGACGATTTCGTAGACTTCATTGGCCGAGAGGCCGGTTTCCGCCGCGACCTGCCGAGCCGCATCCCGGCCCTTTTTATCTGTTATACGACCAAACATTTCCAGCACGGATTCATCTGACGGCCGCTCAACCGGGCCATCTCCGGTCTTCTTCCTCGGCAGCACCAGGGTGAACTCGCCTGCCACCACCGTCAACTGGTCCAGAACCTGGCGAATCGTGCCCCTGTAGATCGACTCGTGGAGCTTCGTCGTCTCGCGGAAGACCAGAATTTGGTCGTATGACAGATTACAAAGGTGGTCAAGTGTCGATTTCACCCGGTGGGGCGCCTCGAAGAAGACCACTGGCGCTTCTTCTACAGCCCGGCCAAGAGTGGAGAACCATGTTTCTCGGTCTTTGCCCCTAAAAGGCGGAAACCCGAGAAACGTGAAGCCGACATCTGGCAACCCGGCCGCCGAAATCGCCGCCATGACCGCGCTGGGCCCCGGCACCGGCTCCACGCGGATGCCTGCTGCCACGGCAGCTCGCACGAGCTCCGCCCCCGGATCTGAGACCGCCGGGGTGCCGGCATCCGACACGAGCGCCACGGACTCGCCGCGCCTCATCCGGTCAACCAGGCCCTCGGCCTTCAGGCCTTCATTGTGAGAATGCAGACTGACGAGGCGGGTCGCGATGCCGAAGTGGCGGAGGAGCTGGCCCGACCGGCGGGTGTCTTCCGCCGCCACCACCGCCGCCTCGCGCAGCACCCGGAGGGCACGGAAGGTGATGTCCTCGAGATTGCCGATAGGCGTTGCAACGACGTAAAGCGTACCAGCCATCACGGCGGCCTTTTATTGTACCATCTGGAGATGCCCGCTCCCCGAGCGTGCCAGCAGACACCCCGAGTAACGTGGCAGAGCCCTTCCAGCATTTTGTCGACGACTACCTGGCCTACCTCTACGAAGCGCACCCGACGAGCGCGACGTTGGATGGCATCCACGTACATGACGACCTGCTCGACGACCTGAGCCGGACGGCGATCGACACCCATTCCGGCGCCCTGGCCGGCTTTGCCCGCCGTCTCGACGCGATCCCCGCCGCGCCGCTCAGGCCGGTAGACCAGGTCGAGCACAAGATCGTCCGGGCGAACATCGAGTCGCGGCAGTTCGACACCGACCGCGTCCGCTCCTGGGAGCGCGACCCGCACTTCTACGGGCAGATTCTGGCGGCCAGCCTGGCCTCGCAGGCCATCTTCACCTTTGCCCCGGAAACCGACCGGGCGCGCCGGCTGCTGTCGAAGCTGCGCCAGGTGCCCCGCCTCGTGCAGGCCGCCCGCGACAACATCAAGGACTCGCCGGCCATCTTCGTGAAGACCGGCATCGACACCTTCCGGGGCGTCGTCACCTTCATCGACACCGATCTGCCGCGGGCCTTCTCGAGCCTCGACGACATGCACCTGCTGGCCGACCTGGCGGATGCGTCCACCGAGGCCACGACCGCGCTTGGCGCCTACGCGCAGTATCTCGAGACCGAGGTGCGCCCCAAGGCCAAGGCGTCGTTCCGGCTGGGCCAGGAACGCTTCGAGCGCAAGCTGCTCGTGGACGAAGGACTGCCGCACACCTGCGACAAGCTGCTGAGCATCGCCGAGCGCGAGCTTGGCCGGGTGCAGGAAGAGTTCCGCACCGTCGCCGGCAAGCTCGGGTTCAAGGAACCGCTCGACGCCTGGCAGAAGGCCAAGGACGCCCACCCGGCGCCCGGCACCCTCATCACCACCGTGCGCGAGCAGGTCAACGAACTGCGCACCTTCCTCGAACGCAGCGGTGTCGTCGGCGTGCCGAACGCCGACCAGGTGCACGTCGCGGCCTCGCCCGAGTTCCTGCGCTGGTCCACGGCCAGCATGTGGATGCCCGGCCCGTTCGAAACGCGCCAGACGCGCTCGACCTACTACCTCACCGACGCGCCACGCTCGTGGCCCGAGGCGAAACAGATCGAGCACCTGCGCGACCTGAATCTGCCCACGCTGTGGAGCATCTCGATGCACGAGGTGTTCCCCGGCCACTTCCTGCACTTCCAGCACCTGCGCGCCGTCGAATCCAAGGTGCGCCGCTCGACGCTGCTCGCCCCGACCTCCTACATCGAAGGCTGGGCGCACTACGCCGAGCAGATGATGCTCGAAGCCGGCTTCGCCAAAGGCGATGGCAACGTGCACCTCGGCCAGCTCGCCGAGTCGCTCGTGCGCCTGGCGCGCCTCGTCGTGGGCATCAAGCTGCACGCCGACGACTGGTCGGTGGAGCAGGGCGTACGCTTCTTCCAGAACGAGGCGTACCTCGAGGAATCACATGCACGGCGCGAGGCCGAGCGCGGGACGTTCGATCCGAGTTACGTCGTCTACGCCGCCGGCAAGCTCATGCTGCTGAAGCTCAGGCAGGACTGGCAGGAACAGCAGGCCGGCAAGCCCTCGCTGCGCGCCTTCCACGACGCCTTCCTGAGCCACGGCTCCGCCCCGTTCTGGGCGTTACGCGCGCTGATGCTCGGCGGTCACGCCGACGACGTCCTGGAGTAATTCACCATGCCGCTCTACGAATACGAGTGCGAGTCCTGCGCGCACAGATTCGAGGTCATCCAGAAGTTCTCCGACGCCCCCATCTCGGTGTGCCCGAAATGCGGGGGGCCGGTGCAGAAGCTGCTGTCGTCGCCCGCGATTCAGTTCAAGGGCAGCGGGTTCTACCTGACCGACTACGGCCGCGGCACCGGCAGCAAGTCCGAGAGCGCCAACACGAAGGCCGGCAAGGCCGAGAGCGGCGCCACGTCGGGCGGTGACAGCGCCGCGAAGAGCGACAGCGGCAGCTCGGACACGAAGAGCTCGGCGAGCGAGACCTCGAGCGCGAAACCCGCCGCCAGCAAGAGCGAGTAGGCGCCGCGCGGCACGGCGGCCGCGCCCTACCGCTTCTCGAAGCCCAGCGTTTTCAGATACTGC
>JBIKUN010000247.1:0-3216 GCA_044347565.1 Vicinamibacterales bacterium | reverse complement strand
CGTCGAGCGGCCGGCCGTCGGCCACGACGACGGTCGTGGGCCACGTGGTGGCACTCTTCGCGAAGCGCGTGAGCTCGGTGGTGATTTCCGCCGTGGCTTCCTTGCGCTCGTCTTCCAGCCGATCGATCTGCGCTGGCGTGAAGTAGGGCGGCACGTCGAAGCGTTCGGCGTGCAGCACGCGCAGCGTGGCCGTGCCGGCGGCGGCGATGATTCCGGCCAGGCTGATGGCCCGGGCCGACGCCCCGCCGAAATCCACGGCCGCGACGATCGTCTTCGGAGGCCAGGTGAACGCGCGCGCGGTTCCGTCGGTCATGACACCACCTCGGCGGGCACCGCCGCCTGTGCCTCGGCCTGGCGTTCGTGCCGGCGGGCCATGTAGTAGAGCACGGGCACGGCCATCCGCGAGAGCAGGAGCGACGCCACCTCACCTGCCATGAGCGAGATGGCGAGGCCCTGGAAGATCGGGTCGAACAGGATCACGCCCGCGCCGACGATGACCGCGGCGGCCGTGAGCGCCATCGGCCGGAAGCGCACCGCGCCGGCATCCACCACCGCCTGCTCGAGCGGCAGGCCGTCCTTGAGACGCAGCTCGATGAAGTCCACGAGGATGATCGAGTTGCGCACGACGATGCCGGCGCCGGCAATGAAGCCGATCATCGACGTGGCGGTGAAGAACGCGCCCATGGCCGCGTGCGCCGGCAGGATACCGACGAGCGAGAAGGGAATCGCCGCCATGATGAGGAGCGGCGTCGTGAACGACTGGAACCAGCCGACAACGAGCACGTAGATGAGGAGCAGCACGGCCGCAAACGCCAGGCCGAGGTCGCGGAAGACCTCGATCGTGATGTGCCACTCGCCGTCCCACTTCATCGCGTACTTCGACGTGTCCGAGGGCTGGACGGCGTTCAGCACCTCGAGGCCGTAGCCTTCGGGCAGTGTCATCCGGTTGAGCGTCTCGTTCATCGTGAGGATGGCGTAGACCGGGCTCTCGTTGTCGCCGGCGAGGTCGGCGGTGACGTAGGTGACCGGCTGCAGGTTCTTGTGATACCGGCTCGTGTCTTCGCGCGTCTCGACCACGCGCGTGAGCGCGCCCACGGCCACGGGGGTGACGCCGCCAAGGCGCACGCTCTGGATCGCCGCGAGATCGCGTGCGTCGCGCGGCAGGCGCAGCACGATCGGCACGTCTTCACGCGCCGCGGGCACGTGCAGCAGGCCGGCCACCGCGCCGTCGCCCGCCATGCGCACCACGGCGGCGACATCGGCGGCGCTCAGCCCGGCGGCCATCGCCTTCTCGCCGTCCACCACGAGGCGTGTCTTCGGCTGGCCCGCTTCGACGTACCAGTCGGTGTCGACCACACCGGGCGTCTTCTCGAAGAGCGCTCTCACATCGGCGGCAATCGCCTGGCGGCGCGAAGCGTCGGGGCCGTAGATCTCAGCCACCATCGTCTGCAGCACCGGCGGACCGGGCGGCACTTCGGCCACCTGAATCGTGGCGCCGGCGGCCTTCGCGATGGGCAGCAGCCGGTCGCGGACGCGGCGCGCCACGTCGTGGCTCTGCTCGGCCCGCGCGTCCTTCGGCACGAGGTTCACCTGCACGTCGGCCAGATGCGGTGCCTGACGCAGGAAGTAGTGCCGCACCAGGCCGTTGAAGTTGTACGGCGCGGCCGTGCCCACGTACTGCTGCACGTGGGTCACGTGCGGATCGTCGAGCACGGCGGTGGCGAGCTGCGACGTCACCCGCGCGGTGTCTTCGAGGGCCGTGCCTTCCGGCATGTCGATGACCACCTGGAACTCGCTCTTGTTGTCGAACGGCAGCATCTTCACCGTGACGAACTGCAGCGGCACGAGCGCGGCGCTCGCGACGAGCAGCAGCAGGACGCCGCCGAGGAAGAGCAGCCGCACGCGGCCGCTCGCGATGAGCGGATCCATCACGCGGCGGTAGAGGCGCGTGAAGAGGTCTTCCTCGCCTTCGTCGTGGTGATGCGCCGAGGGCTTCAGCAGCCGCACCGCGGCCCACGGCGTCACGATGAAGGCGACGACCAGCGAGAAGACCATCGCGGCGGACGCGCCCACCGGAATCGGCCGCATGTAGGGGCCCATCAGGCCGCCCACGAACGCCATCGGCAGAATCGCCGCCACCACCGCGAGCGTCGCGAGAATCGTCGGGTTGCCTACTTCGTCCACCGCCGCGAGCGCCGTCTCGGCCAGGCCGCGGGCTGACGCGCCGCGCATGCGCGCGTGCCGCACGATGTTCTCGACGACCACGATCGCGTCGTCCACGAGGATGCCGATCGAGAAGATGAGCGCGAAGAGCGTGATGCGGTTGAGCGTGTAGCCGTAGAGGAAGAACATGAAGAGCGTGAGCGCCAGTGTCACGGGAATCGCCGTGAGCACGACCGCCGCCTCGCGCCGCCCGAGCACCACCCAGATGAGGGCGGAGACCGAGAGCACGGCGAGGAACATGTGCCAGAGCAGCTCGTTGCTCTTCTCCGCGGCCGTCTCGCCGTAGTCACGCGTGAGGGTCACGCGCACATCAGAGGGAATCAGCGTGCCTTCGAGGCGACGCACGACCTGGGTCACGCGGTGGCCCACGTCGATCGCGTTCGTGCCCTTGCGCTTCGCCACGGCAAGGGTCACTGCCGGCGTGGCGCCGTCGGCCTTCGACTGGAACACGACGTAGTTCGTGGGTTCGGCATCACCGTCGACGACCGTGGCGACGTCACCCACGAGCACCGGCCGTCCGCCGCTCGTAGCGACGACCACGCGAACGACGTCGGCCGTGCTCGTCAGCCGGTCGCCCACTTCGACGTTCGTGGCCTGACCGCCGCGCACCGGACCACCCGCCGTGGCGCGTGTGTTGGCGCGGCCGAGTGCCTGCTGCACCGCCAGCGGATCGAGGCCGTAGGCGGCGAGCTTCGCCGGATCGATCGTGACACCGAGCTGCCGCGGACGTCCGCCGATGAGCGTGACTTCCGACACGTCGGGCACCTGCGCGACGGCGTCGCGGAGCTGACCGGCGAGGGCGCGCAGCTGATCGTCGCCGTACACCGCGGACGAGAGCGTCACAGCCAGGATCGGCACGTCGTCGATGGAGCGCGGCTTCACGAGCGGCGGCGTCGCCCCCGGCGGAATGCGGTCCATGTTGGCCGCGAGTTTCTGGTTGAGGCGCACGTAGGCGGCTTCTTCCGGTTCGCCGACCTTGAAGCGCACGACGAC
>JBIKUN010000246.1:0-3233 GCA_044347565.1 Vicinamibacterales bacterium | reverse complement strand
GCCAGCTGCATCTCGCGCGGATCGCCGAGCGTGCTCGTGATGCGGCCGAAGGTGCCGGCGTTGCCGACGTTGGCCGCCGGGAAGCCGTAGTTGACCCAGTTGAACAGGTTGAACACTTCCGCGCGCAGCTCGAGGCGCCGCTCGCCGCCGAGGCGGATATTGCGGAAGAGGCTCATGTTCATCGACTTCGAGCCCGGGCCGCGCAGCGTGTTGTTGCCGCAGTTGCCGTAGGTGCGGCCCACGGTGGGCGCGAAGGCCGAGGTGTCGAACCACTTGTCGAGCGTCGGCTCGAAGCCGTCGGGGTTCGGGTTGCCCACGCAGTTGGCGCGCGTGATGCGGCCGGCGCCCGTGCCGGCCGTGTCGATGGCGGTGGCCGTGAAGGGCCGGCCGTCGCTCAGCGTGAGGATGCCGTTGACCGACCAGCCGCCGAGGACCGCCGCCGCCGGACCACTCGAGGCCAGACGGTGGCCGGCGCCGAACGGCAGCTCGTAGATGGCGCTCGCGACGAAGCGGTGCGGGATGTCGAAGGCCAGCGGGCCGTAGTCGGCCGCCATGTTGTAGGCATCCTGCGGGAAGTTGCCGGTGGCGCCGCCGCCGGCGCTCAGGTGGTCGAGGAAGTCGCCCATCGCCTTGCTCCACGTGTAGGCGAGCGTGAAGCCGAGGCCGTCCGACATGCGCTTCTGCATGCGCACCTGCAGCGAGTCGTAGTCGGCGCGGCCGTTGGTCACGATCTGCTCGAGGAAGGCGTTGCCGTAGCCGTACTGCGCATACGGGAAGACCACCGTGTTGTTCGGCTGGATGATCCCCTGGTTCAGGTTGCGCAGCCGGCGGCCGTTGCGCGTGCGGTTGCCCACGTACTCGACGGCGCCGACGATGGTGTCGGTGAACTGGTACTCGGGGCCGACGCTGAACTGGTAGACGATCGGCGTGTCCTGGTTCGGGTCCTGGATGCGCCACTGCACCAAGGCCGGGTTCACCGTCTGCGCGTTGAGCGGCGTGAAGCCCTGGGCGAAGGTGAAGGCCGGCGCGTCGTTGCCGGTGTTGGCGTTGATCGAGGCGTCGACGAGCTGCGGCAGGTTCAGCCCGAGCTGGCTCTCGCTGCCGTAGCGGTCGAACTGCTGGTAGAAGACGCCGAAGCCGCCGCGCAGCGCCAGGCGCTCCACCGGCGTCCAGACGACGCCGACGCGCGGTGCGATGTCGTTGGTATCGGGGTTGATGAGGGCGCGGTCGAACACCGAGCCATCCTTCGCGGTGAACACCTGGCCGGTGGCCGGATCGATGTTCGTCAGCTTGTTGTTGCGATCGAAGAGCGGCGTGAAGCGCTCATACCGGATCCCGGCGTTCACCGTGAGGTTGTCGCGCAGACGCCAGCTGTCCTGCGCGTAGACCTGCCAGCCGTCGGCATACATGTCGGGCTCGTGGAAGAGCGTGAGGCGCTGCGTGCTGGAAAGACCGAGCAGGAAGTCGCCGAAGCCGATGCCGGTGTAGCGCCCATCGAGGAAACCGAGCTCGCCGTTCAGCGAACGCAGGTCGATGTAGTTGACGAGATCGCGGCGGCGTTCGAGGCCGAACTTCATCGAGTGACGGCCCACCGTCCAGGTGAGGTTCTCGGAGAACTGGAAGACCTGCGAGGTCTGGAACTGCGGGCGGAAGAACGGCCCGCCGAGGCGCGTGAACCGCGAGATGGGCATGTGCGGCAGGCCGCCGTAGAAGCGCGGGTCGTTCGGCACGCCCCTGATGCCGTACTGCGCGTTCGAGTCGATGCCGAACGAGGGATGCACGGCGTCTGACCGCACGCGGTTGTAGGCGGCGCGGAACTCACTGAACACACTCGCGCCGAAGATCTTCGACCAGCCGCCCACCGCGTTCTGGCCGCGAATGAGATAGCGGCTGGCGAAGTCGCCCGAGGCGACCGGATCGTCGAGCACCGGCGGCTCGACGCGGTCGGTCTGCTGGAAGCTGTAGCGCACGAACAGGTTGTCGCGGGCCGTCAGGTTGTGATCGAGGCGGATGTCGAACTGGTTGATGTCGTTGTTGAGGACGCCGTTCGAGATGTAGTTGTTGTTGAAGAAGCCGGCGCCCGGCACGTTCGGCAGCGGATAGAGCTGCACCAGCCTGGCCGCGACCGGGTCGATGCAGCCGGCGCTGATCCGGCGGTTGACCGCATCCACACAGCCGGCCGGAATGAAGGGGTTCGATGCGTTGAGCGCGCCGGTGAGCTGGCTGAAGTCGCCCGTGCGCATGGCCGCGGTGGGCACGGTGGCGGTCTGCGACAGCGCGCGCTCGGACCGCGTAGCCTGGTAGTCGCCGAAGAAGAACGTCTTGTTGCGCAGCACCGGCCCGCCCAGCGTGGCGCCGGCGATGTGCTGATTGAAGGCGCCCTTGGCCCGCTGTGCGCGGTTGTTGTCCCACGTATTGGCGTTGAACGCTTCATCGCGGAAGAACTCGAAGCCGGAGCCGCGGAAGCGGTTGGTGCCGCTCTTGATCGAGGCGTTGATGACGGCGCCGGCCGCCTTGCCGAATTCCGCCGAGTAGGTGCGCGTCTGCACCTTGAACTCGGCCAGCGCGTCGATGGGCGGCTGCACCACCTGCGGGCTGCGCTCCTGCAGGTTGGTCGAGAACGAGTTGTTGTCGGCGCCGTCGAGCGTGTAGTTGTTCCAGGTGGCGTAGTTGCCGTTGGCGTTGAAGAAGCTGTCTTCGCCGCGGCTCGAGATGCCGGCCGGGGCGGCGACGACGCCGGGGGTGAGATACGCCAGTTCGGCGTAGCGGCGGCCGAGCAGCGGCAGGTCCTGGATCTGCCGCTCGTCGACGACGTTGCCGATGTCGGCCGACTGCGTCTGCAGCAGCGGCGTGCGCCCGGTCACCGTGACCTGCTCGCTCACGGCGCCGACGCCGAGTTCGAAGTCGAGCTGCACGCGCGCCTGCACGTTCAGCTCCACATTCAGATAGGCGGCCTTCTTGAAGCCCTGGAGTTCGGCGGTCACCGTGTAGCGGCCGATGCGCTGGCCGGGAAACACGTACTCGCCGCTCTCGTTCGTGGTCGTGGAAGTGGCCACGCCCGTGGCGTCCAGCGTGATCGTCACCGTGACACCCGGCAACACGGCCCCGCTCGGGTCAGCCACCCGGCCCACAATCGTGCCGGTGTCGAGCTGCGCCAGCGCCGTGGCCGGAGCGCGGAGGGCAAGGACGACAAGAAGGATTCGGGCCAGTCGGGCGGTCATGGAGGCTCCTTG
>JBIKUN010000133.1:0-12356 GCA_044347565.1 Vicinamibacterales bacterium | reverse complement strand
GAGCAGGTGGCGCGGCATGGGCGGATTCTAGCCCGCGGCCAATATTGAGACAGCGTCTCATTTTGTGCTTGACCGACCGAATTGGTCGCCAATAAACTTCCCCAGTCTTGAGACAGAGTCTCAATTTCGATATGGCGACCTTCCGTTCCCTTCTGTTCTGGGCTCACCTCGTCTGCGGCGTCGCGGCCGGCGCCGTCGTCCTCCTCATGTCGGTCACCGGCGTCGCGCTCACCTACGAGAAGCAGATGCTCGAGTGGGCCGATGCCCGCGCGCACTCGTGGGTGGCGCCCTCGGATGGCGCCCGGCCCCTCCCACCGGAGACGCTGCTGGCGACGGTGGTCGCGGCCCGGCCGGGGGCGGCGCCCACGGGTGTGACCCGCCGCGCCGATCCCGCCGCGCCGGTGACCGTCACGCTCGAAGGCAACCGCGCCCTGCTCGTGCACCCGTACACGGGGGCCGTGCTCGGCGAGCCGTCGCCAGGCCTGCGCGCCTTCTTCCGGGCCACGACGAACTGGCACCGCTGGCTCGCGCCCGCGGGCGCGAGCCGCGCCACCGGACGCCTCGTGACCGGCGTCGCCAACCTGCTCTTCCTCTTCATCGTCGTGAGCGGGATCTATCTCTGGGTGCCGCGCCTGTGGACGCGCCTGCAGTTCACGCGCGTGTTGTGGTTCCGCCGCGGCCTCCCCGGCAAGGCGCGCGACTTCAACTGGCACAACGTGATTGGCATCTGGACGGCGTTGCCGCTCGCAATGGTCATCGCCGGCGCGGTGCCGATCTCATTCCCGTGGGCCAGCGACTTCGTCTACCGGCTCGCCGGCGACACGCCGCCGGCGCCGGCGCCGCCGGCGGCCCGGCGTGCTGACGTACCCGCCGCACCGGTGTCGTTCGCGGGGCTCGATGCCGCCTGGGCGGCTGCCGAAGCGCAGGTGCCCGAGTGGCGCGCGATCAGCACGCGGCTCGGGGGCTCGCCGGACGCGCCCTTCACGCTCACGGTCGATGCCGGCTACGGCGGCCAGCCGCAGAAGCGCGGCACGCTCACCGTGGACCGCGCGAGCGGCGCCGTCCGCTCGTGGGAGACGTTCGAGGCGCTGAGCCCGGGCCGGCGCGCCCGCTCCTGGCTCCGCTTCGCGCACACCGGCGAGTACTACGGCCTCACCGGCCAGACCGTCGCCGGACTCGTGTCGGCGGGCGGCGCCGTGCTCGTCTACACCGGCCTCGCGCTGGCCTGGCGGCGTTTCATGGCGTGGCTCCGCCGCCTGGCGGAGGTCCGGGACCGCGCGCTCGTGGTCAGCGGACGACCGCGGGCGACCACGCCTCGCTCATGAAGCGGCGCGCCGGCGTGCCGTCGTCCGTCTGCACGACGTAGAGGTTGTTGCCCGCGTCCGACGGGAACTGGTAGAGCACGTGCGTGTCGTCGAGCCACTCGACCTGATCGTCGATGCTGCGCGTCTCGCCGCCGATCGCGTGTTCGGCGCCCGATGCGATATCACGCACCCACAGCCGCCAGCGTAGTCCCTCGGCGCGCTTGAACGCGAGGCGCGTGCCGTCGGGCGAGAGTGACGGGCATTCGACGTGCGGCGCGATCACGCGCACCTCTCGCCGGTCGAGGTCTCCCTCGACGAGATACGGCGTGCCGCCGTAGGCGAGCGTGGCGTAGAAGCGCGGAGTGCCGGGGATGAAGGTCACGCCCCAGAAGTTGATATCGATCCGCCGCACACGGACGCCGTCCTGCCAGATCGTGAACGACTCGAGATCGGGAAAGGGTGTGCCCGTCTCGAGATCGAGCACGGTAGTGCGCGTCGCGAAGCCCTCTTCGGCGTACGAGTGGCCCGACTCGAACACCGTCACCGCGCCGAGGCGGCCATCGCGCGAGACACGGGCGCGGCTCGGCGGCCCGGTGAGCACGAGTGTGTGGATGGGCGCGAAGGTGGCGGCGTCGAACACGATGGCGCGGCCGTCGGCGCCGTTCGACCCGAGACAGAGCCCGCGGCCGCCCGCCATGTAGCCGCGCACGCAGGTGAGGGGGGTGACGAAGCGCGGGCCATCCGGCGCCGTGAGTGGCGCCAGAGCCAGGCGGCTCCAGCCGCCGCCCGACGCCAGATGCCGCACGAGTACGAACGGCGGCGCCGGCGCGGCAGGCAGCGTGGGAGCGTCTGCCGGTGCGCCGCCGCGCGTGCGGGCCGGCATCGCGGCTTCCTGGCGCGCCCGCACGAGTGACCAGGCGGCGGCGGCCACGGCCGCCACGCAGACGAGCGCGAAGATCGCGAGACGGCCGCTCGTGGCCGGGCGCGTCATGATGTGCCCTCGGCGGAGGGGGCCAGCGCTTGCGTCGCGCCGAGCTGCCAGGCGCTCACCCCGATGCCGGCGGTGAGCAGCGCGGCGAATGCGGCGAGCGCCGTGCCGGTGCTGGCGTAGGTCCATAGCGCGCCGAAGGCCACGGCCGCGAGGCCGCGGCCGGCCGTGGTGCAGGTGGCCAGCAGGCCGAGCCCGGTGGCGCGATCGTCGGTGGGAAGAGCCAGTGCCGCCATCGCCGCAAGGATACCGTCGGTCGCGGCGTAATACGCACCCAGGCACAACAGACACGCGGCCACACCGGCCGCGGTCGTCACGCCCATCGCGAGCAGGCCGTACACCGCGAGCAGGCTGAGGTGTCCGGCGACGAAGAGGCGGGCCGGGCCCACGCGGTCGGCAATGACGCCGAGCGGCCCGGCGAGCAGGAAGTAGCAGAGCGGCGTGCCGACGAAGAGCAGCGTGATGCGCGCCGGATCGAAGGCGAACTGCCGCTGCAGCACGAGGTAGAGCAGGCCGTCGGTGACACTCGCGACCGAGACGGCGCCGGCGGCCACGAGCACCCCGCGGAAGCGGGGCGCGGTCAGCGCCTCGCGCGTGCGCGCCCACGGCCGGGCGGGGAAGCGCGCGCCGGCCTCACGCGCGCCGCCGGGCGCAGCCACGAAGAGCCAGAGCGCGGCCACGCCCACGACCGCCATCGCGCAGCTGACGACGAAGACCTGATCGAACCGCCCCGGCGCGAGCATCAGCACGCCGAACGCCGTGAGCGGCCCGATTGTGGCCCCGGCCGCGTCCATCGCCCGGTGCACGCCGAACGCGGTGGCCGTTTCGCCGGGCCGCGCTGACGCCGCGATGAGCGCGTCGCGCGGCGCCGTGCGGATGCCCTTGCCGAGCCGATCGGCGGTGACGACGGCGAGAAACGCCGGCCACACCGTGCCGGCCGCGACATAGAACGCCTTGGCCACCGCCGAGAGCGCGTACCCCGTGAGCGCGACCGCCTTGTGATGGCGGAAGCGATCGGCCACGACGCCGCTGCCCATCCGCACCGCCGCGGCGACCCCCTGATAGAGCCCGTCGAGCGCGCCGAAGGCGAGCGGCGTCATCTGCAGGTGCAGCACGACATAGAGCGGCAGCACGCTCGTGACCATCTCCGACGAGACGTCGGTGAGCAGGCTGGTGGCGCCGATCGCCCAGACGTTCGCCGGCACGCGCGGCCAGCCCCGGCGGCGTGGCGGCGGCGCGGTTCCGGGGGGCGCCGGCGGCTGCTGATACATCGGCGCGTGGACGGGAAGCGGATGCTACCGGTCGGTCAGGCGGATCGAGTTGCCGACGCGGTCGAACGCCGCGGCAAACGTGTCGGCATCACGTTCCGGCACGACCGTGAGGTAGTAGAAGAGGCTGCCGTCGGCCAGCAGCGTGGTGTAAACGCCGACGCGTTCGATCTCGCCGGTTGCCGACCGGCCGGCGAGGCCCGTGCCGAGGCCGCTGCGCTGCGAGATGCGCACTGCCTGCGGGTCGCGCGAGACGCGCAGCCCCGGGTTGCTGTTCACGATGGCGTTGACGAATGCTTCGGTCGCCGCCGTGAGGTTGCGCGACGACGCCCGCGTCACGCCGAGTTCCACGCCGTGGGTGAAGACACGCTGGCCCTGGAAGTCGCCGAGGCCGTTCTCGGCCACGAACTTGATCGCGTTTCCGCCGTTCACGCCCGTCCAGTTGGCCGGCACGCTCACCTGGAAGAGCTGACCGCCCCGCGCCGTCTTGTAGCGCGTGTCTGGCGGCGGTACCGGCCGCCCGATGGTGCCGACCGATGTCGTGCCACCCCCGCCGCCGGCATTCGTCTTGTCCGACATCGAACGGGGCGGCGGCAGCGTGGCGAAGCGGGCCTTCGCCGCCGCGAAGCCGGTGCCGTTGGTGCGCGGGCTGATTGTGAGCGTGTCGGCTTCGGCGCGGATGTACTGCACGCGGTTGCCGGGATTCGGGTGGCTGCTCAGCCACTGCGGCGGCGTGCTGCCCTTGGATTCACGTTCAATCGCCTCGAACATCTTCGCCAGATCACGCGGGTCGTAGCCGGCCCGGGCCATGATCTGCGCGCCGAGCAGGTCGGCCTGCTTCTCGTAGTCGCGGCTGTACTTCATGAGCCACGCGCCGAGCCCGAACTGCGAACCCTGCGAGATGGCCTCGCCCCAGCCGCCGCCGATGATGGCGCCGGCAATGGCCCCCGCCACGGCGCCCACCTGGAACTTCTGCGCTTTGGTGGCATTCGCCGTGCCGTGCCGGAGCAGCACATGCGCGAGTTCGTGGGCCATCACGCCCACCACCTCGCCCTCCACCTCGGCGGCGTCGAACATGCCGCGGTTGACGAACATCGGCCCGCCCGGCAGGGCGAAGGCGTTAATCTCCTTCAGGTTCACGGGCGTGAACGAGTACTCGAAGACCGGGTGGTTCAGGTTCTTCGGCGAGGCCGTCACGAGCGCCTGGCCGGCCCGGTCGAGATAGGCGTTGATCTGTTCGTCGGCGATGATCGGGTACTGCTGCCGCACCTCGGCCGCGGCTTCCTTGCCGAGCTGCACGTCCTGCTCGGGCGTGAACTTGTTCTTCGGCGGCGTGATGACGGTCTGCGCCGTAACGGCAATGACGCCGAGCCCGGCGGCAAGCAGCGCCGCGAGAGGGGGCACACGTCGGCGGCGGGCGGCAGACATCATCGGATCGGCTCCTGGGGGGGAGGGTGCGGACATTCTATCGAACGGACCGCACCGCCGGGCCGCGGCGCGCGCCTAGCGCGCCATCGCGAGCGCGACGGTGGACGTGGCGCCGGCCTTGACCGTGACCTTCATCGGCGCGGCCTTGAGCGTCTCGTGCCACACCTTCAGCTCGTAGGTGCCCGGCGGCACGCCGGTCAGCTGGAAGCGACCATCCGCGCCCGAGACGACCGCCATGTCGTCGGTCACGACGATGAAGCCGCGCATCCACGTGTGCGTGTTGCAGGTGATGCGCACGAGGCCGGCGCCGTTCAGCGGGCGCGTCACGACCAGGCCCGGCACCGGCAGGCCCACGTTGAAGAGCGTGCGGCCGCCGTCCTGCTGCGCGTTGGTCGTGTGCAGCAGCGCATCGTGACTGGTCGTCTTCGTTGGAGCGCCGGGACGCGCAAGCTGCACGCGTGGCAGGAAGCGGCACTTCTCGTTCACGATCGACGGCTCGGGATACGGCGTCGTGACCTTCACGCCCGTGAGGCTGACGACCGCGTTGGCCAGCAGGCCCCCGGCCCCGACGACGATCGATTCGTCCGGGAGCTGCGTGCCGCAGACCTTCATGTCCATTGTCACGCGCAGCGGTCGCGGCGCGGCGGCGGCCGTCGTGACCACGCCGGTGATGGTGCCGCCCTGGGCGAGAGCGGACGACGGCAGCGTGAGCGCGGCGAGCAGCCACAGGGTGGTGAGTCGGGGCATACACATCCTGTCTTGAAGGTAGCACGCATCCGGCGCCTCGGCGCCGCGCAGCTGGCGCGCCATTCATTGGCGGATAGCGACCATTCATTGGGTGTGCCTTACATTACGGGACCTGCTGCTCTAGCCTCGACGGCCTGGAGCCGCACCGATGCTCGAAGCCCACGCCCTCACGAAGCGCTACAACGACGTCACGGCACTGAATGCCCTGACCCTGACCGTTGCCCCCGGGGATGTGTTCTGCCTGCTCGGCGCCAACGGCGCCGGCAAGACCACGACCATCAACCTGTTCCTGAACTTCATCGCGCCCACCTCCGGCACGGCCCTCGTGAACGGGCTGGATGTGACGAAAGAGCCGCTCGAGACCAAGCGGCATCTCGCCTACATTCCCGAGACGGTGATGCTTTACAAGAACCTCACCGGCCTCGAGAACCTCGAGTACTTCGCGGCGCTGGCCGGCAAGCCGGATCTCACGCGCGAGCAGCTCATCGGCTACTTCCGCGAAGTGGGCCTGGCGGTCGAGGCCGCCGATCGCCGCGTCGGCACCTATTCGAAGGGCATGCGGCAGAAGGTCGGCATCGCCATCGCGCTCGCCAAGGGCGCGAAAGCCCTGCTGCTCGACGAACCGACCTCGGGGCTCGACCCGAAGGCCTCGAACGAGTTCTCCGATCTGCTGCGCCGGCTCAGTGGCAACGGTGTGGCCGTGCTCATGGCGACGCACGACCTCTTCCGCGCCAAGGAATCCGGCACGCGCGTAGGCATCATGAAACACGGCACGCTCGTGGCCCAGCACACGACCGACGAGTTCGGCCACGCCGACCTCGAGCGGATCTACCTCGAGCACATGCGCGACTAGCGCCGGGAGCCTGCCATGATTCTGCGAATCGCCCGCAAGGAACTGCTCGATCTGTCGCGCGACGGCCGCTTCCGCATGCTGTCGGCGCTCGTGCTGGTGGTGTCGGTCGTCTCGCTCGCCGCCGGCTGGAAGACCTACTCGGACCTGGCCGCGCAGCACCGCACCGCGCAGCAGGCCACCCGCGAGCAGTGGCTGAACCAGCCGAAGAAGAATCCGCACTCGGCGGCGCACTACGGCGTCTACGCCTTCAAGCCGGCCAGTCAGATGGCGATGGTCGACACCGGCATCGATCCCTACGTGGGCGTGGCCGTGTGGCTCGAAGCGCACAAGCAGAACGAGATGAAGTACCGGCCGGCGCAGGATCGCACGGCCGTGCAGCGCTTCGGGTCGATGAACGGCGCCGAGGTGCTGCAGGTGCTCGTGCCGCTCTTCATCGTGCTCATGGCGTTCTCGGCTTTCGCCGGCGAACGCGAGCAGGGCACGCTGCGCCAGCTCCTGAGCGTGGGCGCCCGGCCGCGCGACCTCGCCCTCGGCAAGGCGCTCGGCATCGCCGGCGGGCTCGGCCTCATCCTGCTGCCGGCGACGGCGCTCTGTGTGGCCGCGCTTGCACTCTCCACGAGTGAAGGGCTGCTTGCCGACGATCCGTGGCGCGTCGTGGCGCTCGGCGCGGTGTATCTGACGTACTTCGCGGTGGTCACGGCGCTCGCGCTCTGGGTCTCGGCCTGGGCGTCGTCGTCGCGCCTCGCGCTCGTCGTGCTGCTCACGTTCTGGTTCGCCAACTCCGTCGTCGCCTCGCGCGTCGTGTCCGACCTGGCCGCGTGGCTGCACCCGACGCCGTCGGCCGTCGAGTTCCAGAAGGGGCTCGAGGCCGATCTGAACAATCAGCAGGAGATGGAGGAACGCCTCGACCGCAAGCGCGAGGCACTGCTGAAGCAGCACAACGTGGCGTCGGTCGATGCCCTGCCCATCGCCTTCAGCGGTGTATCGCTGCAGGAAGGCGAGGAACACGGCAACGAGGTCTTCGACAAGCACTTCGGCGCGCTCTTCGACCAGTACGAGCAGCAGAACCGCGTCTTCCAGTGGAGCGCCATCGCGGCCCCGATGCTGGCGACGCGCGGCCTCTCCATGGGCCTCTCGGGCACCGACTTCGGCCAGCACCGCCATTTCGTCACTGCTGCCGAGACCTACCGGCGCGACATCCAGCGCACGCTGAACGGCGACATCGCGAAGAACCAGAAGGCCGGTCAGGTCTACATGGCGGGCCGGGAGCTGTGGGATCAGGTGCCGGCGTTCACCTACGAGCCGCCGCCGGCCGGCTGGGTGCTCGGGCAGTACTCCGTGGCCCTCGTCGTCCTCGGCGCGTGGCTCGTCGGCGCGGTGGCGCTCATGATGCGGGCCGCCACCACGGCGCTGGTGGACTGACGCGATGCTCGGCCGCATCATCCGTCACGAATGGCGCACGCTCGGCGCCGACGCGACCCTCTGGGTCGTGGGCCTCGCCTTCGTCGCCGCCATCGGCTACGGCGTCTGGAACGGCGCCCGCTGGGTCGGCTTCCAGCAGGCCGCGCTCGCGGCCTCCGCCGCGGAGGAATCCGAGCGCTACGCCGGGCTCGAAAAACAGGTGCAGGAACTGCAGCGCACCGGCGGTAAGGTGTCGCCGTTCCGCGATCCGCGCAGCCCGTCGAACGCCGGCAGCCGCCTCGCGCCGCGGTATGCCACGCTGCCTCCGGGGCCGCTCGCGCCGCTTGCCGTCGGCCAGAGCGATCTGCTGCCGTACTACTTCAAGGTGTCGACCGACTCGCGGGATGCGATCGTCGGCGCGACCGAAATCGAGAACCCGCAGCGCCTGCTCGTCGGCCGCTTCGACCTGGCGTTCGTCCTCATCTTCTTCTACCCGATTCTCATCCTCGCGCTCTGCTACAACATGCTCTCGGCCGAGCAGGAACAGGGCACACTCGCGCTCACGCTGTCGCAGCCGCTCTCGCTTGCCACGCTCGCGAGCGGCAAGGTGCTGCTGCGCGCCGGTGTGCTCGTCGGCACGGTCGTGGTCTGCACGCTGGCCGCGCTCTTCATCGGCGGCGTCGACCTGGCCGGCCCGGGGGCGCTGCCGCGGCTGGCGTTGTGGGTGGCGGCGGTCGTGGCCTACGGCGCCTTCTGGTTCGGGCTCGCGATGCTCGTCGCGTCGTTCGGACTGCGCTCGGCGGCCAACGCCACCGTGCTCGCCAGCGCCTGGCTCGTGCTGGTGGTCGTGCTGCCGTCGGTCTTCAACCTCGTGGCCACCACGCTCTTCCCGGTGCCCTCGCGTATGGAACTCGTGCAGGCCGTGCGTGTCGCCTCCGACGATGCCAATGCCGCCGGCAGCAAGCTGCTCGCCGGCTACTACGAAGACCACCCGGAACTCGCCACCGGCGATGCCGCGCAGGCGATGACCGACTTCAACGTCATCCGCATCGCGGTGAACGACGACGTCGAACGGCGCGTTCGTCCCGTCGTGCAGCGCTACGAGCAGCAGATCGCCGCGCAGCAGCGCCTCGTCGACGGCCTGCGCTTCGTGTCGCCGGCGGTGCTGATGCAGAGCGCGCTCTACGACATCGCCGGCACCGGCCACGCGCGCCACCAGACGTTCCTGCAGCAGGTGGATGCCTACCACGCCGCCTGGCGGCAGTTCTTCACGCCGCTCATCTTCCAGAAGGCCAGCTTCACCAACTACGCGGGTACGCCGCGGTTCGAGTTCGACGAAGAAACAGCCGGCACGGTCGCCGGGCGCGTGGCGCCCGCTGTGTTCGGTCTGGCGATTCCAGCCATCGCCCTCGTGTGGTTCGCCCTTGCGCGGCTGGCGCGTTTCCCGATCGTGTCGTAGGAGCATCCCGTGGTTCTGTTGAGATTGGCCGCCGTCGCGGCCCTGCTGCTTGTGTGTCCGTCGCTCGCCCTGGCGCAGTCGGTGGCGGTGTCGGGCACGGTGCGTGCGGAGCGCGACAAGCGGCCCGTGGAAGGCGCTGTCGTGACGCTCGCGGGTACGTCGGCCGAGGCCACGAGCGACGCCCAGGGACGGTTCACGCTGCCCGATGTGGCGCCAGGCGCCTACACGGTCGTTGTCACCCGCGGCGGCTTCGCACCAGCGACGAACGAGGTGACGGTCACGGCGAGCGGCACGGCGGCGCTCGACGTGCTGCTGCCCGACGGCCTGCTCGTGTCGGAGACGCTCACCGTGCAGGGCCGCCTCAGCGACTACGTCGAGACCTCGGCGATGGCCACGCGGTCGTCCGCGCGCCTCATCGACATGCCGCAGGCCATCGCCGTGCTGCCGGCGCGGCTGCTCGAAGACATCGGCGCCCTCGACACCAAGGATCTCTACCGCCACATCAGCGGCGTGGTCGACAGCCCGTACAGCTCCACCGTGGTACGCGGCTTTACGCAGCGCGAAGTACTGGTGAACGGCATGCGCGGCAATCCGTTCGGCAGCCTCGAGGGTGATGTCTCGAGCAGCGGTTTCAGCACGAGCCAGTTCCGCCTGACCAACGTCGAGCGCGTGGAAGTGCTGAAGGGGCCTGCGTCCGTGCTCTACGGGCCGGGGGAGCCCGGCGGCGTCATCAACTACGTCACGAAGAAGCCGAAAGACACCTTCCAGGTGCGCGCGGTCACCGGCACGGCCCGCTTCAACCAGCGCCTGGGCGAGATCGACGTCACCGGGCCCGCCAATGCGAGCCGCACGGTGCTGTACCGCGCGGCGGCCTACTACGAAGAGCGCGACCACTTCCGCCGTCCGGCCAGCGAGCAGAACCTGCACCTGACCACTGGCCTCACCTGGCGCGTCACCCCGAAGGCGGCTCTCAGCGCCGAATACGAGTTCCTCGATCAGGAGATGGGGGGGCATCGTCTGCGCGGCGTGCCGGTGAACGCTGCTGGCTCGTTCCTCACGGACGTCCGCTGGAGCGCCACCGAACCGACGGACTTCACGACGCTCAAGGCGCACGTCGCGCAGCTGCGCTGGGATCAGGCCTTTGCCCGCGGCATCCGCCTCGACTCGACGCTGCGCTACCTGCAGTACGACCGCCAGGAGGAATATCACGAGCCGCGCGGCATCACGGCCGACGGGCTCTTCATGCAGCGCGAGTTCCGTGACCAGCTGCGCACGAACGACGACGTCTCGTGGAACACGACGCTGTCGATTCCCTGGACGACCGGCCGCGTCAAGCACGACATCGCGCTTGGCGGTGACATCTACCGTCAGGATCACCTGTTCCGGTCGGCGACGGCGCTGCAGCGCAGCCGCGGCGGCCCGGTCGGCAACGTGGCGCTCGTGAACCCGGCCTACGGCGTGGACGTGGCGGCCTACGGCCTTACCGCCGCGTCGTTCGGTGACGACACGGCCGACATCCTGCGCAGCGGCGTCTTCGTGCAGGACCTGATGGCCTTCGGCGCCAAGTGGAAGATGCTCGTCGGCGGCCGCGCCGATCGCTACAACGATGACGGCACCAACCGGGCCATCGTGCTCTCGGCGGACCAGTCGGCGGTGACGGGCCGCGTCGGTCTCGTCTTCCAGCCCACGCCGCAGACCTCGGTCTTCGGCAGCGTCGCCAACGGCTTCCAGCGTCCGGCGATTCTCGCCCAGGCGCCGTCGGCCAACGGCCCGCACGACCCCGAGAAGGCGCTGCAGTTCGAGGTGGGCGCCAAGGGCGAGCTGGCGCAGGGCCGGCTGCAGACCACGCTCGCGCTCTTCCGCGGCCGCAAGACCAACGTGCTGCGGCCGGATCCGGCGCAGGGGCCCACCGGCCTCAACATCAACGCCGTCTTCGCCACCGGCGAGGTGGTGAACCAGGGCCTCGAGGTGGACGTGGCGGGCCAGATCACGCCGCGCTGGAATGTGGCCTTCAACTACGCCTACATCGATTCCGAGATCACGAAGGACGCGGTGGCGTCGATCGTCGGGAAGCCGATGCCGAACGTGGCGCCGCACCTGCTCGGTCTCTTCACGCGTGTGGACGTGACGAAGAGCTCGTCGCTCGCCTTCAGCCTGCAGCACGTGGGCGATCGCCAGGAGCCGTTTGCCGGCATCCGGGCGGATGCGTACACTATCGCCGACGCGCACCTCTACCAGACCCTGACCCCGTGGCTGCGCGTGCAGGTGCGGCTCGAAAACATGTTCGACACCAAGTACGCCACGAGCTCCCTGTTCGCGGCTCGGGCCGGCAACTTCCCCGGGCAGCCGCGCACGCTCTCGGTGCAGCTCGTGTCGTCGTTCAGCCGACGCTGATGCGACCCGCGCTGGTGCGGGTGGCGCGGGTCGAACTGACCCGGATGCGGCGGTCGGGTGCGCTCGCGGCGCTGGCCGTCGTGCTCGGCGGGCTCATCGTGGCGAGCGGCCTCGTGGCGTGGCGGGCGGAGCGCGCCTACGAGGCGCAGCGGCAGCGCTACAGCGCCACGGTCGATGCCCAGTGGGACCAGCAGCCCGATCGGCATCCGCACCGCGTGTCGCACTACGGCTACCTGCTCTTCCGGCCGCGCGCGCCGCTCGGCTTCTTCGATGCGGGTGTCACGGCCAACACCGGCTCGACGCTCTTCATCGAGGCGCACCGGCAGAACTCGATGAACTTCGGCGATGCCGCGCATGCCGACGCGCCGCTCAGGTTCGGCGGGTTGTCGATGGCGCTCGTGCTGCAGCTCCTCATCCCGCTCGTCATCTTCATCGCTGCCGCCGGGTCGGTGGCGCGCGAACGCGAGGAAGGCACGCTCGCCCTGGTCCGCAGCCTCGGCACGTCGTGGGCGGC
>JBIKUN010000132.1:0-12411 GCA_044347565.1 Vicinamibacterales bacterium | reverse complement strand
CGGCGCCGAAGTCCTTGCCGGTCGTGAGCGTGCCGTTCACCGTCACGATGTCGCCGGCGTTGAGTTCCGCCGCGCTCGTGACGACGAGGTCGTGCGTGCCGTCCTTCACCACGCCGCTGCCATCCTGCAGGTGATACCAGTTGGTACCCATGATGGCGAGGTTGACCTTCACGATCTGCCCGCGCAGCACGAGCGGCTTGCCCGAGAGCGCCGCGCGCTTCGCCCAGACGTCCGCGATCATCACGCTGCCAGGCACCGCGGGCACGGCGGCAATCAGCGCGGGCTCCCCGGGCTCGTCCGCGGCCATGGCCTCGCCGCCACCGTGACTGCCAGCCAGCGCGGGCATCGACCCACCGCCGGCCGCCGTGGTGAGCGTCTTGCCGTTCAGCGCCACCTCACGCACGAAGTAGATGATCGGGAAGTTGCGGTTGAGCGTGCGGCTGCGGAAGTTCTCCATCGGCATATCGACGGCGGCGGTGAGCTGGTCGCCCACCGTCACCGGGAACTCGTTGCCGGCGATCCACGTGTCCTTGCCGGCGGCGGTGAGCCGCGCGTAGGTGTAGCCGCCGGAATTCATCGTTTCGGCGACGGCGCCGCGAATCGTGCCGGCGTCGGCGCCGGCCGCGCTGCCGGCACCGTTCGCCGCCGAGGCGGGAGTCGATGTGGATGCGGATGCCGTCGCGGACGTGGACGCCGGCGGCGCGGAACACGCCGCGCCCGCGAGCACGACGACAACAGCCAGACCTCGAGTGATCACCACGGATGTGCTCCTGCGCGACGAGCGCGCGCTTCCACGATACCGCGAAGCGCGGAGCGCTGCCGCTACGAACCGTGGACGGGCCTGTCGCCTCGGCATGCGAGGCGGACGGGTCAACGCCTGACGCGGCGCGTGTGTGGCACGCTCACTGGCGAGGGGCCGCACGGAACCAACGGGCTCGCGCTGCAACCTGAGCGAAAGGCGGGCATCCGGTTCGACCCGGATGCCCGTCTTCTTCTGCCGCCGTGCGCGGCTCAGGGCATGAACAGCAGGCCCAGGGCGCGCACGAGCAGCGGCGTGATCAGTCGTCGAAGCACAGGGGTCTCGGTCAGAACGAGAAGCGAACGGCGAGCTGGAACTGCCGGGCCGTTTCGGCGGCCGTCGGCGTGTTGAAGTTGGCGTTGGCCGTGGCGTTCGGCCCCCACGTGCGGTTCACGTTGGTCGGGTTCAGACGATTCGTGAGGTTGAAGCCTTCGGCGATGAGTTCGAGCGAGCGGCCGCCGATGGTGATGGAGCGGTCGAGGCGCAGGTCGGCGGTGACGTAGGCCGGCAGTTCGAAGCTGTTGTAGCCCTGGCCGGCGGGCCGATCGTTGAACACGGTGTCGCCGTTGGTGTCCTGGCCGGTCGTGGCATTGAAGCGGAAGCCGTCGGACGCGATGATCCGCGTCGAGAACTTCCAGCCGTTCAGCGCCGTCGCGGCCGCGCCGCCGAGGCCCTTGAACTCCGGCTGCCACACCGCGGTGGCCGAGAAGCGGTTGCGCATGTCGAAGTCCGACGGGCCGTCGTCCACCGACAGGTTCAGCGGATCCGAGGGCGACGTGAACACGCCGAACCCCGTGAAGTCGTTCACGAAGGCCGTGCCGCGCGTCTTCGACAGGTGATACGAGAGCTGCACGCTGTAGCCGCGCGAGTAACGCTTCGTCAGCGTCGCCACCAGGCCGTCGTAGCGCTGCTCACCCACCGACGACGACACGAAGATGTTGCCGAAGCGGGGGTCGGGCCGGTTGGCGGTCGACCACTGACGCCGGCCATCGGGCAGCACGCCCACCTCACGCAGATTCGTGTTGAGGGCGACCGGCAGGTTGCTGGTCTTGTTGCCCTGGTAGGTGAGCGAGAGTGCGGTGTCGGCGAAGAGTTCCTGGTCCCACGTGCCGAACCAGCTCGCCACCTGCAGGTCTTCGAAGTCGGCCGCCATGGCGCGCACGTCGGAGACGACGCTCACGCCGGTGGGCGGCTGCACCTTGCCGCGCGTGAACGCCGGGGCACCCGGCGTGGTCGGCGTCACGTTGACGTTCACCACGTCGATGCCGTTGCCGCGCAGGAACGTGTTGTAGGTCTGCGCCACGACGACGTTGTAGTAGAGGCCCGCGCCGGCGCGCAGCACCGTGCGGCCGCTGCCGGTCGGGTCATACGCCAGACCGAGCCGAGGCGCCCAGTTGTTGGTGTCGGCCGGGAAGCTGCCGGTGATGGGCAGCGCCGGGTTGGGGTTGGCGTCCGGACGTCCGAAGTATTCGTAGCGCAGACCGACGTTCAGCTTCAGGCGATCGGTCAGACGGATGTCGTCCTGCACGAAGTAGCCCTGGTTGAACGCTCTGGCCGTGAAGTATTCCGCGCCGATGGCCTGGGTGAAGCGGGAGTAGGAGTAGGGGCGCCCGGTGGACGGATCGATGGCGCCCTGCTGCGTGAGCAGGAACTGGTCGAGCGGCGTGATGGCGCCGCGGCCGCCGGTCACCGCGCCCAGGCCACCGAACACGAACGAGCCGTTGATGTTGGTGGTGCGCTCCTTGAAGCTCACCGGCAGCAGGTCGATGCCGACCTTCACCGCGTGGCGGCCCGTCGTCCAGGTGAGGTTGTTCACGATGTGGATGCCGGCCTCGCGCGTCTTGCGGGTGCCGTTGCTGTTGCCGTTGAAGCTGCCGATCCCGCTGATGTCGATGTTCGGCGCATCCGGGTCGGCTGAGACGCCGTTCGAGATGCTGCGGGTGGCATACAGCACACGCGCTTCGTTCACGAGATTCGGCCGCAGCACCGACACCAGCTGCGTCGTGTAGGAGATCGGACTCTCGTCGAACCGTGCCGCCACTTCCCGGGCGATGAGGCCGCCGCCGAGCGGCGACTCGCGGTCGTAGTAGTAGTTGAAGCGGAACGACAGGCGGTGCGCGGCGTTCAGCTGGGTGTCGTTGCGCGCGGTGACCGTGTGCGCGCGGAACGTCGACGTCCAGGCGCCGATGCTGCTGGACGGAATGCCAAGCACGTTGGCGTTGGCGGGCGTGATGGTGGAAACCACCGGCAGGTCCTGCGACCAGCGTTCGTAGCTCAGGAAGAAGAACGACTTGTCCTTCTTCACCGGACCGCCGATCGTGGTGCCGTAGTTGTAGCGCTGGAACTCCGGATCCGGCGCCGTGGGCGCCAGCAGGAAGGGGCGTTCGGCCAGCCAGTCCTGACGCGTGAAGAGATACGCCGACCCGCGGTAGGCGTTGGTGCCCGAGCGCGTGAAGGCGTTCTGGATGCCGCCACCGACCCGGCCGAACTCGGCCGAGAAGTTGGTGACGGTCTGGAACTCCTGCACGGCTTCCTGGCTGATGACCAGATTGCGGGCGCCACCCTGCAGGTTGTTCGACACGCCGTCCACGTTCATCTGACGCAGGCCGAGACCGCCGTAGACGGTGCTCGGCGTGCCCGTGCCGGAGCCGCCGGTCGAGAGGGGCGGGGCGTTGACACCCGGCTGCAGCACGAAGAAGTCCAGGATGCTGCGCCCGATGGTCGGCACGGAGCGCACGATGCGCTCGTCGTAGGTGTTCGACTGCACCGTGCGGCCCACTTCCACGGTGGGCTGCGCCGCCGTGACCTGCACGGCCTCGGCAAAGGCCGTGTTCGACATCTCGAACTCGATCGTCAGCACCTGGCCGGCGCGGAGCATCAGGCCGGTGCGGTTCATCCCGGCGACGCCGGGTGCTTCGACGAAGACCACATATTCACCGGGCGGCATGAGGGGCATGCCGTAGCGGCCGGCAGGATCGCTGACGACCACACGCTCGTAGCCCGTGCCGGCATTGAAGGCGCGCACCGTGGCGCCGGCCATCGGCGCGCCGCCCTCGGCCGCACGCACGATACCTTCGATGATGCCGTCGATCGCCTGTCCCTGCCCATGCGCGAACGCCGCTGGCCACACCAGCATCACGATCGCCACCGCCACCGCCCGAATCCGTGCCTGCATCCTGCCTCCTGAACATGACCGTATCGATCGGCCGTGCCTATTGCGACATGCGGGCGTGTCAGACACGTCTCGACACCTTGTCCGGCGCGTGACGCGAATACGACGTTCGTGCGTCAGCGCACCGGGGCGGCGAGGCCGGCGTCGACGCGTGCGGGATCGAGTCCGAGCCAGTGCAGCAGCGTGGCGGCGACCTGGGCGTTCTGCAGGCCGCCGTGGTCGCGCCATTCGCCGCGCCGTGACATCGACGGCGAGACGAACGCCATCCACGTGATCTCGGCACCGTCGACCTGCTCCCCGTGGTCCTTCCAGTCGCGGACCGTGTGCCCCCGGCCGTGATCGGTGGAGAGGAGCAGGTGGGTGCGGCCGCGATAGTCGGGCTGCGCCTGCAGCCACCGCCACAACTCGGCGAGGTAGGCGTCGGTGCGGGCGTAGGTCTCGAGCACGCGATCGTAGCGGCCATCGTGCGCCCAGTCGTCGGTTTCGCCGAGCGCGAGATAGAGCACCTTCGGACGATGGCGTTCGAGGTGGTCCATGGCCAGGCGGAAGGTGTAGTAGTCGTGCCGCACCGAGTTCCATGGACTCGGCGTTTCGAACTGCGCGGCGCTGAGCCGCGCCGACACCGACTCGGCCGGGGCGGCCAGTGCCTCATAGCCGGCGTTGATGCTCACGGCCCCCGGCGTGCGTTCGCCGATACCGTTGAACACGTCCCACGAGGCGAAAAGCGCGACGTCGTCAGCCCGCAGGCCGAGCGCCGCGCGCGCGTACTCGAGCACCGTCTGGCGGGGCGACGGCTTCAGGTCGTTGCTCGTGATCTCGTCGTCGAGGGCGCGGCCGAGCAGCATCTCGCCGTAGCCGGGGTAGGAGAACCGACGGCGGTTGGCCAGCGCGACGTGACTGCCGCGCGCGCGATTGCCGGCAATCGACCCGTGCTCGCGCATCAGCACGTTCCAGAAGAAGGGCATCAGCCTGGCGCGCCGGGCGTCGGGCGTGTCCGCCCAGAATCGGCGGTGGACCGGCTGGTCTTCCGGCCGATCCTTCGGACCGAGCGTCGAGCGGAGGACGTCGAGGTCGAGGCCGCCGAAGATCTCCTCGGCGCGAGCGCCGTCGAGTGTCACGAGAATCACGCGGTCGGGCGATGGCCCCTGCGCGGCGGCCGTCCCGGTGTGCTGCGCGAACTGCCCGACGATCACCGCCAGGGCGATGCCGCCCAGTGACGCGAGTACGAGCTGACTGCGCACGACCGGCTCCGGCGCGCGGGTCAGAACGAGACCCGCGCGCCAACGACGATCTGGCGAAGCGGGAAGTTCGGATTGAGAGTCGTAATCCGTCCGTAGGTGGCGCTCGTCACGTTGGTGTCGGGCCGTCCAAGGTTGGCGTGATTGAAAAGATTCGTGACGAACACGTTCAACCGCAGCGTAGCCGTGCCGCCCAGACGCACATCCTTGAAGGCCGCCATGTCGACATTCCAGGCGCCGGGGCCGGAGATGCTGCCCTTTTCGGCGTTGCCGAACCGGCCGAGGAAGATGGGCTGCCCCTGCGCGTTGCGGAATGCCGCCACCGAGAAGGCATCCGTGTTGAACCACTTGTCCACGGTCTTCGGCCCGCTGTTCGGGTCCTGGCCGGAGACGGCATCGGCCTTCTCGTTGCCATAACAGCTGGTGCCTGATCCGCAGTGCGAGTTGTAGAAGGCCGTCAGGAACGCCCCCGACTGGATCTGCGTGAGCGCCGACACCGTCCAGCCGCCGACGAGGGCGTCGAGCGCGGCCGGCATCGCCGCCCCGAAGGCGCGGTTCCGGCCCACCGGCACCTCCCAAATCAGGCTACTGACGAAGCGGTGCGTGGGCATGTTGGTCGTGCGGCCCCGCAGATAGTCCGGGTCGAAGCGGTTATCCGTGCGGCCGTTGATTTCGCTCTGGAAGTCGCCCTGGCCGGCGCCCCGGTCCTCGATGTTGTCGACCGAGTGCGACCACTTGTAGGTGTTGGCGTGCGTCAGCCCGAAGCGGGGCAACGTCCCGCGCAGCTGCAGCACGACGTCGTGGTAGTTGTGATACCCGCCGTTGTCGCGCGTGTTCACGCGGTTCCAATTGGGGTAGGGGCGCGCCTCGCGAGGCAGGTTGGCGAAGCCGATGGTGTTCGGCTGGATCTGGTTGAGGTCGGGCGCCAGCGTCAGGTCGGTGCTGCGGAAGCCCGAGTAGGTGACACGCAGCGCGTTGGTGCGGTTCAGCTCGCGCTCGAACGTCAGGCTCCACTGCTTCGTTTCCGGATCCTTGAAGTCAGGGTCGTTCGCGGTCGAGAAGTTCTGCGTGCCCACGCGGGTCACGCCGCGGCTCGGGTCTCCGGCGAACGTGTTTGGCCAGACGATGCCGTAGTTCCTGCTCGCCGGATCGAACGTATTCAGGAACGTCACGTTGTCGGACGTATGAATGCCCGTCAGCGAGTTGAAGACCGCGCCGAGGATGCGCGCGTGATAGATGCCGAAGCCGCCGCGCAGCACGGTGCGAGTGTCGCCGAACGGACGCCAGGCCACACCGAGCCGCGGTTCGATGTTGTTCCGGTCGGTATTGCGGAGCGATTCGGGCAGGCCGGCCTCCGCCGCTGTGACGATCCGCGTCGTCCCGATCGACCCGGCGAACCCTGGCGAGGTGAGCTGCTTTGACGCGTCGTCCGGTACGACCACGTCGCCGTTGGGCGTATCCCGCAGGAAGTTGCTGATGTTGCCTTCGCGGTCTTCGAAGCCCGGACGCAGCTCGTATCGCACGCCCAGGCTCAACGTGACGTTGTTGTTCACGCGCCACTCATCCTGGACGAAGAACCCGTAGTGACGGGCCACACCGTCGACGTTGGGACCCGACGCGGTTTGATCGACATCGGTCGGCAGGCCCAGCAGGAAGTTCGCGAAGGGCTGCCCGGTGCCACCGCCGGCGATGTTGTTGTTGAAGCGGAACACCCCGAAGTCGTCGGCGCCGGTGAAGTTCACAGGACTCGTCCAGTTGAACCACTTCACGTCCGCGCCGGCCTTGAACGTGTGGCGTCCGGTGGTCCAGGTGAGGTTGTTGGCCACCTGCCAGGTGTCCTGGGTCAGCGGCTCTTCCTGGCTTTCGCCAAGAGTCGTGAAACCGGCGATGGCGATCGACGGCGTGCCGGTGACGTCCGGCGGGTTCGAGGAGAGCAGGCGGAGACCGAGGTCGCGCACGACCTGCACGCCACGCTGGCCGGTGACCGCGCCCTGGTCGGCGCTCGTGAAGCCGAAGCGCGCTTCGTTCAACAGGTTGGGCGTGATCGCGAAGTTGTCGGAGACAACGACGGTCCGCGTCGGATTCTCGAAGGTGCGCGGCCCGAGGCTCGGATAGGTGGTCGGCGAGACACGGTCGAGATTCTTCCAGCTCAGGCGGCCGAACACGGTGTGGCCCTGATTGAAGTTCTGGTCGAGGCGCACGTCGAACTGGTTCGACACTTCCGTGCCGTCGATGGCGTAGCGGAACACGTTCGTGCCTTCGTTCGGCGCCGGAATGAACGTCGTGAGCAGCGCCGCGGCGACCGGGTTGATGCGCCCCGCCGGAATGCGGTTGCCCGGGAAGGGCTGGCCTGTCTGCGGGTCGATGACGGCCGTTGACACCGCCGAGAAGTCGCCGTTCCTGAACGCCGCCGATGGCACCGTCGCAGTCGTTCCGGGCGACTCGACGCGCGTGATGTCGAGCCGCTCGAACGTGCCGAAGAAGAACGTGCGGTTCCGCAGCAGGCGGCCGCCCATGCTGGCGCCGAAGTTCTGGTTCTCGCTCTTGTTCGGGGCCACCGACTTATTGAAATAGTTGGGGTTGGCGTTGAGACCGGTCTCGTTGAAGTTCCAGAACGCCGTGCCATGGAAGTCGTTCGTGCCCGGCCGCGAGATCGTGGTGATGTCGCCGAGCTGAGCGTATTCGGCGGTATTCGTCACCGAGCTGACTTTGATTTCCTGCACCGACTCGATCGACGGAAAGATATTGAAGCCCTCGGCCCCGATGCCGTTGCGGCGCACGCTCGTCGTGAGGATGCCGTCGACCGACACCTCGTTCTGATACGGCAGGCTGCCCGACAGCGAGAACTGCTGTCCGGCGCGCTGCACCTCGGGAATGGCCTGGATTGCCAGGATCGGCGACGTGTTCTGCGTGCGGAAGGTGAACGGCAGCTCCTGCAGTTCGCGGTTGTCGACCTGCCCGCCCACGCGCGGCGTCTCGGTGTTGATGATCGGCGCTACGCTCTGCACGACCACCTGTTCGGTCAGGCCGCCGATGGCCAGCCGGGCGTCGATGCGGACCGTGCTGCGGGCTTCGACGGCGAACGGCTCGGTGACGAAACGCTGGAAGCCGGAGAGCTCCACATCCACCTGATAGCGGCCCTGCGTCAGGTTGAGGAACTCGTAGGCGCCCGATTCGCGGGTCACCGCCGTGCGCACCACGTTGGTCTGCACCTCCGTGAGGGTGACGGTGGCGCCCGGCAGGGTGCCGCCCGACGGGTCGAACGCCACACCCACGACGGCCCCGTAGGTAGATTGCGCCGCCGCCGAATGCGGCGCGCCGCACACCAGAAGCAGAACCGCGGCCAGCGTTACCATCACTCGAGTCATCACGTCCTCCGGCTCTTGCTGAGCTGTCGCCATCCTAGAAGGGCCGGATGCCGACGGCGTGAACCCCGCGCAACCGCCGAGTGACGGCGCCGGCCGTCGGGGGCGTCGACTGGCTTCGCCCGCTCGCCCGGGTGGGACTAGATCGGGCCGCGCTCCCATGGGCCGGTGATGCCCACGGTGAAGCCGGGGTGCTGCAGGTTCAGGAACAGCCACTGTCCGTCGGGGCTGAAGGTGGCGCCGGCGATCTCGCTGGTGGTGAAATCGCCGCGGATGCCGTTGCGCTCGCCGTCGAGACGCACGTTGTTGCGGGCGAAGCGGACGATCTGGCCTTCACGCGTGAGCGTGTGCACGCAGGGATTGGCCGTGCCGTCCTCGCAGAGCACGAGGCCGCCGCGCGGGCTCACGGTGAGGTTGTCGGGCATGTTGAGCTCGTGCATGCCGGGCGACTCGTAGACCAGGCTCAGCTGGTCGGCCCCGGTGATGAGTTCCCACACCTGGCCCATCTTCGCGTTGCCGCCGCTCGTGCTCGTGACGTAGATGCGGCCGTCGGCGTACCACGCCCCTTCGAGGCGCGCGAACATCGCGCCGCCGGCCTGGCGGCCCTGGTCGAAGACCGTGCGGCCGCCCTGGCCCGGCCGCTTCACGTCCGGCACATCGATGTCCACCCAGTAGACGCCCATCGGAACGCGTGTGAGCTGCCCGGTGCGCAGGTCGGCGCGGGCCCGGCCACGCACGGCCAGCATCTGCAGACGACCGGCCGTGAGCCGGCCGGGCGTATGCGGCACGAACCGGTAGAGGCCGGCGCGATCGGCATCCTCGGTCTGGTAGACGATGCCGGTCGCCGGATCGACGGCCACGGCTTCATGGACGAAGCGCCCCATGGCCGTGAGCGGCTGTCGCGTGGGTTCGCCGGTGAGGGGCACCTCGAACACGTAGCCGTGACGCTCGACGAGGCCGCGGCCGTCCTCTGGGCCGAGGACGGTTTCCTCACACGTGAGCCACGAGCCCCAGGGCGTCGGCCCGCCCGCGCAGTTGCGCAGCGTGCCCGACAGGCTGGCCCAGCTGCGCTCGGCCCGCCCGGTCGTGGGGTTGAACGCCACCGTCGTGGTGCCACCGCCACCGCCGGCGTCGTAGGCGCGCGCCGACGCGAAGGCCGGCCCGGGATCGAGCTCGTGATTGCGCACGAGGTGCACCAGCCCGTCGGGCCCGGCGAACGCCGCCATGCCGTCGTGCGCCGCGGGCGTCACGCCGCCACCTTCGAGCGGATCCCCCGTCCAGCCGAACGACGCGTAGCGGAACCCTTCTGGCAACTGCAGCAGCGGCAGTCCCGTCGTCTCGTCCGGCACGGGCCTGAGCGGGCCGTAAGCCGGCGTCTCGCGCGCGATGCCGTCACGGCGCACGGCGGCGCGCAGAGCATCGAGCGGCAGGGTGATCGCGGCGCCTCCGAGGGCGGCGCGAGCGAGGAACGAGCGGCGGGTCGGCAGCATGGCGGGTATCGTGACCCGCGGCCGTGGCGATGGCGTGACGAGGCTGTATCGGCC
Organism: Vicinamibacterales bacterium; assembly: GCA_044347565.1. Classification (GTDB taxonomy): domain Bacteria; phylum Acidobacteriota; class Vicinamibacteria; order Vicinamibacterales; family UBA2999; genus CADEFD01. The sequence continues at coordinate 2,293 of JBIKUN010000132.1, read as the reverse complement.
GGGCGTCGGCGGTATGGATACGTGGCCGTCATGCGGGTGTCGCGGCCCCGATGCGGGGCGACCACGGCCGGGACACATCGAGTCCCCAGCATCCAGGCACGCGGCCCGCCGTTCCGGCACCGCCGCGTTCCGCAAGGAGTTGCCTGATGACGCGAACTGCACTTTTCACGGCCTCGGCCATCGTCGCCGTGGCCACGACGCTCGTCTCCGCCGACGACCGCCGCGACGAACGCGACGGCCGCCAGGAGCGGCGCCGCGAGCCGTCGCCGCTCGTGCTTGGCCACCGCGGGGCCACCGGCTACCTGACGGAGCACACCCTGGCCTCCTACGCGCTGGCCATTGAACAGGGCGCCGACTACATCGAACCGGATCTCGTCTCGACGAAGGACGGCGTGCTCATCGCCCGCCACGAAGTGGACATCACGGATACGACGGATGTGGCCGCCCGGCCGGAGTTCGCCGCCCGCCGCACCACCAAGACGATCGATGGGATCACCACGAGCGGCTGGTTCGCCGACGACTTCACGCTGGCCGAAATCAGGACGCTGCGGACGGTGCAGCGCCTGGGCTTCCGGCCCCAGCAGTACAACGGGGTCTACGCCATCCCCACCTTCGCGGAGGTCATCGAGCTGGCCCAGGCGGCCCACCGCCGTCACGGCCGCGTCGTCGGCGTCTATCCCGAAACGAAGCACCCGACCTACCACCAGTCCGTGGGACTGCCCCTCGAGCGCCGCGTCGTCGAGGTGCTCGCCCGTTACGGCTGGAATCGTGCGAGTGCGCCGGTCTTCATCCAGTCGTTCGAGGTCGCGAACCTCAAGCAGCTCAACCGCATGACCCGCGTGCGCCTCGTGCAGCTCATCGACGCCAACGACGTGCGCCTCGATGGCTCGATCGACTCCACCGGCTACGGCCCGTACGACTTCGTCGCCGCTGGTGACCGCCGGACCTACGCCGACCTGGTGACGCCGGCCGGCCTGGCCGAGATCGCGACCTACGCCGACGGCCTCGGCCCCTGGAAGCGCTACATCGTTGGCGCCCGTGGCCGCGACGCGAACAACGACGGCGCCGCCGACGACGTCAACGGTGATGGCGCGTCGAACGACGCGGATCGCACGGCGACCGGTCCGACCTCGCTGGTCGAGGACGCGCACGAGGCCGGCCTGTTCGTGCATGCCTACACGTGGCGCAACGAGGCCCGGTACCTGCTGTCGAACTACAACGACGACCCGGTGCAGGAATACCTGCAGTTCTACTGCATGGGCGTTGACGGCGTGTTCAGCGACAATCCCGACACCGCCGTGACCGCGCGCACGCTGTTCACCTACACGCCCACGGCCTGCGCGCCCTGGCGCAAGTAGCACCCGCACACGTCACGTCCGAGCCGCGGGATGGCCGCGGTTCGGACGCCGGCGTCAGCGCCGCACGTAGATGGCGCCGGCGTACACCGTAGGACCAGAGGCGTCGCGGACGACGAGCGAGAACCAGCGCCCCGCGGTTGCCGGCTGGTCGAGGCGCAGGGGCGCGGCTGAGACGGGCGCTTCCGCCACGACCGCGCCGTCGGCGATCCACTGAAGTCTCTGCCCCTCCGCGCCAGCCACGGTCGCCACGAGGGTGAGCGTGCCGCCAGCCGGCGTGTCGCCGCCCATCTCCACACGCGCCCCGTCGTGTTCGGCGTGGAACTCGAGACGCGGCCCCTGCGGACCGCGCACGCGCACATAGGCGCGGCCCCGCATCAGCCCCTCCACAATCGCGGCTTCCGACAACGCGTCCGCCCATACGACCGTGGCGGGCCGGCCGAGGCGCCGGTCCGCATCATCGTCCACGGTGTGCTCGTCGCTGCCGCCGACCACCGTCAGGCGGTGCCCCGCCGACAGCAGCCGCGCCCAGAACGCCCAGCCGGACAAGGGGCCGGCCACGGTCTCGCCGTTCACCACCTCGACGCCGTGCACCGACCGCATCACCGCCGCGTCGGTCACATTCCAGCCGCATCCCATGCAGGCTTCGCCGTCGGGCAGCGCGGGATGGTTGATCGAGACGAACGCGCCATCGCGGGCGATCGGCGCGAGCACGGCGGCCGGCGACGCGTCAGGCGTGGCCAGCCGGAACTCGTGGAACGTGCGCTCGCCGACGGTATTCGCGTGGCCCCGGTACGTCGTGACCTCGCGGCCGCGCAGCAGCAGCAGGTCGTCGTAGTGCGGTTGCAGGCGATCCACGTCGAGCCAGTGGCTGGCGGTGTTGTGGTCGGTCAGCGCCACGAAGTCGAGGCCCGCCGCGACCGCCGCGTCAGCAACGC
>JBIKUN010000245.1:0-3256 GCA_044347565.1 Vicinamibacterales bacterium | reverse complement strand
CGCCGCCGTGCGCGTGCATGCGTGGCCGGTCTCGCTCGCGCCGGTGCTCGGCAGCTACGGCGTGCTCGTGGGCGCGCTCTTCAGCGGCAGCTTCGTGGTGGAGATCGTGACCGCGTGGCCCGGGCTGGGCCGGCTGCTCTTCGACGCGCTCGGCGCACGCGATGTGTGGCTCGTGGCGGGCTGCGGCGCGCTCGGCGCCGTATCGCTCGCCGCCGGCACGACGCTCGCCGACATCACGCACGCCGCCATCGACCCCCGCGTGCTCGAGGGGCGCAGCGAATGAGACGCGCGTTGCTGCTCGTGGCCGTTCTCGTCGCCGTGGCCGTGGCCGGCCCGCTGCTTGCGCCCTACGGACCGGTGACACGGTTCGAGGATCATCTGCACGCGCCGCCGATGCCGGTGCATGTCGATGGCCACGGCGTCTACACCGTGCCGCTGCGCCTCGTCGACCGCCTCGAGCAGACCTTCGCGGCCGATCCGGGGCAGCGCGCCGGTCTGCCGTGGACGACGCCCGAGGCCACGCCAGTGCTGCTGCTCGGCGCCGACCGCCTCGGCCGCGATGTACTCTCGCGCACGCTGCACGGCGCGCGCGCGTCGCTTGGGCTCGCGCTCGTGGCCACCGCCGGCACGCTGCTGCTCGGAGCCCTCCTCGGCAGCTGGGCCGGACTGGCCGGCGGCCTCGTTGAGCGTCTCGTGCTCAAGGCGGGTGACGTGTTGATGGTGCTGCCGGTGCTCTACGTGGTGGTGGCGCTCCGCTCGGCGCTGCCCCTGGTGCTGCCGCTGCCGGCGATTGTCGGCGCGCTCGCCGCGATCTTCGTGCTGCTCGGCTGGCCGCGGATCGCCCGCGGTGTCTGGGCGATCGTGCGCGCGGAGGCGCGTCAGGAACACGTGCTGGCGGCCACCGCGCTCGGCGCCTCGCGCTGGCGAGTGATGACGCGGCACCTGCTGCCGGCCTGCCACGGCTACCTCGCCGTGCAGACGGCGCTGCTCGTGCCCATGTTCGTGCTCGCCGAAGCGACGCTGTCGTACGTGGGCCTCGGCTTTCCTGACGGCGTGCCGAGCTGGGGCACGGCACTCAGTGACGCCGCCACGATTTCGGCGATGACGCGCGCCCCGTGGACGCTCGCGCCCGCCGTTGCGATGTTCCTCGTGGTGCTCGTCACGAACGTGCTGCTCGAACCCGGCCGCGAGCGGCACACGCCCGACGCCGCGCGGTCGGGATAGACTCGGCCCATGCCCGCCCTGTCCGGCCTGTACACGCCGATCGTCACGCCCTTCCACCACGACACGGTGGATGACGCGGCGATTCGCCGCAACGTCGAACGGTACATGCAGACGCGCCTGACCGGCCTCGTCGTGCTCGGCTCGAACGGCGAGGCGGTGCTGCTCGACGACTCGGAGGCCGAGCGTGTCATCGCCGCGGCCCGGTCGGCCATGCCGGCCTCGCGGCCGCTCATCGCCGGCACCGGCGCCGAATCCACCAGGGCCACGATCGCCGCCTGCGTGCGGGCGGCACAGGCCGGCGCGGATGCTGTGCTCGTGCGCACGCCGTCGTTCTTCAAGCACCTCATGACGAGCGACGCCTACGTGCGCCACTACGTCGCCGTCGCCGAAGCCAGCCCCGTGCCAGTGCTGCTCTACAACGTCACGATGTACACGGGCGTCACCCTGCCGCCCGATGCCGTCGGGCTGCTCGCCGAACATCCGAACGTCGTCGGCATGAAGGAGTCGGGCAGCGACGCCAGCCTGCTCGCCGACTACATCGCGCGCTCCGGGCCTGAGTTCTTCGTGCTGGCTGGAAGCGGCGTGACCTATTTCTCCGGCCTGGTGGCCGGCGCCGAGGGCGCCGTCATCGCGCTGGCCGGCATCGTGCCGGATCTCTGTGCCGACATCTACGATCACGTGCGGGCCGGCCGCATCCCGGAGGCGCGCGCGATCCAGCGGCGGCTGACGCCGCTCGCGCGGACGATCGGCGGGCTGCATGGCGTGCCGGCGCTCAAGGCCGCGCTGGACCTCATGGGCTTCGACGGCGGCCTGCCGCGGGCGCCGCTCGGCCCGGCACCGCGCGCCGTCGTCGAAGGCCTGCGACGCACCTTGACCGACCTGGGCGTGCCGCTGGTGCAGCCGGCGCCCCTCGACGCCGACCCGGCCACGACCTGATCGGGTGCCCCCTCGTGGCGACACCTGTCTCGGGCACGCGGCGGTGAGGACACGATTTCCGAAGGATTCCGGTGGTCCGCCTGACCGCCGGCTCGTGCGGGCCGTGGTACAGCAGTTGCAGCCACGGTCCGGCGGAGGCTGATGTGATGCCGCGCACTGCCACCAGGCGAGTCCGTTCCGTCCCCCGTCACGTCGCCGCGGGCCTCGCGGCGCTGACGCTTGTCGTCGCTGCCGCCTGCGCGTCCAATCCGGTGACCGGCCGGCGCGAGGTCTCGCTGCTCAGCGAAGCGGAAGAGATCGCCATCGGTCAGCAGGGCGATGCTGAGATCCGCCGCGAGATGGGCGTCTATCAGGACGAGGAACTGCAACGCTACGTGAGCGGCATCGGCCAGCGCCTGGCGGCCGTGTCACATCGCCCCTCGCTGCCGTGGACGTTCACGGTCGTGGACGTGCCGGCCGTGAACGCCTTCGCCCTGCCCGGCGGCTACATCTATGTCACGCGCGGCCTGCTCGCGCACCTCGGCGACGAATCCGAACTGGCTGGTGTGCTCGGCCACGAGATCGGGCACGTCACCGCGCGCCATGCCTCGCAGCAGCTCACGCGCAGCACCGGCGGCTCGATTGGCGTGCTGCTGGCGAGCATCTTCGTGCCCGGCGTCGCGCCGTTCAGCGACCTGGCATCGGCGGGGCTGGGCACGCTGTTCCTGAAGTACGGGCGCGACGACGAACTCGAGTCCGACCGGCTCGGCGTCGAGTACGCATCCAAAGCGGGCTGGGATCCCGACAGTGTGCCGCGCTTCCTCACCACGCTGTCGCGGCTCGACGCGATGAGCGTGCGCGGCGTCCCCAACTGGCTGTCGACACATCCCGACCCCGGATCGCGCGTGGTGAAGGCGGCGCCGGTCGCGGCGAGCCAGACCGATGGGGCGCGCGATCGCAACCGCGACGAGTTCCTGCGCCGCATCGACGGGCTCGCCTACGGCGACGATCCTTCCGAAGGTGTGGTCCAGGCGCACCGGTTCCGGCACCCGGACCTGCGCATCGCCATGGACTTCCCCGAAGGCTGGGAGGTGCAGAACTCGAGCGAGCAGGTCAT
>JBIKUN010000131.1:0-12480 GCA_044347565.1 Vicinamibacterales bacterium | reverse complement strand
TGGCCACCGACACGTGCGCTTCGGTCGGTACGGCCACCGTCACGGCATCGAGGCCGGCGGGCAGCGCCTGCCAGTCGGGCACGGCCGTCGTGTGATGCGCGGCGGCGATCTCGGCCGCCCGCGCCGGGTCGGTGTCGGCCACCGCCACGAGGTCCACGTCCGGCATCGCTGCGAGCAGCCGCGCATGATGCCGGCCGAGATGCCCCACCCCCACCACGGCCACGCGCAGGCGCGTTCCGGCCATCACGCACGCTCCTCGGCGGGCAGCGCCCGCCCCACAATCGCGATGCCGGCGGCATCGGCCGCGGCGATCATCGCCGTCTTGTCGAACATCAGCGCCATGCCGGCGTCGAGCGACAACACGCTCGCACCAACCCGCGCCATGGCCTGAATCGTCGGCACACCCACGATCGGCACATCGAAGCGCATGTCCTGCCGCGGCTTGGCCACCTTCACGAGCACCACGCCGGGGCCGGCCAGTTCACCGGCCCGCGCGATCACGGCATCGGTGCCTTCCATGGCTTCCACCGCCACGACGGCGCTCTGCTTCACGGCGATCGTCTGGCCGATGTCGAGCCCGGCGATGGTGTCGGCCATGCGGTAGCCGAACGTGAGCGACGCCGTCTCGGCCTCGGTGGGCCGTCGCGCCGTCATCACGCCAGCCTCGGCGAGCAGCGGCGTGAGCAGAGCCGTCGAGTCCATGAGCTCGATGCCACGGTCGCGCATCACGTCGGCGACGGCGCCGATGAGTGCGTCGGTGTTGCGCGTCGTGAGCGTCGCGAGCAGGCGCATGAAGGTCAGGTCGGGCAGCACGCCGAAGATCTTCGTGTGCTTGACCTGCCCGGCCATGACGGCGTGGGTCACGCCGGCCTGCTGCAGGATCTGCAGGCACGTGCCGAGGTGGCCGAGTGATACGCGGTGGATCGGCACCGGTGCGGGCGCTGCCGCCGCCGCTTCCAGATCGGCGTCGGCTTCTTCCTTCACCGCGATGATCGTGATCTCGTGCCCGAGGCTGCGTGCCGCCTCCAGCACCAGGAACGGGAAGCGGCCATTGCCCGCGAGCAGCCCGAGCTTCACGGCGTGCCTACTCCCCGGCGTCGTCGGCGCGCTTGTTGGGCCGCCGCAGCGTGACGCCGCGGCTCGACGAGCGGATGAAGTCCACAAGGTAGGCGACGTCGGCACAGGCCAGCGCCGGCGAGCCGTCGATCGTCTGCAGCGCCTTCGAGGGCGTGAGCCGCGACGTCAGCAGGAACCGGTAGGCGCGCTTCAGTTTGCTCACCACCTCGGGCGTGAAGCCGCGGCGCACCAGGCCGATCGTGTTGAGCCCGTAGACGCGGGCGCGGTTGCCGACAGTCTTGGCGAATGGCAGCGCGTCGAGTGTGACCACCGAATAGCCGCCGATGAACGCATAGCGGCCGACGCGGCAGAACTGGTGCACGCCGGAATAGGCGCTGATCTGCGCGAAGTCTTCGACGACGACGTGACCGCCGAGCGTTGCGCCGGGCCCGAAGATCGTGTCGCTGCCGACGTGGCAGTCGTGCGCCACATGGGCGTAGGCCATGAACAGGTTGCGGTCGCCGACCCGCGTTTCGCCGCCGCCACCCACCGTGCCGCGGTGGATCGTGACCGACTCGCGGAACACGTTCGAGTGGCCGATGACGAGGCGCGTGCGCTCGCCGCGGTACTTCAGATCCTGCGGCGGCAGTCCGATCGACGCGAACGGGAAGATGCGCGTGTGATCGCCGATGGTCGTGTCGCCCTCGACCACGGCCGAGGCGCCGATCTGCACGTCGCGGCCGATGACCACGTACGGCCCGATGACGGCGCCGGGCCCGATGACCGAGCCGTCGCCGATGACCGCCGACGGATGCACGATGGCGCTCGCGTGGATACGCGGCGCGGCCGCGGTCACGGCCAGCACGAGCATGGCCTCGACCACCACTACCCCCTCGACGCGCGCCGTCGCCTGCACGCGGGCGATCGCGCCGCGGCGGCGCAGCAGCTGCACGTCCACGTCGAGGCGGTCACCCGGCACGACGTGGCGGCGGAACTTGGCGTCGTCCACCCCGCGCAGACGCACGGTGGCGGCCTCCGACGCGCCGGCCTCACCAAGCAGCAGGAGCGTCGAGGCCTGCGTGAGCGCCTCGAGCATCAGCACGCCCGGCATGAGCGGGGCGCCGGGGAAGTGGCCCTGAAAATAGTGTTCGCTGGCGCTGACGGCCTTGGAGCCGGTGAGACGGCCGGCGCCGTCCGCGAGGGACGCTACGTCGACCAGCGACACGGGACACCGCTGCGACTGGCGCTCGAGGAGGGAAGGAATGTGCACGGAGTGGGCAGGAAACAAGAACAGCGCAGCCCCGGAGGGCTGCGCCTGGAAGGCGTCGGGGCCTACTGCCCCTGCGGCTTGGCGCCGGCCGGCGCGGCCGGCTTGACCTGGTCGAACTTCTTCACCACGTCGTTCGTGATGTCGAGCGAGGCATCCGCCCACACGAGACCGGAATCAGGGCCGTTGAAGATGTAGTACAGGCCCCGCTCCTTGCCGACCGCTTCGATAATCGGGGCGATCCGGCGCTGGAACTCTTCCTGGAGCTGCTGCTGGAGCTCCTGGACCTCCGCCTGGGCATCCTGCGTGGCGCGCTGCATGTCGACATTGGCGCGCTCGACCTGCTTCGTGAGATCGGCGCGAGCCGCTTCACTCATCACCGCGCCGCTCTTGTCGAGCTTCTCCTGCAGGCCCTGGGCGGCCTTCTGGCGCTCGTTGAGCTCGGCCACCTTCTTCTGCTGCAGCGCCTGAACGCGCGCGCTGGCCTGCTTGCCTTCGGCCGACTCGGCGACGACCCGCTGCAGTACCACGAACGCAATCTTGGCGCCCTCGGGGAACGGCAGGACGGCCGGCGCGGCAGGCGCGGGAGCAGGGGCCGGGGCGGCGGGGGCCGCGGGCTTCGCCGTCGCCGGCGCCGGGGCCTGAGCGAACGAAGCGGTTCCGGTCACGATCACGAGGCCAAGGGCCACAACCATACGTCTCATTGCTGACATCCTTTTCGGCAATACCGACAACCTTCGCATTTTACTCTACTATGCCGCGCCGGGTAAGATCGGCAGGTCGCCCTGTCTTGAGGACCGAAATGCGCCGAGTCACGCTCGCCTGCACGCTGTTTCTTCCGTTCGTTGCCGCCGGCTGCGGTGGCCAGATCCAGAATCTTATCGGGCCCACCGCCGACCCGGTGATCGTCACCGAAACATTCACCGGGACGCTCACGCGCAACGGCGCCACGTCGCATCCCTTCCCCATCAACTTCCCGTCAGGCGGCGAGGTCACGGCCGTATTGAAGACCGTAACCCCCGACGACACGACCGTGGTGGGCTTCAGCCTCGGCACCTTCAACGGCACGGCCTGCCAGTCGGTCATCGCCAACGACCGCACCGTCGCGCCCGCCTCACTGCTTGGCCGCGCCACCTCGACCGGCACACTCTGCGTGCGAATCTACGACATCGGCTCCGTGATCGACCCGCAGAACTACGAGATCGAAGTCACACATCCCTGAGACGCGCGCCCGGGGGGCTGCGGCCGGGACTCAGAACGTGGAGCCGACCGCGAACCGGAACTGGAACTTCTGCGCCGGCGTCAGGTTGTTCCTGAGCACGCCGCCCCGCTGCGGGTTGTAGGCGAAGATCAGCCGGAACGGCACGTTCAGCACCGGCATGAAGAACCGGATCTCGGCGCCCGTCGAGGTCTTGAAGGCGCTCCGGCGGCCAATCGCGCGGGTGGTCGGCCCGGGCGCGTTCGGGTCGATGAACCCCGTGAACGCCAGCGGATCGATGAGCAGCGGCGGCGTGGGCGGCACCACTTCGAGGATGTCTTCCTTCATGCCGAAGCTCTCGCCGATGTCACGCACCTGGCCGGCGTCGTAGAACATCACGAGCCGCACGGGACCAGCGACCTGCAGAATATACTCGGCATTGAAGAGCACGCTCTTGTTACCGCCGAGCACGATGCCCGAGTTGATGTCGCGCGGGCCGATGCTGCGGATGTCATAGCCGCGGATGCTGAACTCGCCACCCTGAATCAGCTTCTCGAAGATCGGCAGCTGCTTCGTGTTGCCGTAGGGCCGGATGTACTGGAACTGCGCGCGAGAACCCACCGACATGCGCGGCGTCAGGCGCCAGAACCCGGCCCCTTCGAGCGTGGGCTTCAGGAAGAACGTATCGCCGCCAGGTCCGGCATACTCGAACGAGGCCGTCAACCGCCGCCCGGTGGTCGGGAAGATCGGGTTGTCGACCGTGTTGAACGAGAAGCTCGGCACGATCTTGCTGATCGTGCGCGTGCCGCCCTGGCCGATGAGCAGCGAGTCGGCGAGGAACGGATTCTGCGCCAGCAGCACCGGGTTCGTGTAGGCCGTGTTCAGGTCGAGCACCCTGACCTGTTCGAAGCTGTAGTTCACGAACACGCGGGAGAAGCCGGCCACCGGGAAACCCATCGTCAGGTTGCCGCCGGTCGAGGCCTGCGTGAACTGCCCGATGTAGTTGAGCGAGCGCTTGTAGATGTCGATGCCACCGGTGATGTTCCGATCGAACAGGAACGGCTCGGTGAAGGCCACCTGATAGTTCTGCGCGCGCGAGCCGCCCTGCAGCGACACCGTGAGGCTCTCGCCGCGGCCGAGGAAGTTTGCCGTCTGGAACGAGAGCTGGCCGAAGAAGCCTTCGAACTGCGAGACGCCGGCGCCGAAGGTGAGCTGGTTGCGGTTCTGCTCTTCCAGCTTCAGCGTGACGTCGACCTTGTTCTTGGCGTTCGGCGTCTTCTTGACGTCGATGCCCTGGCCGCCTTCTTCCAGGTTCTTGAAGTAGCCCACCTGGTTGAGCCGCCGCACCGAATACTTCAGGGCCTCGGTGTTGAAGACCCCGCCTTCGATGAGGCGAAGTTCGCGGCGCACGACCGTATCGCGCGTGGTCGTGTTGCCGGTGAAGGTGATGCGGTTGACGAAGTACTGCTCACCTTCCTGCAGCGTCATCGTGACGTCGACGGTGGGCTCGGCCGGGCCATCGAGCGGGCCGGTCGCCGCCGCCTTCGGCTTCAGGTCGGGATACCCGGTGAACTCGAAGTAGCCGCCGCCGCCGTAGACCTCCTGCACCTTGCGCAGGCCGTCGCGAATGCGCTTCTCGCTGTAGAACTGCCCCGGCTGGATCTTGAAGAGCGGCCGCAAGCCGTCTGATTTCACCACGGTGTTGCCGGCGAAGGTGAACTCACCCACCTTGTAGCGGGGGCCTTCGGTGACCGGCACGCGCACCTGGATCCAGCGCGTCTTGCCGTCGGGACTGTCCTGCAGGGTCTTGAGTTCCGGCGTGCCGACACGGGCCTCGATATACCCCTTGTTGCGGTAGTGCGCCACGACCAGGTCGGCGTCTTCCTCGAACTTCGCTTCCTTGAAGGTGCCACCGCCCATCAGCCACGACAGCGCGCCGTGCTGCTTGGTCTCCTTCATCTTGCGGCGCAGCGTGCGGTCGCTGAGGGCCTCGTTGCCGTCGAAGTCGACCTCGCGGATGCGGACCTTCGGCCCTTCCTGCACGTCGAAGACGACCTTCACGAGCTTCGGCCCGCTGGGCAACGCCTCGACCTTCGAGGTGATCTCGGCGAACTGGTAGCCCTTCTCGCTCATGAAGTCCTGGATGATGCTCTTCACCCGGCGCATGGCGCCCTCGTCCAGGAACGAGTCGAGGCGCAGGGCCACGCCGAGCTCCTTCATCTTCTCGTCGATCTTCGTGCGTTCGACCTTGCTGGAGCCCGTGTAGTCGACGATCTTCACGCGCGGCCGCTCTTCCATGTGGAAGATGACCCGCTTGCCGATGACGCCGTTGTCGTACGGCTCGTCGAGCACCTCGACCCAGAGGTTATCGAGGAAATTCGTGCCCCAGAGGCGGCGGAAGTCGTCGCGCAGCTTCGCTTCGGCCTGCTCGTCGTACGGCACCCACACGCCGTCGGAACTGCGGCTCGGCTGCGTCTGGATGTAATAAAGGTAGGTCTGCGGATCGATGAGCGATTCATCGACGGGGTGGAACCGCAGCTGGATGAAGCGGATGACAGGACCGGAGCCGGCGGCCGGCATGCGCACGGCCGGCTGAGCGGCCGGCGCCGCAGGGGCCGCCTGCCGGGCCTCGGCGACGCCCGCCGACACGACACAGATTCCGAGAAGAGTTAACAGCCTACGCATCGTGTTCACACCGGTCGACCGGACGCCCCGGGGCGCAACCCCGCCCTCCCGACGCGCGGCGTCGGCGCGTTGGGAGGGAGACCGGAGCACGCCGGCTGGTCGCCGATCGCCGAATCCGTCGATCCTACCGGATTCAGACGTCGCTGGAAAGCGGCTGGCCGGCCCCGACGGGTTCGGCCGGTTCCGGCACGGGCCGGTAGCCCAGTCCCCCGCCGTCCACGTAGACCTCGATTTCGCCGTCGCGTACCCGGCCGCGGATGAGTTCCTCGGCCAGCGGATCTTCGACGTAGCGCTGGATGGCGCGGCGCAGCGGCCGCGCGCCATACGAGCGGTCCTTGCAGGTGACGTCGATCAGCCAGTCGAGCGCTTCGGGCGTGAGCCGCACGCTCATCCGGCGGTCGGCCAGATTGGTGTTCACCTGCGCCACGAGCAGCACGAGGATGCGCCGCAGGTCGTCGTCGGTCAGCGCGTCGAACACGATGAGTTCATCGACGCGGTTGATGAACTCGGGGTTGAACGTGCGCTTGACCTCGCCGAGCACCATGTCGGTGATGCTCTTGGCCGAGTCGCCGGTCTCCGACTGGAAGCCGAGCGTGGCCCGCTTCTGGATGAAGCGCGCGCCGATGTTCGACGTCATGATGAGAATCGCGTTCTTGAAGTTCACCCGGTTCCCGAGGCCGTCCGTGAGATGCCCGTCTTCGAACACCTGCAGCAGGATGTTGAAGATGTCGGGGTGCGCCTTCTCGATTTCGTCGAGCAGCACGACCGAATAGGGGTTGCGCTTCACGCGCTCGGTGAGCTGGCCGCCCTCCTCGTGCCCGACGTACCCGGGCGGCGAGCCGATGAGCTTCGACACCGAGTGCTTCTCCATGTACTCCGACATGTCGAAGCGGATGAGCGCGTGTTCGCTGCCGAACAGCAGATGCGCCAGCGCGCGGGCCAGTTCCGTCTTCCCCACGCCCGTCGGCCCGAGGAACATGAAGCTGCCCACCGGCCGCGCCGGGTTCTTGAGCCCGGCCCGCGAGCGGCGGATGGCGCGCGATACCGCCGAGATGGCCTTCTCCTGGCTGATGACGCGGCGATGGAGCTCGTCTTCCATCCGCATCAGCTTGTCGCTTTCGTCCTGGTTGATCGACGAGAGGGGCACGCCGGTCCACTTCGAGACGACTTCGTCGATCTCGGTGCGGCCCACCACCACCTTGCGCTGACTGGGGCGGACGTCGAACCGCTCGCGGACGAGGGCCAGGTTCTCGCGGGCCGACGCTTCCTGATCGCGGTAGTACTGCGCGCGGTCGACGTCCTTCGTCAACACGGCGTGTTCCATCTGCTCGACGGCGACGCGGATGCTCTTGTTTATTTCGCCGAACTCCTCGCTGAACGACGCCTCGCGCAGCTTGGCCCGGGCGCCGGCCTCGTCGAGCAGGTCGATGGCCTTGTCGGGCAGGAAGCGGTCGGTCACGTAGCGGCTCGACTGATAGACCGAGGCCTCGATCGCCTCCTGCGAGTACTCGACGTGGTGGAACTGCTCGTAGCGGTCCTTCACGCCCATCAGGATGCGGATGGTCTCCTGCTCGCCGGGCGGCTCGACCTTGATGGCCTGGAAGCGGCGTTCGAGCGAGCGGTCCTTCTCGATGTACTTGCGGTACTCGGCCGGTGTGGTCGCGCCGATGCAGCGGATCTCACCGCGGCTCAGCGCCGGCTTGAGGATGTTGGCGGCATCGAGCGACCCTTCGGCCGAGCCGGCGCCGACGAGCGTGTGCAGTTCGTCGATGAAGACGATGATGTTCGGATTGTCGGTCAGCTCCTTCATGATGGCCTTCAGGCGTTCTTCGAACTGCCCGCGGTACTTCGTACCGGCCACGATGAGGGAGATATCGAGCGCCAGCAGGCGCTTGTCGGCGAGGAAATGCGGCACGTCGCCGCAGACGATCTTCTGGGCCAGCCCTTCGACGATGGCCGTCTTGCCAACGCCCGGCTCGCCGATGAGCACGGCGTTGTTCTTCGTGCGGCGGCAGAGCACCTGCTGCACGCGCTCGATCTCGTAGTCGCGGCCGACCAGCGGATCGAGCTGGTTCCTGAGGGCGATATCGGTGAGGTCACGGCTGAACTCGGCGAGCAGCGGCGTGTCCTTCACGCGGGTGGACGTGGTTTTTTCGTTCAGCAGCTGGACGATGTCTTCACGGACGGCATGCAGGCGCATGCCCTTCTCCATGAGGATGCCCGCCGCGACCGACCGCTCCTCGCGCAGCAGCCCGAGCAGCAGGTGCTCGGTGCCGATGTAGTTGTGCAGCAGGCGGTCGGCTTCCTCCGCGGCGTACTGCAGCACCCGCTTGGTCTCGCCGCTGAAGGGGATTTCGACCGACGTCGAGACCTTCTCGCGGAAGACCGTGCGGCCTTCGATGTCTTTCCGGATCGAGTCCAGCGAGAGATGGGACCGCTGGAAGATGCGGCTCGTCAGCCCCTTCCCCTCGCGGATCAATCCCAACAGCAGGTGCTCGGTCTCGATCGAGACGCTGCCGAGTTGACTAGCCTCGTAACGGGCGAAGAACAGCACCCGCCGTGCTCTTTCGGTATACCGCTCGAACATCCGGCCGCCTTCGCGTGGAAATGGAGTCCCGGCGCTTGTAAATCTCATTATAAGGGATTCCTTCCTGGCGGCCCCGGCCGTACGGGCGGGGCCGGTTCCCCGCCGCGGCGCCCCGGCACGACGGCTACAATCGCCGTGGAGGTTCCCGCGTGCCGGATGCCATCGGATTCATCGGACTTGGCGCCATGGGCAAGCCCATGGCCCTCAACCTGCGCAAGCACGACGTCACCGTCGTGGTGCACAACCGCAGCCACGCCGCCGAGCGTGTGCTCGCCGAGGCCGGCGCCTCGATTGCGACGACACCCGCCGCCGTCGCTGCCGCCTGCGACGTGGTGCTGCTGATGCTGCCGGACGCGCCCGACGTCGAGGCCGTGCTCGAGGGCCCGTCGGGACTGCTGGCCGGCCTGCAGCCCGGCACGGTCGTCGTCGACTCGAGCACCATCGCACCGGCCGCGGCCATCCGCTTTGCGGCGCTGGTCGCCGCGCGTGGCGGCACCTACCTCGACGCCCCGGTGAGTGGCGGCGAGATCGGCGCCATCGACGGCACCCTCACCTTCATGGTCGGCGGCGACGCAGAGGCACTGGGCCGCGTCACTCCGCTCCTGTCGAGGATGGGCACCGCCGAACGCATCGTGCACGTCGGCCCCTCGGGCGCCGGCCAGATCTGCAAGGCCTGCAATCAGCTGGTCATCGGCGGCACCATGGTGGCCGTGGCCGAGGCGCTGGCGCTCGCCGGCAAGGCCGGCGTCGATGGCGCGAAGGTGCGCCAGGCGCTCCTCGGCGGCTTCGCGTCGAGTCGCGTGCTCGAAGTGCACGGCGAGCGGATGCTGACGGGCAACTACAAGCCGGGCTTCAAGGCGAAGCTGTACAAGAAGGATCTGCGGATCGTGACCGAGGCGCTCGCCGAGTACGGGGTCGCCGCCCCCGAGACCGCCCTCGTGCAGCAGCTCGTGCACGCGCAGCTCGCCGCCGGCGGTGGCGAGGACGACTATTCCGGCATCGCGCAGGTGGTCTTCCGCCTCGCGCGGCTCGACTGACCGGCGCGCCGCGCCCTTCGCTTTCGGAGATCCGATGTCCGCTTCCGTGCCCACGCCCCGCGCCATCCTCGACCGTCTCGGCCTGACCGACCTGAATCCCGGCGTTTCGACCGGCCCCGGCGACTGGGCGCTCACGCCCGGTGCCGAGGTGCTGACGTCGTACGATCCGACGACCGGCAGCGCCATCGCCGGCGTAGAACTGGCCGCGCCCGCCGCCTACGACCGCGTCGTGGACGCGGCGTCCGCCCGCTTCCGCGCGTGGCGTGAGACGCCGGCGCCGAAGCGCGGCGAACTCGTGCGCGATCTCGGCCAGGCGCTGCGCGCGGCCAAGGAGCCGCTCGGGGATCTGGTCAGCCTCGAGATGGGCAAGATCCGCGGCGAGGGCCACGGCGAAGTGCAGGAGATGATCGACATCTGCGACTTCGCGACCGGCCTCTCCCGCCAGCTCTACGGCCTCACCATCGCGTCCGAACGCCCCGGCCACCGCATGATGGAACAGTGGCATCCGCTCGGGCCGATCGGGGTCATCTCGGCCTTCAACTTCCCGGTCGCCGTGTGGTCGTGGAACGCGGCCATCGCCGCGGTGTGCGGCGATACGGTGGTCTGGAAGCCCGCCGAGCCGACGCCGCTCTGCGCGGTGGCGGTGCAGCGCATCGCCAACCAGGTGATGGCCGACCACGGCGTCGACGGCGTCTTCACGCTGGCCGTCGGCACCGGCCAGACGATCGGCGAACGCATGCTCGCCGACGCGCGCCTGCCGCTCATCTCCTTCACCGGCTCGACCGCCATCGGCCGCCGCGTGGGCCAGGCCGTGGCCGGACGTTTCGGCCGCTCGCTGCTCGAACTCGGCGGCAACAACGCCATCATCGTCGCCGCCGACGCCGACCTCGACATGGCCGTGCGCGCCGTGCTCTTCGGCGCCGTCGGCACGGCCGGGCAGCGCTGCACGTCCACGCGCCGCCTCATCGTGCACGCGGAGGTCGTCGACGCGCTCTCGGCCCGCCTCGTCACGGCCTACGCCCAGGTCCGTATTGGCTCGCCGCTCGACGCCGCCACGCTCATGGGGCCGCTCGTGAACGAGGCGGCTGTCGACAAGATGCAGGCGGCGCTCGCCGCGGCGGTCGCCGCCGGCGGCACCGTGCTGACCGGCGGGGCACGGCGTCCCGACCTCGGGCCGCACTTCGTCGAGCCGGCCATCGTGCGGATGCCGGCGCAGAGCGACATCGTGCAGCACGAGACGTTCGCGCCGATTCTCTACATCCTCGACTACCACACCCTCGACGAGGCCCTCGCGCTCCACAACGGCGTGCCGCAGGGCCTGTCGTCGGCCATTTTCACCGAAAGTGTGCGCACGGCCGAGGCGTTCCTGTCGGCGAAAGGCTCGGATTGCGGCATCGCCAACGTGAACATCGGCACCTCGGGCGCCGAAATCGGCGGCGCCTTCGGCGGCGAGAAGGACACGGGCGGCGGACGCGAGTCGGGCTCGGATGCCTGGAAGGCCTACATGCGCCGCCAGACGAACACGGTGAACTGGAGTTCGTCGCTGCCGCTCGCGCAGGGCATCACGTTCGGTGACTGAGCCCGCCGCGCGCCTGCTCCGCAGCGAACCGCATCGGCCCGCGCTCGTCGCGCCGGCGCTCGATGGCCTGGCCGCCGTCACGAAGCACTACGCGGTCGTCGCGGTGCTGCTGCCGCTCCTCGCCGGCGACGACTGGCGAGGAACTCAGACTCGATGCCCTCAGCCTCGCCGTGCCGATCTTCGCGCTGACCGGTCAGGCGCTGGCGGCGCGCGAGGACACCGCCACGAGCGATGCCCCGGTCAGGCCGTGACGAGGCGGCCGGCTTCGAGCCGCAGCACCCGGTCACAGCGGTCGGCCAGCCGCGGGTTATGTGTCGCGAGAATCGCCGTGAGGCCGAACTCGCGGTGCATGTCGAGCAGCAGAGCGTGCAGATCGTCGCCGGTCCGCTCGTCGAGCGAGCCGGTGGGTTCGTCGGCCAGCAGCAGCGCCGGCTGACGCACCAGCGCCCGCGCGACCGCCACCCGCTGCTGTTCGCCGCCGCTCAACATGCCGGGACGGTGCGTGAGCCGTGCCGACAGGCCCACGCGCGCCAGCAGCCGGCTGGCCACGGGGCGGGCGGCGGCGGCCGGCACCCGCGCGATGCGCAGCGGCATCTCGACGTTCTCGAGGGCGCTGAACTCGGGCAGCAGATGGTGGAACTGGAAGACGAAGCCGACGTGCTGATTGCGGAAGGCGACGAGCGCGGCATCCGCCGCCGCGGCGAGGTCGAAGCCGTCCACGGTCACACTGCCGCCATCCGGCCGATCGAGTCCGCCGAGCACGTGCAGCAGCGTGCTCTTGCCCACGCCCGAGGCGCCCATGATGGCGACGATCTCACCGCGCTGAACCTCGAGGTCGAGGCCCCGGAGGATGTGCAGGCGCGTACCGGCGGCGATATACGACTTGTCGATGCCGGCCGCCCGCAGCAGCACCTCACTCATGGCGCAGCCCCTCGGCGGGATCGAGACGCGCCGCCTGGCGCGACGGGTAGATGGTGGCCACGAAACAGATGACGAGCGCGGCGAGCACGACGAAGACGACATCGCGCGGTACGACCGTGAACGGCAGGTGCGACAGCTGATAGACGTCGG
>JBIKUN010000244.1:0-3285 GCA_044347565.1 Vicinamibacterales bacterium | reverse complement strand
CTTCGGCCCGATGAAACCCGTGGGCCTCGAGGATCCGCGCAACGGGCGGCGCCCGTACGCCGCCGTGCAGCTGCGTCAGGATACACTCGCCGGCGATCACTTCAGCCTCGTCGGCTTCCAGACGCAGGTCAAGTGGGCCGATCAGGCGCGCGTGCTGCGGCTGATCCCCGGCCTCGAACGCGCCGAGTTCGTGCGCTTCGGCATGGTGCACCGCAACACCTTCATCAACGGGCCGAAGGTGCTGCGGCCGACGTGGCAGACGAAGACACGTCCCGACCTCTTTTTCGCCGGACAGATCTCGGGCGTCGAAGGCTACGTGGAATCCGCAGCCTCGGGGCTCATCGCCGGACGCAACGCCGCCCGCGTCGCGCAGGGCCTGCCGCCCATGGCGCCGCCGCGAGAGACGGCCATCGGCGCGCTCGCCTACTACGCCTCGCACGCCGACCCGAAACACTACCAGCCGTCGAATATCACCTTCGGCATCATGCCGCCGCTCGAGACGCCGCCGCGCGACAAGGCGCTGCGCAAGCAGGCGCTCGCCGACCGCGCCCTTGCCGAGCTCGACCGATGGATGCGGTAGCGGCCAAAGAGGCGCTCAAGGCGTTCATCGAGCACCTCGCGCTCAACCGCCACCTGTCGGCGCACTCGGTGCGCGCTTACACGAGCGACGTCGAGCAGTATCTCGATCTCACGCGCGGCGAGCGCGGCCTGAAACGCGCCGAGCTGATGGTGTCGCATCTTGACGGCGAGTCCGTGCGCGCCTTCGTGGTCGAACTGAACCGCGCCCGGCAGGCCCGGGCGTCGGTGGCGCGCAAGCTGTCGGGCGTGCGCGCGTTCCTGCGGTATCTCGTGCGCGACGGGCTGCTCGCGCACGATCCGTCCGGGGCGGCCGTGGCGCCGAAGCTCGATCGCAAGGTGCCGCGGCACCTGAGCGAAGCCGACATGACGACGCTGCTCGAGACACCCGATGCGGCGACGCCGCTCGGGCGGCGCGATCGCGCGATGCTCGAGCTGTTCTACGCCTCGGGTCTGCGTCTCAGCGAACTCGTGGGGCTCGACCTCGAGGACATACACCTGCCGGCGCGCATGGTGCGTGTGCTGGGGAAGGGCGGCAAGGAACGCCTGCTGCCGTTCAACCGCTCGACCGAGCTCGCCCTGCGGCAGTGGCTGCCGGACCGCGAGGCCATCCGCCGCGAGCATCCGCCCGTCATGCGGCCGTCTGCCGCGCGCGGAAGGCTGGGCGAGGCGCGCGCCACCGGGCGAGGCCGCGCCGATCGCAGCGGCCGCGAACCGGTGTTCGTGAACGCCTGCGGCGGCCGGCTCACCGGCCGCAGCGTGCATCGCCTCGTGACGCGCTACGTCGCGCACTGCAGCGAGCGCAGCGGCATCAGCCCGCACGCGCTCAGGCATTCCTTCGCCACGCACCTGCTGCAGCGCGGCGCCGATTTGCGGGCGATTCAGGAACTGCTTGGCCACGCCCGCCTGACGACCACCGAGCGCTACACGCACGTCAACGCGGCGCAGCTCAAAGAGGTCTACGCCAAGGCGCACCCGCGCGCGAAGACCTCGGAATAGGGCCGCCTCCGCTCCATCGCCGGCCACCCGGCCGCCGGCCTCGCACGTTCGCGATTGACACCTGCGTCCAGATCGGCAATAACCCCCCCATCGTTCGCCGGTGTCATCGTCGGGTCGTTCCGCGTTCGCGAGGAGGATCGGTCATGCGTCGCAGCCTGGTCATTGCATTCCTGCTGGTTCTCGGTGGCATCTCGACCGCCTTTGGACAAGCCACCACGTCGGGCACGGGTGCCATGAACGGCCGGGTGGTGGACGATACCGGTGCCGTGATGCCCGGCGTCACCGTCACCATCACGAGTCCGGCCATGATGGGCGCGAGAACCTCCGTGACCGACGCCGAGGGGCAATACCGGTTCACCGCCGTGCCGCCCGGCGACTACGTGGTGCAGTTCGAGCTGGCCGGCTTCCGGACGGTGCGCAATGAGGGTATCCGGATCAGCACCGGCTTCACCGGCACCATCAACGCCGAGATGAAGGTGGCGAGCCTCGAGGAGTCGGTGACCGTGACCGGGCAGTCGCCAGTCGTCGACACGTCGGCCACGCAGGTGGGCACCACGTTCAACGCCGAGCAGCTCGCGGCGCTGCCAACCTCGCGTGACTACTTCTCGCTGCTGGCTGGCTCGCCCTCGGTGCAGATGAGCCGCATCGACGTCGGCGGCAGCACCAACGGCACCCAGCAGGCGTTCGTCTCGTACGGCACGTCGGGCCAGGTGCGGGCCAGCATCGAGGGCATCAACGCCACCGAGGCCACGGGCGCGTTCGGCAACTATCCCGATGTCGGCGCGATGGAGGAAGTGGTCATCAACCAGGCGGCGCACACCGCCGAGGCCTCGACCCCGGGCGTGCAGTCGCAGTTCATCAGCAAGTCGGGCGGCAATCAGTTCCGTGGCACCTACTTCGGCGGCTACTCGCACGAGAGCTGGCAGGGCACCAACATCGACGACGACCAGATCGCCCGCGGCCTGCGCGGCAGCGGCAGTCTGGCGGCCGAAGAACTGAACCGCCTGTCGTCGTATCGCGACAACAACCTCGGGTTCGGCGGCTACCTCGTGAAGGACAAGATCTGGTGGTACGGGTCGTATCGCAATCAGGACATCAAGGCCCGCTTCGCCAACTACGCGGCCGGCCCGCAGCAGACCATCCTCAACAATTTCAGCGGCAAGGTCACCTACAACCTGTCGCAGAACAACAAGTTCATCGCCTACTCGCAGCCCTCGCAGAAGAAGCAGCCGCAGCGCTTCGACTCATTCCTGCTCGGCGTCGACACCGGCATCAACACGCTCGAGACCACCTGGAACCAGAACTTCTGGGCGTGGGTGCACAAGGCTGAGTGGAACGGCGTGCTCGGCGCCAATACCTTCGCCGAGGTGCGCGTCGGCCAGTACGGCTACGACTGGGACAACACGCCGAACGGCTCGGGCCTGCGCTACGAAGACATCGGCAACAACCTGCTGGCCGGACGGAACCGGAACTGGGGACGCGACCGGAAGCGCGACCAGATCCTGGGCACGGTCAGCTACTTCAAGAACGGCTGGCTCGGCGAGCACAACTTCAAGGCCGGCGGCGAGGTCTTCGACGAGGCGGTCACCGACATCTACGTCGACGGCTACGAGGACGACATCCTGCACGTGCTGAACAACGGCGCCAAGATCGAGGTCTACCTGTTCCAACCCGGCGAGTCGATCGGCAAGCTGCGCACCTACGGCACGT
>JBIKUN010000130.1:0-12512 GCA_044347565.1 Vicinamibacterales bacterium | reverse complement strand
CGCCGGCAGCGTTCAGCGCGCGCACGCGAACGAGATAGGTGCCCGGCGGCACGCCATCGGCGACGAGCATCGGCCGTACGGTGCGCGCGACCGGCACGAGACCGTTGACGTCCGCCCCCGCGTCGACCACGTACGCCACCGGAAGTCCGCCGCTCACGGGCGGTGACCACGCGAGCGTCACACGTTGCTGCTGCACGGCCGCCGTCAGGTCGGTCACGGGCGCCGGACGCGCCGTGGTGCCGTCGACCACGACGCGCACCTCGGGTGACGGCGCGCTCGTGCCCCAGGCATTCATACTGCGCACGCGGACCCAGTAGGCGCCGGCGGGCACGGCCGCCGTGAACACGGTGTCGGCGAGATCGAGGACCGCGAGGTCCACGCGTCCAGCGGCGGAACTGGCCTCGAGACGATAGGACGTCGCGCCCGTCACGGGCGTCCACCACAGGCCCACGTTGTTGCCGGCGGCGAGCGCACTCATGACCGCGGGCGGCGCCGGCGGGGCGGCGCCTGGCCCCGCGCACGTCAGCCGGGCATCGGCCCAGTCCATCTCGTCGTTGACGGGGCCGTCGCCCGCGTCCACCACCACGAGCGCCAGTTCCGACGCGCCGGTGACGTCGACCACCACGGGCTCGGGCGACATGACGCCGCTCAACCGCCCACTGACCCAGGCGGGCCGTCCGTCCACGAGCACCCCGGCCACGACGCTGCCGCCACCCTGCACGTCGTCGTCGATGCCGACCCGCGCGGCAAACGCCGTGCAGGCGCCGCCCAGGGCCACGCGAATGTCGGACGCGGCGAGCACCCCGAGGCCCTTGGCATACGTCACGCCCCCGAGCGTGATCGGCGGACCGTCGCCGGCCGCGGCCCCGCCATGACTGCGATCGCGTTCGACCGGTCCGGCGCCGTTCGTGGCGGACGTCCATTGCAGATCGCTCAGGTAATGCACTCCCGGCGCCGGCGCGAAACGTGCCGTGTCCGTGCTGTCCTCGTTGCCGATCGTGACCACGTGCTGGGCGGCCCGGCCACTGGCCCACCCGGTGAACGACAGCGACTGTTGCGGCGTCAGGACGGCCACGTTCACCTGGCCGCCGACCACGGCGTCGAAGGTGGCTGGTGCCAGCCGGCGCAACTCGCCGAAGATCACCGGCAGGCCCGGAGGCTCGGTGCGCAGCGTCACCGTGACAAGACGCGGCCGGACCTCGCGCGAGACGCTGCCCGAGCGGCCGCCGCTGTCGGTTGCGGTGAGCGTGACGACGAGGAAGCTGTCGGCGCCATGTTCCGGCGCCACGAGCGTACCGCCCGAACCACCCGTCGCGACCAGGGGATGGGTGTGACAGACCCCGCCCGGACAGTGGCGGATGCTCACGTTCCAGCGCAGCGCGCCGGGCGGCACGGCGCCGTCTTCCGCGTCCGTGGCGCTGCCGCTGAACGCGATGACGTCGCCCACGGCGAACGTGGCGCCGGCCGCCGGCGCCGACATCACCGGCTGAGGCGCCTGGTTCGTGACGAGCGCCGCGGTCGTGAACGTCCAGCTCGCCGAGGCCGCAAGTGAGTTCCCGGCTGGATCCGCCACCGCGCCGGCGGCCATCGTGGCGCGATACACCACACCAGGCGCGAGCGGCGCCTGCGGCTGGAACACGAGTCGCCGCGCGGTGTCGTCGTACGTGACGCTGCCGGCAATCGCGATCGCCGTCGCCGCGTCTGCGACGACGAGCGCAGTGGCGCCGACCGATGCGGCGCGCAGATCCTCGGACATGGCGGCGCTGATCGCGGTGTTCGCGGCCACCGCCGCGTCGCCGTCCGCCGGACTCGTGGCCACGACCACCGGCGGCACTGTGTCGCCGCCGGCACGCGTACACTGGAGCCGCGCCTCCGCCCAGTCGGCGTGGTCCCCGGTGGAGCCGTCGCCGCCGTTGGTCACGACGAGCCGAAGTTCCTGACGACCCGTGACGTCGAGCGTGCCAGAGAACGGCGTGCTGCCGCCGCGCACAACGCTCGAGGCCACCACACGCGTGCCATCGAGCCACACCTCGAATGTCACGCTGCCGGTGCCGCGCGTGGCGTCGTCGACGCCCACGGTGGCGGTGAACGACGTGCACACGCCGCCAAGGGCCACGCGGATGTCCGACGGGGCCAGCACGCCGAGCCCCTTCGCGTACGACGCGCCACCGAGCGTCAGCAGGCCGCCGTCACCCGCGGCCGGTCCGCCGTGGCTGCGATCGATGTCGATGGGCCCGCTGCCGTTCGTCGCCGCCGTGACCATCGACGTCGCATCCGAGAGAAACAGCGTCTGGTGCGATCCCGTCTCGGGCACGTAGCGCACTCGGCGCAGCTCGCCGGCGGTGACAGAGAGATAGAGCAGGCCGGTCGCGTCTGCCTGCACGTCCACCACGCCGTCGATGCCCGTGCCGAAGCCCTTGATCGGACCGGCCAGCGCGTCCGCGCCGTCGATCGACACGTAGTGCAGCGTGCCGCGCGAGAAGTCGCCGAAGAAGTAGGCGCCGCGGTAGTGATCCGGGAACGCCGTGCCGGTATAGAAGGCGCCGCCGGTCACCGACGCCGTACCCGTCACGTGCGGATAGGTCACGAGCGGCAGCGACACTGCGTCTGCGCCCTGCGCGTACAGCGCCTGACATTCTGCGAGGGGCTGATACCCCGCCTGCGGCAGAGGGCCTTCCACACACGGCCAGCCGTGGTTGCCGCCGCGCACAACCGCATTCACTTCTTCCCAGTCGTTGGCGCCGACATCCGCGATGTAGGGACGCCCGGTGTCCGGGCGAAACGTGAGCCGGAAGGGATTCCTGAAGCCGTAGGCGTAGACCTTCGAGCGCACCGCGTCCGCATCGCCGTTCCAGAACGGGTTGTCGGCTAGGCCGCGGCCGGCGGGGTCCACACGCAGGAGCTTCCCGGCCAGCGAGTCGAGCTGCAGCGTGCGCAGCGCGCGTGTGTCGACGGCATTGAACGATGACGCATCGCCGGTCGTGATCCACAACGCGCCATCCGGTCCGAACCGCAGCGCGCCGCCGTTGTGCGAGGGCGAGTCGGCGGGAATGCCGCCGATGAGTACTACCTCCGTGGCTGGGTCTGCCGCGTCGCCCATGGCCGTGACGCGGACGAGCCGCGACGTCTTCGGCCCGGAGTAGGTGAAGGGGTCGTCTTCGTGGACGTAGAACAGATAGACGAAGCCGTTCTGCGCGAACGCTGGGTCGGCGGCGAGGCCCAGCAACCCGCGGTCCCAGTAGTCGTTCACCCTCGCGCGCAGGTCGATGAAGGCATCCGGCAGCAGGCGTCCGCCGGAGACGACGCGCACCACGCCGGCCTTCTCGGCAATCAGCACGCGGCCGTCTGGCAGCGTCGCGAACGCAACCGGCAGCGTCAGACCGCTCGTCACGGCGTCGTCCACGAAGCCGTGGATCACGCCGTGGGGAGAGGCCCACGGCGGCACGGCAAGGTGGACCAGTACGATGAGAGCGGCGAACGCGGGCTTCACGGCGGGACCTCTACCTTATCAACCAGCGAGATTTCGCCGGCGATCAGGTCAGCCGGGGCGGGTTGCCGGTTGCCGCCGGCAGCGCGGAAGGGCTTCAGAACGCGCCGAACGTCGTGCCCACGATGAGCACGACGACCAGCGCCAGCAGCGGGCCCACGACCGACACCATGAACATGTCGAAGTAGGCCTCGCGGTGCGTGAGCCGGCAGATGCCGAGCATCGTGATGACGGCGCCGTTGTGCGGCAGTGAATCGAGGCCGCCGCAGGCAATCGCCGCCACGCGGTGCAGCAGTTCCGGGCTGATGCCGGCCGCGGCGGCGGCCGCGGCGTAGGTCTTGCCGAGCATGCCGAGCGCCAGCCCCAGTCCACCAGCGGCGGACCCGGTGATGCCGGCCATGATGTTCACGGCAATCGCCTCGTTCACGAGGACGTTCGAGCTGATGCCGGCGAGCGCCGCCTGCACCACGGCGAAACCGGCGAGCGAGGCAATCACGGCGCCGTAGGCGATTTCAGACGCGGTGTTGAAGATGGGCAGCATCGAGCTGAACGTGCCCTGATTGAGCGAGCCCTTCAGATCCTGCCAGCGCCGCCAGTGCAGCAGCATTGCCGTGAGCGTGGCGAGCGACAGTGCGGAGACGAGCGCCCACAGCCCGCGCACGTCGTTCACGCCCACGCCGCCGAACTTCGGCTCCTTGAGATACGCGAGGTCCATCGCCGGAATGATCCACCACGTCATGGCGACGTTCATCACGAGCACGACCAGCAGCGGCAGCACCGCAATGAGCAGCGGCGGCTCGTCGAGCGTGGGCGCTGCGTCCTGCGCGTCGAGCGGATGATGGCCGTAGCCTTCGCCGCGTGCCGCCGCCTGCCGCGCGCGTGACTGCAGCCACCAGGCGCCGAAGACGAGCATCACGAGCCCGCCGATGCTGCCCACGCCCGGCGCGGCGAACGTGTCCGTGCCAAAGAACGCAATCGGCATGGCGTTCTGGATGGACGGCGTGCCCGGAATGCCGCTCAGCGTGAAGGTGGCGCCGCCGAGCAGCACGGCCGCTGGAATGAACCGTTTCGGCGTGTGGGAGCCGCGGAAGATTGCAACCGCCACCGGATACACGGCGAAGATCACGACGAGCACCGAGACGCCGCCGTAGGTGAGCACCGCGCAGGCGAGCACGATCGCGAGCACCGATTGCCGCGCGCCCAGACGACCGACGATCCACGAGGCGATCGCCGACGCGGAGCCCGAATCCGCCATCAGCCGCCCGAGGATCGCGCCCAGCATGAAGAGCGCGAAGTAGCCGGTGACGAAGCCGCCCAGGCTCTTCATGTAGACCTGGCTCAGCACCGCCAGCAGCCGTGTGTCGCCGCCGATGAACGCGGCCAGCAGCGCCAGCACCGGCGCCACGAGCAGCACGTTGAACCCCCGGTACGCCACGTACATCAGAAGGCCGAGGGAGAGGAGGATGCCGAGTACGCCCATCATGCGCGGCCATCATTGGAGGGATGGCCGGACTGGTGCAAGCCATACCGATATGGCGGGTTCCACCACACGCTGGCGGATCTGACACTCGGTGTCCGACAACCGGACATCCGGCCACAAATACGTCAGGCCGAACCGTGACTGACGGGCTTCACTCGTAGAGCATTTACGGCACCAATATTGCAAGTACACAAACGGAAGCCGCGATGCGCGCCGCACACCTCCTCTCGACACGACCGACCCTTGCCGACGGGATGGGACCCGGGGGGCGAGACCTGACCGCGACCGTGCGCGGCGCGAGCGATACGACCACGCCACCGCTGCATGCTGCCGGCTCTGCCGATGCCGAGGCCATCCAGCGCTGCATCACTGCCCTCGGCAAGGCGGTGCGGACGACTCAAGCCTACCCGGCGACGAGTCGGCTGAGCATCGGGGCGTTCGAGGCCGTCCGTGCGGCGCTGCTGGGCCTGTCCGGTCGGGACCGCCTGTCATTCCGTGTCACGCCGGCGTCGCTCGTCGTCGACGGCAGCCCGGCCGGCGAGGTTTCGCCAATCGAAGCGGCCTTCGCCCGCCAACTGCATCAGGCGCGAGTGGGCTCCGTCGAAATCAACTGTCAGGTCCCGCTCCGTGAGCTGAGCTGCTTCTGCCTTGGGCTCGCCACCGCGCGCCAAGCCGCCCGCGATACGGCGCCCCTCGTCGATCTGCTGGCTGATCAGGGCGTCAGCAGCATCACGGTGCAGATGCGCCGCCGGCCGGCCTTTCTTGGGGCAGGCCCGAGTGCTGCGCCGGTTGCGACCCTGTCGCCTCCGGACCCGTCCGATGCCGAGCCTGGCGATGGACCGACCCGCTATCTCTATCCGCCCGATGCCGGGTGGGTGCGGGTCGACCCGTCGGTCACCCGCCGGTCGGTCTCGCTCGGAGACCTCGCCCAGCTGATCGACAATCCGCCGGAACTGGCCAGCGCGCTGTCACGTCTCGCCGGCGATGAGACCGCCGCCGCTGATCCGCAGGCGGCCCTGGTCGAACGCCTTCCCGATATCGTTCAACTCTTCCGCCAGGCCGACGCACGGCAGTCGACCGAGCTGTTTGCCAGGCTCTCCCGTGCGGTGCTGGGCCTCGACCGGACACGGCGAACGGCACTGCTGCGCCGCACGATTCTGCCCGGGCTGCTCGACGGCGTGGTGGACCGCGATGTGCTTTCGGCGTTTCCCGACGTCGACCTCGCAGAGTCGCTGTGTCTGCTGCTCGACCTCGAGACAGCGTCTCCCCAGCTGGTCGACACCGCACTGGAACGGCTCGCCCTGCCGCCAGACCGTCTGAAGGACCTGCAGGCACGGATTGCCGTGCACGTGCAGCAGCGACGTGTACCGCCGACCGCGGACGGGCACGGTCACGACCATGCCATCGAGCAGAACGCGAAGAAGCTCATCGAACTCGACCCGACACGCCGGCGGGGCTTCGAGGAGTTCGCCAGCTTCGACCTGACCGTCACCGACGAGACGCGACGCCAGCTTGGTCAGCTGGTCCACCAGACCGAGACGAGCGACGACACAGATCTGCAACTCGACAGCCTCTACTATCTCCTGCATCTGGAACGCCGGCCGGAGGCGGCCGCGGTTCATGCGGAGAGCGTGCGCGCCCTGCTGAACATCGTCGACGCCTCCCGCTCGGGTCTGACCGCCACCCGACAGAGCGCCCGCTTCGCCCAGCTGGCGGTGACGCTTCGGCGAGAGCGCCCCGAGGTGGCACGGGCCATCGAGCTGGAGCTGCAGGACTTCTGCAAGTCCCGACTCATTACCCTCGCCAACCAGATCCAGACGGTGCCCGACGCGCTCACATCGGCCCGATCGATCATCGAGGCCTTCGGCGAGTCGGCGAGCCACTCCGTGCTCGACGCACTCGACAATCCGGGCGGCGAGGCGGCCTGGATGCTGCTACCGCTGTTCTGCGAGCGAGCCTCGGCCCTGGCGCCGGCGCTCGTGGCGGCGTTGCCCACAGCCCGTCCGACGGCTCGTCGCGCGATCGCGCGAGTGCTCGGGTACGCCGGCAGCGCCGGCGGCCCCGCACTGGCCGGCCTTCTGAAGCAGCCGGATGGGAACACCCGCGACGAGGCACTGGCGGCCCTTGTTCGCATCGGCAGCACGACGGCCGCCGCCGCGGTGTCCGCCTACCTGGAGCATGCGGACATGGCATCGCGCCCGGCCGCCGAAGACGCCTTGCTGAAGTTTCCACGGCCGCAGTGGATCGCGCAATTGACCAGGCTGCTCGGCTCGAAGGTATTCGTCGCCGACCACCCGGAGGCAGTGATCCGGCTGCTGGACCGGATGACCGCCGAGGACGCCCGCGACCTGCACGCCGTGCTCACGCCGCTGGCGGCCCGGCGATTCCATCTCTGGAAGCCGGCCTGCGCCCGCCTCGCCCGCAAGGCACATGCTCTGGTGGCCGCGTGATGATAAAGCCCATGATGCCCCTCTCGCCGGGCAGCGAACGCAGCGCAGACGCCGCGGCTCCCGACCCGCAGCCGACATTGCTGGGGCTCGTCGCCCTGCGCCGCATGATCGGCGCCTATCCGGAGCGGCATCCGATGATCGCCGAGCGCCTGCAGGCCGTGGACGACGCCGTGCAGAACCTCCTGCAGCACGTGGGTCCGGCCGAGATCGATATCCTGCGGGGCGAGGTCTACCTGAACGGGCAGGCGTGCCTGATCGACCCGGCGTCAACCGGACAGGCGCTTGGTGAGCTCCGCGAGCTGGGCATCGAGAGCATCCACCTCAGCCCCGGCGTGACCGCGACCGAACTGCTCGCCCTCGCCGGCTTCCTGTGGGAGCGCCGCGGCGCCACCCACACCGAGTCCGTCAACATGCAGCTGGCCGCCCGCGGCATCCGGCACATCAGCCTCGGCCGGCTCGTCCCGGTCGATACACGCTGGCAGAGCCGGCAGTGGTCCGATCGGCCCGCCGCGACTGATCCGGACTATGCCGCGTCCATCTCGCAGGCGGAGAACCTCTTCGACACGGTCTCTCGCGGCGCCGACCTGAAGGCGACCGCCGTCAGCGACCTCGTACAGCTGCTCATGTGCAAGGTCGCGCACAGCACGTCCGCGCTGAGTCTGATCCTGGCGGTGAAGCAGTACGAGAACCTTACCTACTGCCACTCGGTCAACGTCGCCATGCTCAGTCTGCTGCTCGGCCGCGAGATCGGCCTGCGCGACGAGACGCTGACGGTGCTGCTCGAGGCTGCCCTGCTCCACGACATCGGCAAGACCCAGGTACCGGTCGAAGTGCTGATGAAGCCCGGTGCCCTGGACCCGCAGGAGCGCCGCCAGATGGAAGCGCACACGACGGTGGGCGCCAACATCCTGATGCACGTTCCCGGCCTGCACCCGCTCAGTGCACTGGTCGCCCTCGAACATCACCGGGGCGTCACCGGCAAGGGTTACCCCGATCTGGGTCCAGGCGCCGTGCCGCATCCGCTCAGCCAGATCGTGTCGCTGGCTGACATCTACGAGGCCGTCACCGGCGCGCGCTCCTACCGGGCGCCGATCCCCCCGGAACGGGCCTGCCTCATGCTGGCCCGCATGGGAGGCGACCAGCTGAACTCGTCGCTGGTGAAGGCATTCGTCAACGCCGTCACGTTCTTCCCCGTCGGCTCCGTCGTCCGCACCAGTCACGATTGCATCGGCATCGTCATCCGCACGACCCCCGGCGACCCGCTGCACCCGGTCATTGTGCCCGTCGACACCGCCTACCGGCGTGACGGCGAGGCCCTCGATACGAGCCTGCGCGCCGGAGACGGCACGTATCGCTGCCACATCCTCGAAACGCTGAGCCCGCCTGACGGGGTGAACGTCGGGACCTTCCTCGCCGACGCGGCCTGAGCCGCCGTAGACGTACACGCGGTAGACCGAGGCCCGGTGGCCATACAGGTCGAGAAGTCGCCCACGACTCCCAAGCGCGGTTCGGATGAACCGCAAGCCTCTGTGCGACAATGATTTCGAAGACGCGGAGGGATGGCCGAGTGGTTGATGGCGGCGGTCTTGAAAACCGCTGTACGGGAAACCGTATCGGGGGTTCGAATCCCTCTCCCTCCGCCAACTCCGCTCCTGCGGAATTGTCTTGAGGGCGAGGTCTTCAGGCGTCGCGCACTGGCACGCCCTCGTTACGCCGGGATGTCTTCAGTCTTGGAAGAGCCTCCCCCGGCGGCGGCCGGCCCGGACGGCCAGGCACGGCTGACGAAGTGACGGACGACGCCCACGAGCGGGTATCCCAGCGCGCCCAGCCCGCCGTGCGGCACGAGATGCAGCGTGCCCGGCGCGACATTCGGCTCGGTCTGCGGCTCGACCCGGGTCCGGACGCGATCGATCCAGTCTGGCCCTGCCTCCAGTGCGGCCCGGCACACCGTGGCGATGTTCTGAGCGGACGTGCCGCCGTTCTGAACCGGGAGCACCTGCCGAAGATGCTCCGGATCGATGTAGGAGTGCACTTCCTTGCCAAGCAGGGCGGCGGTGAACGCGACGGTCGAGTACTGCGCGATGACCGCCGCGGAGTTGGCGATCATCGCCTCGGTATCGCCGTCGCGGAGGATCCGGGCATCCGGGGCCAGCGACCTGATCTCGCCCATCGCGCGTTCCTGCTGCTCGGCGGGATGCAGCTTGAAGATGACCTCGCGCCCGCCCGCGATCCGCAGGGCGTGGCGAAGGAACTGCATCCGATCGTCGTACTTGAACGTCTCGCGCGCGTTGGACGTGCACACCAGGACGAAGTCTCGGTGCGGGAAGTCGTTGCTGCGATAGACGTCGACATGATCGAAGTTCGAGATGCCCGTCACGACCATCTTGTCGTCGCGGACGCCCTTGGCGCGAAACATCTCTTTCGCGCCCTGCGACGCCACACAGAACACCTCGTAGCCGTTCGACAGGCCGAAGGCGGCGGTGTTCGCGAACACCCGCGGCCAGCCGGCATGCCGGGCCAGCCAATAGAGCACACCTTCCGGTTCGGTCAGTCCTTCCTGCACGAGCACGATTCGACGGCCGGCGAGGTTGCGCTGCAGGATGAGGTCGGTGCAGGTCACGACCAGGTCGTAGTCACGCCCTTCGCCGCGCTCGTCGATCGGCACCTCGTGCTCACGCATCAGGGCGAGCGACCGTTCGCGCAGCGGCCCCGAGAGCACGGTGAAGTCGAGGTGCCCGCGGCGGCTGGCGCGAAGCAGGTGGCCGTCGCAGTAGAACGGCGTGTAGTAGCAGTGATGTTCTCCCAGGTGCTGGCCCACGGCCAGCATCGCCCTGGTCTGGTTCAGCGTGCCGCAAATGAGCAGGATGCTCTTGCCAGTCATCGGGGGTCTGCCTCTCGCTATTTGAACAGCCGCGCGACACGCGTGTACGCGGGCGACGGCATCCAGGCGGCGTCGATGCGCAGGTCGTCCGGCGGCTCAATGGCCAGAAGGCCGGCGGCCCGCAGCCGGTCGGCCAGAGCCGGCGCGATCGCCGAATACCCAAGGTCGCGGCGCAGCCGCAGGTAGTAGTGCCAGTGATGGCGGAAGTGCGGGTTCTCGACGCCATACGCCACGAACATCGAGTACTTGTCGCCGTGGATCCTGCTGCCCGTGTGCAGGCATCGGGGATCGAAAATCACGCAATCCCCCGGGTCGGTGGCGACCCACTCGGCATCGGCGCCGACGACGTCGATACCCGTCAGCCCCGAGAACACGGCCGCCGCGGTACCCGTGCGCCTCCGGGCCCGGCGCTGACGGGCGGTGGCGTCGCCGGGTCTGTGGCTCCCGGGTACGAGGCCAAGCCTGAACTGGCTCTGGTCGAACCGTTGCAGATAGATGCCGACCCTCACGATCCGATAGGGGTCGCGCGATTCGTCCCAGTCAGGCCCGTCGCCGAATTCGCGACTGACGCTGTCGCGATGCCAGGAAAACGACGAGAACCCGAGGTGCAAATCGTTGTGCGGCAGGTAGCGGACCTCGGGGCCGAGGAGGTCCCGCACCGCGGCAAGCAGGCGATCGTTGAAGATCACCGGCCAGAATTCCGGATTCCGATTGATGCCGTCCGGCTGGGTCCAGCGCGGCGCTCCGCCCGCCAGCGCCTTCAGCCGGCTGACGTAGAAGGCCGCCTCCTCCGGCTGCAGCAGGTCGCGCACCACAACGAAGCCATCGTCCCTGAACGACTCGGCACTGGTTCTGCTCGTGGTCATCCGCGCCCCTTTCCTTCCTGACTCTCCACGGTCCGCTACCGATGTCATCACCGCGCGACATCCGCGCAAAGCTGGCGTCACAGGCTGCTGCCACACTCCCTCCGTGGGTGGGATCCTCATCGCAGGCTTGGGGTCGGTCGGTCGCCGGCATCTGACCAACCTCCGCGCCCTCGGCTGGCGCGACATCCGCTGCTATCGCACGGGCCGCTCCACCCTGCCTGACGCCGATTTGTCGGGCACCCCGGTCGACTACGACCTCGACGGGGCGCTGGCTCACCAGCCGCTTGCGGTCATCGTCGCAAATCCCACGGCCTTGCACCTCGACGTGGCCTCCGCCGCGGCCCGCGCCGGCGCCCACCTGTTCATCGAGAAGCCGGTGTCGCACGCGCTTGCCGGCGTGGCCGAGCTGGAGGCCGAGGTGCGGTCGCGACAACTCACGGCCCTGGTCGGCTTCCAGTTCCGGTTTCACCCTGGCCTTCGGCAGCTTCGACGCTGGATCGAATCCGGTGCGATCGGAACGGTCGTGTCAGCCCAGGCCCATTGGGGCGAGTATCTGCCGGACATGCACCCATGGGAGAACTACCGGGGCGGCTACGCCGCGCGACCCGAACTGGGGGGCGGCGTCCTGCTGACCCTGTGTCATCCGTTCGACTATCTGCGGTGGCTGGTCGGCGACATCGAGGATGCTGCCGCCATCGCCTCGCGGCGCGACCCGCTCGGGCTTGCTGTCGAGACGTCGGTCGATACCGTGCTCCGCTTCGCGAACGGCGCGTCCGGACACGTCCATCTCGACTTCGTGCAGCGGCCGACCGAACATCGTCTCTCGATCATCGGCACCGAGGGTACGATGTCGTGGAATCAGGCCGATCACACGGCTCGACTCTTCTCCAGCGCGACGAGCCAGTGGGAGGTCGTGCCGCCTCCCGCGGCATTCGAGCGCAACACCATGTTCCTCGACGAGATGCGTCATTTCCTGGCTTGCCTGCGCGGCGGCGAACAGCCGATCTGCACCCTCGCCGACGGCCGGGCGGCGCTCGAGGCGATCGACGCGGCCCGGCGCAGCATCCGCGAGACCCATCCCTCATGCCAGCCCACGTAACCGACACGTTTGCCGTCACCGGCCACACCGTGATCGTGACGGGAGGCGCCGGCCTTCTCGGCCGCGAGTACGGGCGCGCCCTCGTGGACGCCGGGGCGCAGGTGGTGCTGGCGGACGTCGACGCCGACGAGGCCGCCCGCGTGGCCAGCGAGCTGCAGGGGCCGGGCTCGGCCATCGGCATCGGCGTCGATGTCGCCAGTGAGGCGTCGGTTGCCGACCTCGTCCGCCGCACGCTCGACCGTTTCGGGC
>JBIKUN010000243.1:0-3316 GCA_044347565.1 Vicinamibacterales bacterium | reverse complement strand
CCGACGCCACGATGACGCACGGCGAAGGCTGGCACTACATCGAGCTCGGGCGCTACCTCGAACGCGCGAGCGCCACGGCGGCGCTGCTCGACGTGCAGTTCCGCGAGGCGCCACCCGATGCCAGCGGTCTGCCCGGCGTGAGCGAGTTCGTCGAGTGGGTCGGCCTGCTCAAGAGCTGTTGCGCCTTCGAGGCCTACTGCCGGCACTACACGGCTGATGTGCGGCCACAGCGCATCGCCGAGTTCCTGGTGCTGAACCCGGAGTTCCCGCGCAGCATCCATTTCGCCGCGGCACGCGTGCAGGCGGCGCTCAAGGCGATTGCCGGCCTCACCGGGCGCACCAACGGGCGCAGCGAACGGCTGGCCGGCCGGCTGCTCGCCTCGCTCGACTACGGACAGATCGACGAGATCATGGGGGAGCTTCCGTCGTATCTTCAGGACATCGTGCGGCAGGCGGCGCTCATCAATTCGGCGGTGCACCAGCAGTACATCGCGTATCCGATCGACATCGGGCTCGCCTGATCGCCTCTCGTGGCCACCCACTACGCCATCCGCCATCTGACCCGCTTCACCTACGCCTCGCCGGTGAGCGAGAGCGTGATGGAGCTGCGCATGCGTCCGGCGTCCGACGCGACGCAGCGCTGCCTGCAGTTCGAGGTGGACCTGCAGCCGCGGGCGCGCGTCTTCGCCTACCGCGACTTCCTCGGCAACTGGGTGCATCACTTCGATCTGCCGCGGCGCCACCTGCGGCTGGCCGTCACCGCGCGGGCGCAGGTGCAGCTCGATGCGCCGCCCGAACGGCCGGCCGCGCTCGGCATGGAGGCCTGGCGCGAGGTGGACCAGTGGGCCGGCCGCGGCGACCACTGGGACTTCCGCCAGCCGAGCCACTTCGCGGAGTGGAGCGACGCGCTCCTCGGCTTCGCCGGCGAACTCGGGCCGCTCGCCACCCGCGCTGCCGATCCGCTCGGCACGGTGCGGGCCCTGAGCGGCGCTATGCATCGCGCGTTCGCCTACGCGCCGAATACCACGCGCGTCGACTCACCGATCGGCGAGGCGCTGGCGTCGCGTCGCGGCGTCTGCCAGGACTTCACGCACATCATGCTGGCGCTGCTGCGCCGGCTCGGCCTGCCGTGCCGTTACGTGAGCGGCTACATCGCGCCGCGCGCGCTCGGCGAAGACGACGGCCCGACCACGATTGCCACGCATGCCTGGGTGGAAGTGCTGCTGCCCGGACTCGGCTGGATGGGCATCGATCCCACGAACGACATCGAGGCCGGCCTGCGCCACGTGCGCGTGGCCGTGGGGCGCGACTACGCCGACGTGCCGCCGACGCGCGGCGTCTACAAGGGCGGCGCCGCCAGCAGCCTCGAAGTGAACGTCGAGGTCACACCCGGCGACGCCCTGCCGACGCTCGACACGGCCGTCGTCACCGCGTCGTGGGTCTCGGAGGTGGCGGTGCCGGATGAGAGCGCCGACCGCCTCGCCCACGAGCAGCAGCAACAGCAGCAGTAGGCCGCGGCGCCCGGCGTGAGGCGCGGCCGGTGCAGCCACGCGTGTGATTGCAGAACCGTGGATCGATGCCGGTCATGGCGCGCACGGCCGAATCCTCACTTCACGTGTGCGGTTCGCCAGATGCGATAGTCTGTCAGCTCATGGCACGGCCCATTCAAGACCTGCGTATCACCGGTGTCAGGCCGCTCATTCCTCCCGCCATCCTGATCGAAGAGCTGCCCATCGGGGAATCTGCCGCCGAGCTCGTGGCCGACACGCGCCTGGCGATCTCTCAGGTGATTCGCGGCGTGGACCCTCGCCTCGTCGTCGTCGTCGGTCCCTGCTCCATCCACGATACCGGCGCGGCCACCGACTACGCCGTGAAGCTCAAGGTCCTCGCCGATCGCTACCGGGAGGCGCTCATCGTCGTGCTTCGTTGCTACTTCGAAAAGCCACGGACGACCGTGGGCTGGAAGGGGCTCATCAACGACCCTGACCTCGACGGCAGTTTTCGCGTCAACACAGGCTTGCGGATGGCGCGCAAGCTGCTCCTCGACGTGAACGACATCGGGCTGCCAACCGCCTGCGAGTTCCTCGATACCCAGATCCCGCAGTACATCGACGGCCTGACGTCCTGGGCGGCCATCGGCGCGCGAACCACCGAGAGCCAGGTGCATCGGGAACTGGCCTCAGGGCTCTCGATGCCCGTGGGCTTCAAGAACAGTACCGATGGCAATGTGCAGCCCGCTGTCGATGCCGTCAGCGTGGCGGCGTCTCCCCACTGGTTTCCGGGAGTGACCGTCCAGGGCGTCTCGGCCCTCTTCCACACGGCCGGCAACGACACGTGCCACGTGATCCTGCGAGGCGGGTCACAGGCCGGTCCGAACTACACGGCGGCGCACGTCGACGACGTCTGCGCGCGCCTCGCCAGCCGCCACGTGCCGCAGTCGGTCATGATCGACTGCTCGCACGGCAACAGCCAGAAGGACTTCCGGCGCCAGCCCGAGGTGGCGATGTCGGTTGCCGAGCAGGTCGCGTCGGGCTCGTGGCGTGTGTTCGGCACGATGCTCGAGAGCTTCCTCGTCGAGGGGCGCCAGGACTACGTGGCTGGACAGGCGGCGCGGTTCGGGCAGAGCATCACCGACGGGTGCCTGTCCCTCGAGGCGACGGAGCCGCTTCTCGAGCGGCTGGCGGAGGCGCAGCATCGGCGCGGCAGCAGGCGGGAGGCCGCCGCCGGGCGCTGACCTCGACATCGCGTCCGCCACGAACGGCGGGCGCCAGGGAGACGAATGATGACGCGCAGAATCTGGACAGGACTCGTGATGGGGCTCGCGTTCGTGCCGGCGCTGGCCTTCGCGCAGGCGCCCGCCGCTCCGGCCGCCCCGCCGCGGCCGCCCCTCACGCTCACCACCACCGCGTTCCCCGACGGCGGCGTCATCCCGAACAAGTACACCCAGGCCGGCGAGCAGGTGTCGCCGGCGCTCGCCTGGACCAACGTGCCGGCCGGCACGCAGAGTTTCGTGCTGCACATGCGCGACCCCGACGTCGCCCGCAACAAGACGACCGAGGATCAGGTGCACTGGCTCGTCTGGGGCATTCCCGGCACCGCCACCGGCATGACGGAAGGGCAGCCGAAGGGTGCCACGCTGCCCGACGGCAGCCGGCAGATCAGTGCGAGCGGCGAGGTCTACCGCGGACCGGGCGCCCCGGCCACCGGCCCGCTGCATCACTACACGTTCGAGCTCTTCGCGCTCGACACGAAGATCGACGTGCCGGCCGGCGCCGACGCCTGGGCCACGCGCACGGCCGTCTACAACGCCATGCAG